>NZ_JBQRUN010000002.1:0-487636 GCF_053485835.1 Thalassotalea fusca
CATTAAGTTAATGTGCAGACAAGCTGCTTATTTCAATTAACATTAATGTGAGTGCCCACACAAATTGCATGATAACTAATTGTTAAAGAGCGATTCTTATCGAATCTCGCTAGACATCGCATTCGTGTTTAGCGTTTTCTCTCAGCGTTAGCGCTTGGCTTAGTCGTTGAGAGCGGATGCGCATTCTACGCATCTCAGTTTTGATGTCAACCTTTTTTCTTAAAAAATTTTAAATTAAATTTTTAAGTGGTTGGCTTGTTAATCTTGGCCGTAGCGTTAACTAACTTTTCAAAACCGCCTCTTGGGTTGTCCCCGAGAAGTGGAGCGCATTTTAGAGATTTTTGCGCAACCGTCAACAACTAATTTCAACTTTTTGTTCGTTTGCGCAGAAAGTGAACTTATTGCATATTTAGCACACTAACCAAGTAGAGGATTGTACAAAATATGTATAAATCAACAGGAGAAAACAATTTGTAGATCTCCTATAGTAGTCAGTCAAATAATAAGAATAATAAATGATACGTACTCTACATGCGTATCAATTACCAAAAAGAGAGCAAGAATAATGAAATGTTTAATGTTCATTTCTCTACTTTTGGGAATTTCTTTGAATGCGTCTGCAATGGATAGTGCAAAAAGAAGTCAGGAAGATGTCATCGCTTCAATGATATCTCAACAAGTAAAGCATCAGATCCCACTTGAAAAGAGTGTTTCTTCTATTTTACGCAGATACCCAGAAAAGGTAGATCAAGTTGTTTCTATTGCACTTGAACGTTACCCTAGCCAATATCAAGCGATTATGGCTGGAGCACTCCACGCCGAACCCGTACTAGCCTGCCATGTAATTGAACTCATGTTAGACGCCGATGTGGCACCAGCATCTGAAATTGTTCGGCTAGCCATCCAGGCAGAGCCAGCGTACGCACAAGAGATTGTAAAAGCTGCAGCAATGGATGATCCCGCAAATATACAAAATATCGTACGAGTAGCAATACAATCCGATCCTTTTGTATCAGATAGTGTTGTTAAACACACAATGAAAGAGTTTCCTGACAGCTTTGTTGATGTATTACTTGGTGCAATACAAGCAATCCCAGATCAAATATCTAATATCGTAGAATACACGATTGCATTGTTTCCAGGTACTGGTGATGAAGTGGTTCACACTGCTATTATAAATAGTCCTGAAAGCGAGCATGAAAAAATAATTAACTCAGCCATCGCATCAGGTGCCAATAAAGAAATAGTTATAGAAAGCGCTACACTTGCAAAGGCAAAAGTTAATCAAGAAGAAAACAAAGAATAGCGCTAAATACAATCAATTATAGATTCTGACCGTAAAGCTTGTATTTTATTTGTGACCGCTGTTCAGGCTCAAAGACCCATTTTAGGCTAGATTGTAAATATTGTTCTGCTTTCATAGGGCGCCCTTGAGCCAACAAGATTCTATAAGCTTTAATATATGGTTCCTGTAAGTAAGGCGCTAATCTAATCGCTTTGTTATAGCTACTAAGAGCATCTTGCAGGAGATCTTGCTCAAGTTGCTTTTCCGCTAAATCAATCCAGTTATAAGGGTTAGGATCATACAAGCTGTCTAGTTGTTCTTGGTATATCATTGCTTCTTCGCCTCTCCCTTGCGCACGCAGCAAAATAACATAGTTGTTGAGTGACAATAGATCGTCGGCATTTTCTTCTAGAATATACCGATATATATTTTCAGCCTGAGCTAACTCCCCTTTATGCTTTGAAGCCAAAGCCAATAAGTTAAGTGCAGAACTACTGTTTGGATCGAGCTGATATGCTTGATAAGCGTTCGCATATGCTAGATAAGCGTCCCCCTTACTCAAGTATTGCCCCGCCATATTTTGGTAAAATAGTGATACGAATGCGTTATGTTTGATGTATGCTCCTCTTACCTGTAGGTATCTAGGAAAATAATCCACAACAACATGTGCGCCAATACCAAAGTTCTTCATTTCACTTTGTTTTCTTTGCGGTTCAAAGATTCTTGTCTGTACATGCTTCGATGTTATAACTAGACCATTGCTCTTTTCGTACACAGGTTGCGACAGTACAAGCCTATAATCCATTTTCATATCTAGCAGTTTTGCGTAAGCCGACGTGATAACTGCAAGGCTCATACAATTGCCTTTATTACCCTTAAGCGCTTCTGAAGCAACAAATGTGTCTCCGAAATAGTCGAAATCATCCAAATGCTTAGTAACATAAGAAGATACGATATGATGTTCACGCTCATTCAACGCTAACTTGTTACGATAATATGAGAAAAAATCCTCTTTTTGTTCTTCAGATAAAGCAAAAATATCGTCTTCCTTCACCACACTTGCCATTTCATTCGCCGGTGGTGCAAGAATTGAAAGAACGGGCGCTTTTGGCTCATAAGAAACATCTGGTTTTACAGCGGTATTATTTGCTACGGTCTGACAACCAAGTAACGTAAACAAGATTGGTAAGAACAATCCAGTAAGTCGTACTTTATGTATTACTGATGAAGACACGGATTTCATGAAACCTCCTTGTATACGTTGCTGAAATAAAAAAGGGAGCGTTTAGCTCCCTTGTTTAATTAGTTATGCTTCACGTGCAATGGCACGATAAGCAATATCCGTTCTAAATTCAACACCTTGCCAACTAATTTGATGTAACAATTCGTAAGCCGATTTCTGTGCGTTGGTAACATTCTCACCCAGTGCTGTAGCGCATAGCACCCGACCTCCTGCAGAAACTACGTCATTACCTGACATAGCAGTCCCTGCATGAAACACCTTACGACTTTCATCTTGGTTAGTGCTAAGACCGGATATAACTGCACCCTTTTCATAACTCCCCGGGTAACCACCAGCAGCTAATACAACACCTACTGCTGCACGCGGATCGAAATTGATTTCCGTTGTATCTAACTTCCCTTCGCACGCAGCTAAACACAATGCCACTATGTCAGATTCTAGACGCATCATGATCGGTTGTGTTTCTGGGTCACCAAAACGGCAATTATATTCGATTACTTTTGGTGTACCGTCTGCTGCAATCATTAATCCAGCATATAAGAAACCTTTATATGGAGCATCTTCCTTTGCCATCCCTTCAACCGTTGGAACGATAACTTCCTTCATAATACGGTTATGAATTTCTGGCGTAACTACTGGTGCAGGAGAGTACGCTCCCATGCCACCTGTATTAGGGCCTTTATCGCCATCATAGGCACGTTTATGATCTTGGCTAGTTGCAAATGGTAGAATATTTTTGCCATCTACCATTACGATGAAGCTAGCTTCTTCACCTTCTAAAAATTCTTCAATGACCACGCGATGACCTGCGTCACCAAACGCATTGCCAGCTAGCATATCTTTGATTGCCGCTTCTGCTTCTTCTAGTGTCATCGCAACGATAACGCCTTTACCCGCTGCTAAACCATCGGCCTTAACCACAATTGGCGCACCTTGTTCACGCACATAGGCAATTGCAGGTTTAATCTCAGTAAAGTTTTGATAGGCCGCAGTAGGAATTTGGTGACGTGCTAAAAAGTCTTTTGTGAAAGCTTTTGAACCTTCTAATTGCGCTGCCTTTGCAGATGGTCCGAAAATCTTAAGTCCTTCTTTTTCAAAAGCATCAACAACACCATCAACTAATGGTTGTTCTGGGCCAACAATTGTTAAGCCAATATCATTGGTTTTTGCAAAGTTAACAAGCGCTGTTAAATCTCCTACCGAAATATCGATATTTTCTAGCTTCGCTTCGATTGCAGTACCGGCATTTCCTGGCGCTACAAAAACTTTTTCTACATGCTTAGATTGAGCCGCTTTCCACGCTAATGCATGTTCACGCCCACCACTACCAATGACTAATACTTTCATTATGTAAATCCTAACTAATTAAAAGTGGGTAGCATCAAGTGCTACCCACCTATTTTTATTTCACAAATTTTAATGTCATGCGATCACTTTCACCGATCGCTAAATATTTTTCTTGATCTTTATCTTTCAATGCAAGCACTGGCGGTAGTGTCCATACCCCTTGTGGATGCTGTGCAGTATCTTTTGGGTTAGCGTTAACTTCGCTTGTTGCCGCTAGTGTAAATCCTGCTTGCTCAGCATATTTTACGGCCAATGATTGAGGCACATAGCCGCTGCGCATATTTTCTTCCCAAGAAAGACTTTCTGGCATGCGGTGCTCAACTACCCCTAAAACACCACCTTTTTTCAGCGCTTTGTAAGCATCTTTGAATACTTGAGCCATGCCATCTTCCTTCCAATTATGAAGGTTGCGGAATGTTAGTACTAAATCAGCGGTTCCTTCTGGAGCAAGTGTGCTTGGCTTAGGTGGAACAAAATCTGTTAACTCTACTTCACTGAAAATGTCATCACTCTTAAGCTTCTTTTCTAGCCTTTGACGAGACTTACTGTAGTAATTATCTTCACCAGTATCTGGGTAATGTGCACCGTATAGCTTACCTTTGCCTTTTAAAGCTGGCGCAAGAATTTCAGTATACCAACCACCGCCTGGCGTAATTTCAACCACCGTCATATCAGGTCTAAAGCCAAAAAATTCAAGTGTCTCTTTTGGATTGCGATAAACATCACGCGCCTTGTTTGATTCACTTCTATGCTCGCCTTCGATAGCTTTTACTAGAGCGCCACCTGGAGTAGCGTAAGCTTGTAGAGACATTAATGACGCTGTTAATACTGCTGTACTAAGTAAAGTTTTTATTTTATTCATTGTTATTTTCCGTTAACGAGTAAATTTAGTCGCAACCATTTATATCAGAATTAATATTGCGAATCAGTTAACTTGTGACCCGATTAACTGAAAATTCCTTTCCTTTGTCTCAAGCAAATGTGTCAAAAAGTAAACGCCCGATATAAATCGGGCGTTTTCTATTAATGACGGAAGTGGCGCATGCCTGTGAACACCATTGCCATACCGTGCTCGTCTGCTGCTGCTATGACTTCTTCGTCACGCATAGAACCACCTGGCTGAATAACCGCAGTGATACCAGCTTCTGCCGCAGCGTCTATACCATCACGGAATGGAAAGAACGCATCAGATGCCATTACTGAACCTTTAACTTCCAAGTTCTCATCCGCAGCTTTTATTCCTGCAACTTTGGCAGAGTATACACGGCTCATTTGACCCGCGCCAACGCCAATCGTCATACTATTTTTCACGTAAACAATCGCGTTTGACTTAACATATTTCGCTACCTTCCAGCAGAATTTCAAATCGCGTAGCTCTTCTTCTGTTGGTTGACGCTTAGTTACAACTTTTAAATCGTCTTCAGTAACATGACCTTGATCGCGGTCTTGTACCAATAAGCCACCATTTACACGCTTGTAATCAAAGCCTGTCGTTTGAGTATCCCATTGACCACATACTAACAAACGTACATTTGGCTTGGCCGCTACGATTTGCGCTGCTGCTTCAGAAACTGTTGGCGCGATTATCACTTCAACGAATTGACGAGAAACAATCGCTTCGGCAGTATCTGCATCTAGCTCACGGTTAAAGGCAATGATACCGCCAAAAGCTGATGTAGGGTCGGTAGTGAATGCACTTTCATATGCGGCTAAAATATTATCACCAATCGCCACACCACATGGGTTTGCATGTTTAACGATTACACATGCCGGCTCATCAAATTCTTTCACACACTCTAGCGCCGCATCAGTATCAGCAATGTTGTTGTAAGAAAGGGCTTTACCTTGAATTTGGTTAGCAGTTGAAACAGACGCCTCTTCAGGAGTTGCTTCTACATAAAAAGCAGCGTCTTGATGTGAGTTTTCACCGTAGCGTAAGTCTTGCTTTTTAATAAACTGACTGTTGAATGTGCGCGGGAATTTGTTCTTGCTATCAAAATTTACTTCGTTTGTCTCAGCACCATGTGCAGAAAGCATTTTGCCGAAGTAGTTAGCTATCATACCGTCGTAAGCCGCTGTGTGTTCATATGCAGCAATCGCTAAATCAAAACGCGTGTTGAACGTTAGAGAATTCTCATTAGCTTCCATTTCAGCTAAAACACGATCGTAATCATGTGCATTTACAATGATGGTAACATCTTTGTGGTTTTTCGCTGCAGCACGCACCATTGTTGGGCCGCCAATATCAATGTTTTCAACCGCATCTTCTAACGTACAATCATCGTTGGCTACGGTATTGGCGAACGGATAAAGGTTTACCACAACCATATCAATCGCATTGATATTATTTTCAGCCATAACAGCTTCGTCAGTTCCGCGACGCGCCAGAATGCCGCCATGCACTTTTGGATGAAGCGTTTTCACGCGACCGTCCATGATTTCAGGGTGGCCGGTATAATCAGAAACCTCTGTTACTTGAATGCCGTTTTCAGCAAGTAGTTTAGCTGTTCCACCAGTTGATAATAACTCAACTCCTTTACTCGCTAAACTACGTGCAAATTCGACAATACCTGTTTTATCAGAAACACTTAAAAGTGCGCGTTTGATTGGGCGTGGGGTATCCATTGCTATTTGATTACCTATAAAAATTAATGTTGTGTCTGGCCTGTGACATATATCCGTGGCAGTTAAGCATCTTCATGCAATTCCTAATGTTAGTACTCTTCACTAAGTACCGCTGAATCTTTTGGTTAATCCGTTCTTTAAAACATGACACTAATGACAACAAATTAAACCGTAATAAGTAAAAAAGCACCCTAGGGTGCTTTTTATATGCAGGTTATCCTGCAAGAGATTAGTTCATACCGTATTTTTTTAACTTCTTACGTAAAGTTCCACGGTTAATGCCTAATAAGTTAGCTGCACGCGTTTGGTTACCGCGCGTATACTTCATTACTTCTTCTAACATTGGCGCTTCAATTTCAGAAAGTACTAATTCGTACATATCATCAACATCGTTTCCGTTTAATTGAGACAAGTAATTGCTTATTGCGATTTTAGCTTGAGTACGTAAAGGTGATGCCTCAGTTTGCGCTTGTAAGTTACCAGTAACGAATGGTGATGAAATATTTTGTTCAAACATAAAGTTCAGACTCTTTCTTAGTTAAATTTATCAAAATATCTAGCTAACGCTTCAAGTTGCTCGTCGGCGACTTCGATAGCATTAAAAATAGAACGAAACGTTTTTTCTTGATCATGCGCTTGCAAATACCAAGATACGTGCTTACGAGCGATACGAACGCCCATGAAGTCACCGTAAAAATCGTGTAATTCCCTTACATGCCCTAATAAAATAGTGCGAATTTCTTCCTTAGTTGGCGGTACAAGGTGTTCACCATGCTCCAAGAAATGATTAATTTCTCGAAATATCCATGGCCGCCCTTGAGCGCCACGGCCTATCATGATGGCATCTGCACCAGTATAAGCTAATACTTGCTCAGCTTTTTCAACACTCGTTATGTCACCATTTGCAACAACCGGTATTGAAATTGCCTTTTTAATTGCTCGAATCGTATCGTACTCTGCGTCGCCTTTATAAAAGTCAGCACGCGTTCTACCGTGTACTGCTAAAGACTGAATACCGTTGTGCTCCGCGATTTTGGCAATTTCAATGCCATTTCTAGAATTTTCACACCAACCAGTGCGAATCTTCAAGGTCACCGGAACGGTAACAGCTTCAACTACGCTCTTTACAATTTGCTCAACTAACTTCGGCTCTTTTAACAACGCAGAACCAGCAAGTTTTTTATTAACCTTTTTTGCAGGGCATCCCATATTGATATCTATAATCTGGGCACCATTGTCTGCATTCATTGCCGCAGCATATGCAAGTTCATCGGGATCAGAGCCAGCGATCTGCACTGAGCGAATTCCTGCATTGTCACTATGCACCATGCGTAATTTGGATTTAGCGGTATCCCATACTTTCGGATTTGCCGATAGCATTTCTGATACAGCCAAGCCCGCCCCCATTCGATAGCATAACTCTCTGAATGGTTGGTCAGTTATTCCTGCCATTGGCGCAAGCATAGTCTTGCTCGCTAAGGTATAAGGACCGATTTTCACGCTGCTGCTTTTTTGACCTACTGCTCAAAAGGGCGCTAAGTTTACGTGTTTTTTTTCGAATTGAAAAGAATATAAATTGAACAAATGTCGGTTTTTTTCAACATTTTTATATTGACTTTCTACAAACCATTGTTGCGCGCAGATTTTGTACAGTTTCTTTGCCAAATCTACGCGCTAGATCTTAGGATTTTTTTACACCATTTAGCCGTACCCATTCATCCTTAACGGCGATTGGAGACATATCGCACCACTGTCCATAAATGGTTTGAAGTTCACTCGCTTGATTTTCGAGCACACCTGAGAGCGCCAACTTTGCGTCTTTTCCTAAAAATTCAATTATCGTAGGTGCTAGTTCGCGTAATGGTCCTGCAAGTATATTAGCAACCACTATGTCAGCTTTAACCTGAGGTTGATTTGCAGGTAGGTATAATGAAAGCCTGTCTGCGACATTATTTCGTTTTGCATTTTCTTCACTCGCCTGTAACGCCTGTGGATCAATATCGATGCCGATCACTTCTTTTGCTCCTAGCTTTAACGCAGCCAAAGAAAGAATGCCCGAGCCACAACCAAAATCCACCACTGTTTTCCCTGCAAGATCTAGGCTGTCTAACCACTCTAAGCACAACGCAGTTGTAGGGTGTGTCCCCGTACCAAAGGCTAAACCAGGATCAAGCATGACATTAACGGCATCTGGCTCTGGCACGTCTCGCCAACTTGGACAAATCCATAATCGTTGGCCAAACTTCATCGGATGAAAATTATCCATCCACTCACGTTCCCAGTCTTTATCTTCTAGTTGTTCCAGCTTATAGGCCATTTCTTTTTTGTCTGGATGAATACTTTGCAAATAGGTAATCGCTTTGTCCATATCATGGCTGGCATCAAACAACCCCATTACGACGGTATTTGACCAATACACAACCTCATCGCCAGGCAAAGGCTCGTATATAGGCGTATCTTTAGCATCTATAAATGTGACCGCTTGTGCGCCACAAGCCATCAACCAATCACTATATTTCTCAGCGGTTTCTTCGTTTGCTTGTAAGCGAAGCTGAATCCAAGGCATGAAATTATTCTCTGTCAAATATTTTGCGCTATTCTAACATTCAACAGGCTTTGTCTACTATCAGAGATTACATTCGGTGAATATTCACTTGAGTTTTGTCGATTAATCTATAACTATAGCTTTATCGGCGGGGCAAATGGGATGATAGACGTGGCAGGTTATTTAGTTAAGTTATCAGGCATGCTACTCACATTATTTGGCTTTGCCGTTCAGGCTGAAAAAATCACGTTTGTCACTGAAGATCTCCCCCCTTTACAAATAGAACAAGATACAAAACCGCCGATTGGCGCTGCAGTCGATATAATCAATTGGTTAATTAACGACGCTAAATTAGACGCTACCATAAAGGTTTACCCTTGGGCACGAAGCTATGAAATGGCGTTAAAAGAGCCAAATGTCGTTATTTTTTCTATATTGCGTAGCCCTGATAGAGAACCCCACTTTCAGTGGGTTGGCCAAATATACACCATACGCTCATACTTCGCTGCGCTGAAGACACGTCAGGATATTTCGATCAGTTCGATAGAAGACGCCAAAAAATATGCCGTTGGCTCAATTCGCCATGACCTTGCCGAAACTTATTTACTTGAAAAAGGTTTTGTACCGAAAAAAAATCTCTATGTAAGCAGTAAGTACCCTATACTTTGGCAAATGCTATTTAGTGGACGTACTGATATTGCATTTACAAACAGCGTACTGTGGCAGCACGAAATAAGCCATACTGGGCTTGACCCTCAAAAAGTTAAGTTAGTTTACGAAATTGAAGATATCTCTTCATCACTCTATATCGCAGCTAGTTCAACGACATCGAGAACAATCGTCGAGAAACTCACTGCATCACTCAATAAACTGAAGAGCTCACAGCATTACCACGCCATTTTAGATAAGTGGCAATTACCGTACGAAGAAATTAATTAATGAATTATTTCCCCATATTTCTCACTAATACGCACATCAACGCATTGGTCATTGGTGGTGGCGACGTTGCAGCGCGTAAAATAGAATTACTTTTAAAAACAACAACCAATATCACCATTATGGCGCTAGACTGCGCTAATCAAGTAGAGCAATTAATAAATAAGCACCAGTTAACTAAACTAGCGCATAATTATAAAGCTGGCATCATTCAGACATATAACTTAGTTATCGCGGCCACGGACAATAGCGACGTAAATCAAGCAATCGCTCAAGAAGCACAACACCATAATATTTTAGTTAATGTTGTTGATAAGCCCGAACTCTGTACCTACATTACCCCGGCAATAATCGATCGCTCTCCTATGCTAATCGCACTATCAAGTTCTGGTTACGCACCTGTATTACTGCGAATGCTCAGGGAACAAATTGAGAAAACACTGCCAAATGGCTATGGAAAATTAGCTGAGTTTTCCTATAAATTCAGAGATCATGTAAAAGCACGCATTAAAGGCGTAGCTAATCGCCGAAAGTTTTGGGAAACCGTATTACGAGGTCGCATCGGGCAAAGCGTCTTGAGTGGCGAGCAAATCATCGCAGAGCAAGAACTCATCGCTAGCTTAAGTGAGCCAAAACATGCAAGTATTGGTGAAATCGTCTTTATTCATACGCTCGATGGCAACCCAGACAAGCTAACGCTCGAAGCACATCGCGAAATGCAATTGGCGGAGGCAGTGTTCTACGACAATGCAGTAAATACTGATTTTATTGAATACATTAGGCGTGATGCTGATAAATTCCCACAAGAAATCAGTTCAGACATCATGATTAATATTCAGCATGCACTGGAACTCGCTGAATCTGGACAGCATGTGATTTATTTGCTGGCAGGTCACCAGTCAATTCCACATAACTCAGCTTTAACAGCTAGCCTTGTGCGAACTAAAGAACTTGTTAATGGCCAATAGAGATATTCCTTAAAATAAGGAACTCAGCTCAAACATAGCAACTTTTAGATAAAAAAAAGCATCAATAGAAACTATTGATGCTTAAAGAAACGTGAGTCGAGCAATTCACGTCCTTACTCCCGGAAAAGTAAAGATAAAACATTAAGAATTCGGAAACCGCAGAATTCCCAACGAAAACCTGATAGCAAAAGAGGGCGCTACGAGCTTCCTGGCTATTAAGAGGCATGTAGCTAATTGGGCTTGCCATCAAGTTGTGGCTATACTAGCAAGCTAAAATAGCGACGTCAATACAAATGATAATAATTTTCATTTAGATCATTTGAGCTAAGCTAACTAGTAACTGATACGAGCTACAGGTATAGGCATTAAAGGGTTTTCTACAACGTATTTATCAATGAACGATGTTAAAAAACCGCCCTGCCCACAACAATGAAACTGGACAAGGCGGCGAAAGTCTTTAGCGACACTTTGGGAAAGGTTATATGCGTTAGTGAATTTCAGGATTCTTCAAAATACAACCCACAAACAAACATACAAGTACAGCAAAAACCAAGAGTAATGCCTGCCCTTCACTTTCTGTGACGCTCCGAACAAACTCATTCCACCATGTTAAATCTGTAGCGGTTGTTGCTTGTTGTGACCAAGCGTTACTTGGTAACAACCCAATAACAAGTGCTACCAATAAATATTTCAAATGATCCATATGTTTATTGCAGAATTCAAAGTTATCGACATCTTATCGAGAAAATATGCAAGAAATATGGAGAAGATGAAATGAATGAGTCTAATCGTCTGTCATCCAGAAAAATGTGACCGCCAAACGCTTATCACGTTTTTCTTTGCCAAAACAGCCAGATGCACTGTGAGCGATATTACCCTTGAATAAAATCAAGCGATTGAACTGATTCTCGATGGCATGATCTTCGTACCAAGCACTTGGTGGCAAGCTATTTGTTTTTAACGCGTCAACCAAATTGTGATACGGTGCATTAACCATATTACCACCCGCAGCACCATTGCATACTTGAGCCGATAGAATGATGTCCCTGAATGTGGCTGTGGATTCTCGCTTAAATACAACACCGCGTCATAGCGACATAATTGTCGGTTGTCGACATGTGGACGTGCTGCACCTTCATCACCACCAACCAAAATTGCGGTTTTTGTATCAACTACCGCTGATTTTGACTCCGCTACCCATAGGTGCTCTTTATTAATTTGTTGTTTCACCCATTATTCAACTTGATCCAACCCTTCTGTTTTAATGCATTCTTTGAACGCATACCTAGCCACAGTTCGTATGGATAGTGCTTCCCAAGCTTCCATTTCTTTTTATTAAAACAACGATTTGCAATATCAATAGCGATCTTTTCAGGGAAAAAATTGTCACATATCCAATAGTTTTGACCCAACGTTGGTTTTTCATAACGCAATGTTGGAACGCCAAAAGGAACATCTTCGGATGTCACGTTCTCAATAAACATTTCGTGCATAAATTACTTTCTTCTTGGCTTTTATATTTATTATTGATGTACTTACAGGGGGAGCTTAGTTTTAGCAAATATGCAGCATGAAGTCACTAGCAGGGTAGTTCAACGACGCTTTCATATTGAGACGGTTATACAAATAATTATACTAAACGCTTACTTCACTCTTAGGATGTTTTATGGGCAAAAAAATCGTAGAATAGCGCCAATAGTAATTGTTGTACTTGCTGCTTGTGTAGTTAAGTAAAGTTTCAGGCCTAATGCACACATCACTCCTCCCCCCTTGTTTTACTCCTTTTGCTAAGTCGGTTAGCAATATCGAACTGCCAAGCAAGTTTACTTATCCATTTTGCTATCAACCTAGCGAAATAGTTCAACAGGCTGTAAAAGAGCTACAATACGAACTTTGTGCACACGTAAATGGAGTATCATCTGAACAAGGCAGAATGTTCGGAGTATTGGTGGTAAAAACGGCTAATGGTCAGTTAGGTTATCTGACGGCAATCTCTGGCGCTACCAGTAGCCTGTCCCAGTGGAATCATCTTCCCTTAAAAATTGTTCCAGCAATATTCGAAGGATTCTCACCCGAGCATGAGTATTTCCAAAAACAAAAAAAAATCAATGCAATCACCGAGGAAATTACACAATTAGAGTTATCTCCTACATTAAGTGAACTCTCAAAGCTGCTTGAAGACCTCAGAGCACAAGCGCACTTGGCGATCAGCGAAAAACAACAAGTAATGCGAAATAATAAGAAGCTGAGAAAGCAACAACGAGAAATACTTGCGAATGCTCAAGTTGCTCAATCGCTGAGTGCAGCTACCATAAGGCAGCAGAGTATTCAGTTATCGAGAGAAAGTGTTCAAGACAAAAAAGCATTGGCACAATTAAAAGCACACTGGCACCAACACGTGTTGGAAACTGAAATACAGTACCAAACGCTGATCAAAGATATAGAGCAATTGAAAAAAGCACGTCGAAAACTATCTTCCGGACTGCAAAAATTACTCTTTAAGCAATACCAACTTTTGAATATAAAAGGTGAAAGTGCAGATTTATTAGCGTTATTTAAGAACACTACAATTACAACACCGCCTGCTGGTACTGGAGATTGTGCCGCCCCTAAGCTATTACAATACGCATTTGAACATCGATTGACCCCTATTTCGATGGCTGAGTTCTGGTGGGGTAGCTCACCACAATCGGAAATTAGAAAGCACGGGCTATATTATCCGGCTTGTCAGGGAAAGTGTCAGCCAATTCTAGAGCATATGCTGTCGGGCATGGTTATCGATGAAAATCCAATGCTGAACAATCCAGCGGAAAATTCAGATCTAGCAATAGTGTATCAAGATGAAGATATCGTTGTCGTTAACAAGCCCGCAGGGTTGTTATCTGTTCCCGGAAAAAACATTACCGACTCAGTAGCGACACGTGTTCGACAACGTTTTCCACATGCGACAGGCCCGATGATAGTGCACAGGTTAGACATGGCAACTTCGGGACTGCTTATACTCTCGTTAAATGAAAGAGCCCATAAGGGGTTACAAAAGCAATTCATCGATAAAGAAATAACAAAACATTATGTCGCAGTAGTTGACGGAAATATAATTGAAGCTAGTGGGACAATTACTTTGCCGCTACGTGGCGATCTTAACGATCGTCCACGACAACTCGTGTGCTTAGAACATGGTAAACCCGCTAGAACTGAATGGAAGCTCATCGCCCGAGAAAATGGCAAGAGTCGACTTCAGTTATTTCCAGTAACAGGTAGAACGCATCAATTACGTGTCCATTGTGCCCATCCCAATGGACTAAACACAGCCATTGTAGGCGATGATTTATATGGCAGTTCTGGTAGTCGGCTTCATCTACACGCCCAACGTCTTGCACTTAAGCATCCGGTAAGCAAGCAACCGATTGAGTTTGTGGTTGATGCGGATTTTTAGCCAAAACGTATTAGAGCGTGTTGACCTTTGCTGTTCATTTTTGCAGCTGACAGTTTGGCATTTAGACTAGGCAGAGCCTTCGTCGTGTAGTTATTCTCGGTTTTGGCTTCCTGCGTCGCTCTACCTCCTGCATCCATGCAGTCGTCCTAAAGTAAGGCGATAACACAGTATAAATGCCAAACGGGCGCTGCCCGAAGGGTTCAATTGAGCGCGCTTTGCTAATTGTTGCCTACATGGATGTAGGTACTTAGCGATAGCAGGACGCGGTAGCTGTGCTCGATTTTTACGTAGAACAACTATGCTACAAACCGAGCGCCGCGATCAAAGCACGCTCAAGTTGAACAAAATTTGTACCTCAAAGATCAACACGCTCTAGTAAGTGTCGGATATTTTTACACTATTGAATCATCACAATTTAACTGTTCTTTCATCATACTGTTTGGAAAAGCAATTTCTTAACGGCCTTCATCTTGCTTAAAAAATAATCACACGTTGCAATAAATATCGAGGTAGTGACAATGAAATCATTGATTACTAATTTTATAGCTGCACTGTTTGTTCTTTCTAGCAATGTCTTTGCTGGCGTTATAGAGATAGACTTTAATGGTACTGAATTCTTATTGGGTACATTTGAAAGCGCCGAAACGGGTTCACAATTTTATAACTATGGCTCACCGTGGGCATCTTCTGCAAATCCCGTATACCCAGGCACGTTAGATCCTATTCCTCTCACGGCCGACGCCTTACAGATATTTTCCCACATCAATACCAACACCAACGAATTGAGTTTCGGTGTTATATTGGAAAAACCTAATGGTAGTGGAGGCGGTACATTTTCGACAACAATTGCTTGGTCGATACCTGCATTGCTTGCTTTTGTAGATGACCCAGGAGAATCAGGAACCCTAAATGCCGGAGGTCCGCAAAACATTAGCTTGTCTTGGATTGATTGCTGTACGGATGGTTTTGTGATTAGTGGGTTTGATCCGGACGACTTGTTCATTGACCTCACCAATGTATCGGGATCTGACCTTACAAAAGTCATATTTCTGAGTCCAGATAGAAAAAATACTATGTTTGATTTTCCACAAGATGTTTTTAATATCAGTATTACCAACTGTGACCCTAGTACCGATCCAAATGGCTGTATTATTCAAACGCCTGAACCATCAACATTGTTCATTTTGGCTATTGGACTATTTGGTTTTGCCGCACGTAGTGTGAAGCGAAATTGATTTTTAAAGCAGCTGACAATTTACAAATGCACCAAGATCGATTGCTGATCTTTCTTGGTCATTTTACTCACGACCAGTGAAAACGAATTGTCGATCATGCGTTCAATCTCGCCTTGCGGGATTGAGCCATCTAAAATCACGGTATTCCACTGGGCTTTGTTCATATGATATCCAGGAATTACTGAAGAGAAGATATCTCGAAGCATCACGGCTTCATCGGGGTCACATTTTAGGTTCATGCAATAATGACCCGCCATTTTCCCTTGAGTATCTTTTTCATTACCTGTGCCAAGCGCTAACGTTGCGAACATCTTATTTTTTACTTTAAATACCATGACATCTACACCGAACGGGTAGTCTTTGACTACATATGGTTTTGATAGTAAATAATTCTCTGCTGTGTCTCTGTCCATGATGTTTCAACTCTTTTGGATTTAATTTATGAGATAACAATAAAAAAATAAGCCTAGCATTGCTAGGCCTATTACATTTTCTAGTAGGAATGTTGGTCAAATAGAATGGAAAGTTATGCAAATCCCATATTATCTGACACGAAGTCATTGCTTCGACCATTGCAGTTAGCAAACCCATGGTGAATCTTGCTTTTTTCTACCGCGGCTAAGTATTTTTTCCACAACCTTACAGGGTAAAGCGCACTTACTTCTTCGCTATGCATGTCTGTAACAAACTGTACTTCTTCTGGGTTGTCAGGCATAAGCGTACCTTCATAAAGCGCCGACATGGTATGTCCGTATAGCATTAACTCATCTGATTCACGTTTATTAAAATAACTGCTTCGTGAAAGACCGCGTGTAAATACCTTATCACCATAAAATAATGACTTACCTTTACGAATTTTTGTATCCATTTCACACCTCATGCTCTATATCAACAAATGACTTTAGTTCATTGTAAGAATTAAATGTTTTGTATGCCGACGCTTTAAGGTCAGCATTAACACAATTGAGTAAAAACGACTCTGTATCAGAATCTTCATCTTGAGAGAACTGTTCTACACAAAAGCTATATATATTTAAGACGGTTTCTACGTCTGGTACTGAAACGTCAAGTTCTGCGTCTACTTCATTTGCTTGTACACTCAAGCAAAGACATAGACCTATCAATTGAACGAATCGCTTCATCGGAATTCCTTAAAAATTTGCCTCGTAGAGAATGTATGCAAATAAATTAGCTTTGAAAAACAAATAATATTTGTCGCAACGATAAGATTTCTTTACATTAAGGTTCTCGTTGTTAGTAGGCTCTATTTATGGACATTCGCGTTTTTAAAACCTTTATTGCCGTAGCAGAAAATCGCCACTTTGGTCGTGCTGCTGAAACCTTATATATTACGCAAGCGGCGGTGAGCGCTCGTATTAAGCAACTCGAAGAGTTTTACTCGACACAATTGATCATCCGTGAAAAAAACAATTTACGATTAACTCCAGCTGGCGAAGCATTATTAGCCCATGCCCACTTGATGGTGAGCCAAATGGAGCAGTCAAAGGTTTCATTGTCTATCGCCAACCAACAAAAGGCGTCATTTAATATAGCGGCAACACCGAACGTGTGGGATGCGTTTTTTAGCTCTCGGATAAAAGACGTGATTTCTCTCTTCGATAACCTCACCTTAGGCACAGAAATTTCAGTTCGCGAAGCCATTCAACGCAAGCTAGACGATCGCAGCTTAGATATCGGTTTGCTAACAGATCCCATTAAAGACGACGAATTTGTCAACGAACTCATTGGCCATTTTGATCTTGCCTTAGTCGGTAACCAACCCGAGTTTAATGCTGACGTTGACGATTACATTATGATTGATTGGGGGATTACCTTTCAAAAAGAACATGCATTGCACCATAAGGTTTCACCTTGCTTAAGAACTTCCAACGCGATGATCGCATTGGAAGTTATACAAGCAAAAGGAGGCTTTGCTTACCTACCATCAAAATTTGTCACTGATCTTATTGCCGATAAAGCGCTTTATGTCGTTGAAACACCTCTACAAATTAAGCGTCCTATTTATATGGCATACCGCAAGAATCACCACGATGAAGAAATGCTGAATCAATTTAAGACCCTATTCTCAAATTTACAGTAGCCTTTTCGTTTCAAATATAAATAGAGGATGTATAGAAATTTAATTGAAAGAAACAGGGTCTTAGTCAATATACACAACAACCGAGTTATAGGGTGTGAATATGTGCAGTTCTCCACGTATCCAAAGGAATTGTATTCTTAAGGGCCGAGAAACAGTGACCAGTATTCTGTGCAATTTAACCGAAGAACAACGGCAACAATTTGCTACCAGAGCAAATCAAGCAGCTCAAAAACAGCAACGATTGGCAAGCTTAGCGCATCAGCCTCATATGTTATGGCAGGAATCTGAAACTAAGCCTAATTCACCGGCAACGTCGTACTGGCTCACAGTGGTAGCTTATCTCAAGAAAATCTGGCATTAACCTCGTTCGAATGGGCTCCTAGCAAATCGCTTAGTTCTCATAATCTAACAAGTTATACCAATTGGTATAACTTGTTACACAGTTTTTGTGCTGTAATTCAGGATAATAGATGACAAATGTGACGACAGTGGCACAATAGAGTCAATATAAATAAAAGGATAATTGTAATAATGAAAAGGTTTTTAGCCTTAACGTTTTTGTTACTTTGTACAAATGTATTCGCTGAAGAACAAGCTGAAGTCATTTTCAAACAACTTGCACCGTCGCTATACCAAATCAGGCTGATTGATAAAGCGAGTGGTGAAAAATCCTCAATCGGCTCTGGATTCCAGATAACGTCAAACGGAGTAATAGCAACAAATTATCATGTTATTTCGGGTTATGCGCGTCATCCAGAAAAGTATCGTATCGAATACCTTGACCATACGGGCCAAAAAGCAACATTGTCATTGGAAAGTGTCGACGTTATCAACGATCTCGCGTTAGTCAAGCGTGAGGTTGAACAAGACATGCCTTACTTTAAAATTGCGCAAGACACCCCTACGAAAGGTGAAGAGCTCTATTCACTGGGTAACCCACATGATCTCGGCATGATTGTTGTGCCTGGTACCTATAATGGCCTGAAAAAAGAGTCGTTCAATGATCGCATTCACTTTACCGGCTCCGTAAACTCAGGCATGAGTGGTGGTCCTGTCGTGAATAAATTCGCTGAAGTTGTTGGGATCAATGTCGCCACATCAGGCAATCAGATCGGCTTTTTGGTTCCACATGGAAAACTAAAAGCATTGTTTAATGCTTATGAAATTAATCCGCCAAAAAGTATTCCTTATCAAATGATGTCGCAACTCAATGCCAACCAAATGAATCTGGTTGACACGTTGCTTGACAATGAATGGCAAATGAAAAAACTTGGACAAAGCTTGATCCCCACTATCGATGTACCTTTCATTCGTTGTTGGGGAGAATCGAATGCTGATAAATCTGATGCATTGATCATGATTGCAGCGGCCAACTGTTCAATTGAAGAAAATACTTATATTTCGAATAACTTCTTTACTGGTTCGTTAGAGATGGACTTTCGCTTCATGGACGCTAAAGCGCTAAGTGATACTAAATTCTATCGCCTTTATCAGTCACAAATCGCTCGGGTAAATGCCGGTAATAAAGCAGGTAAAGACGATGTCACTGAATTTCAATGTCAACATGATACCGTCACACCGACAAATCATGCCATTACCAACAAGAGCGTCTTTTGTACACGAGCTTACAAAGATTTTCCTTCGTTGTACGATGTTTTGTATTTAGGAATGTCTGTTGATAGAAACCGACAGGCGCTTATTAGTCACTTTACGATTTCCGGCGTTTCGCAAGAAAGTGCTCAGAAGTTTACTAAGAAGTTTGTGGAATCAGTATCATGGAATTAATCATCGAAGAAATTAATCGCGGACATAAACTGATTGGTCGCCAGCGATTTTCACAAGCAACAATTAACATCGGTAGAGGCTATCAAAGTGACATTATCCTTTCCGACCCTCATGTGTGCCCTAACCACCTTTCGATAGAATTTGATGGTGAGCACTGGTTAGTTAAAGACAATAATAGTGTTAATGGCAGTTTTTTGGGCGAAGGCAAAAAAGTAGCAGACGGCCACCGCCTAACTTCGGGTGACGTTATTACTCTCGGGAAAAGCCAAATACGTGTGGTATTTCCACACCACCCTGTTGCTGAGAGTATCACGCTTAGTCCATTTGAAGACCTTATCAATCTAGCTAAGCATCCGGTTGCCTTAGCCGCCAATATTTGTTTGTTTGCCCTCATCACCGGCTGGCTGATTTATTTAGGTAACCCACGCGATGTTAACTTCACACAATTACTCGTACCTACAGTTGGCACCACCATAATGCTCGCGATATGGCCAGCGCTAGTTGCGTTGATTTCTCACTTAACTAAGCATGATGCGCGCGCGTTCACCCAACTTGGGATCTGTTTTGTTTTCTTTAATTTGACATTGCTCAGTGACTTTGTTGAATCAATTGTAAAATTTAATACCTCCAGCCACGTACCTATTGCAGGGCTCATAACGATAATACCAATTGCCATTGCCTTTTGTATGTTCTGGCTCAATTGTTATGTTGGTTTTCATATGAGTAAGAAAAAGCGTGTTGTGGTTGCTGGCACGCTAACCTCGTTGCTTTTTGGTGGTTCATTCCTAATACAAATGAGTAAGCAGCCAGAGTTTTCGACCAAGCCGAAATTCGACAACACTCTGATGACGCCGAGTTTCTTATTCACACCAGCAAGCAGTGTCGATACATTTGTTGAGCGCTCTGGTAAGTTATTCGAACAAGCTGACAAAGAAGCAAAAGAGGCAAAAGAGAAGAAGGACTAACTACGTCCACCCTGTACCTGCTGCCCTTTTGCAGGTACAGGAAAGTACAAAGAATGATAGCAACGCTTCCATTTATTTGTGATAACACAGAAAATAAAAAAGCCTCAACGAATAGCTCGTTGAGGCTTTTTACTTATTTATGAGATATAAATCAATTAAGGCTTTGCGATAAAACCAACGGCATTGTAGACCGCATCAAGCACTTTAGCAGCACGCTCAGATGCTTTTTCCGCGCCATTTCGCATGACTTCGTTAAGAAACGATTGGTCATTGCGATATTCATTAAAACGCTCTTGAATCGGTGTTATTGTAGCGACAACCGCTTCAGCCACATCGCCTTTAAGGTGACCATACATTTTATCTTCATATTGCGGCACAAGTTGTTCAACTGATTGCCCCGTTGTACATGACAATAACGATAACAAGTTCGATACACCAGGCTTTTCCTGTACGTCATAATAAATACGTGCCTGTTCATCTGAGTCTGTCACGGCACGTTTGATTTTCTTGGTAATTTTTTTAGGATCTTCCAACAAGCCAATAAAATTGCCCGGATTGGTGTCTGATTTAGACATTTTTTTGGTTGGTTCTTGCAAACTCATGACCCGCGCACCAAATTCAGGAATATGTGGCTCTGGAATCACAAACACATCACCATAGATGTTGTTAAATCGCGTTGCAATATCACGCGCTAACTCAAGATGTTGTTTTTGATCATCGCCTACAGGCACCGCATCTGCTCGATACAATAAAATGTCTGCTGCCATAAGCACTGGGTAGGTAAATAAGCCAGAATTCATGTTCGCTTCGGATTTTTGCGACTTATCCTTATACTGCGTCATGCGGTTAAGCTCGCCCATCTGCGTGTAGCAATTTAATACCCAGCTCAATTGGGCATGCTCAGGTACGTGAGATTGAATAAAAATCGTGCTTTCTTTTGGATCAACACCACAAGCTAAATAAAGTGCTAAACCATCAAGGGTAGCTTGTCGCAACGCTTCGGCATCTGGGCGAACGGTAATTGCGTGTTGATCTACCAACATATAATAGCAATTATGGCTCTGTTGCATGCTAACCCAATTTTTTATCGCCCCTAGATAATTTCCGATAGTTAATTCGCCAGACGGTTGGCAACCACTTAAAACAACAGGTTTAGTCATGATGTTCCTTTAAATTCTTACTATGCTAATTTCTACACTAAAACGCGTAATTCTTCTTTAGGCTATTTTGTTACTTTCGCAAGCTCTGCTCGCATTTCGTCAATAGCCACTTTGTAATCGGGCTGAGAGAAAATTGCCGATCCTGCCACAAACATATCAGCGCCGGCTTCCGCAATGGCTCCGATGTTACTTGCTTTAACGCCACCATCAACCTCTAAGCGGATATCTAGACCACTTTCGTCAATGCGCTGACGCACAAGCTTAAGCTTGTCTAACGTCGATGGAATAAAAGACTGTCCGCCAAATCCCGGATTAACCGACATTAATAAAATAACATCAAGTTTATCCATCACATGATCAAGATAATGTAATGGCGTCGCGGGATTGAAAACTAAGCCCGCTTGGCAGCCGTTATCTTTTATCAACTGTAGACTGCGGTCTAAGTGCTCTGTGGCTTCAGGGTGGAATGTAATAATTGATGCCCCTGCTTTTGCAAATTGGGGAATCAAACTATCTACGGGCTTGACCATCAAATGCACATCAATAGGCGCTTCAATTCCATAGTCTCTCAATGACTTACATACCATTGGCCCAAACGTGAGGTTGGGGACATAGTGATTATCCATGACATCAAAATGCACGACATCAGCACCATCAGCCAAAACTCTTTCTACATCTTCCCCCAATCGTGCAAAATCTGCAGATAAGATTGACGGAGCAATTAAATATGACGACATAAATCCACCCTAAAAAAATTCAGCGCTACTTTATACTAAATCACCAAATTAATCGACTACGAACTCTAATTCTCGAACTTTTCGCTCTTAGTATTATGTAGGTTGTGCGCACAATCATGAAACAACATGCACCACAATAGCACAAATTTTTGCACTGTGATTTAATCCTCAACCTCTCAAAACACCTAAACCATTGTTACAACTGATAATTTAATTTTAAACAGGGGCGGCATCGTCATTGCAATACCGTTATGTAATAACAACAAATAAGTGAGAAATAAATGACTAGAACAAAACAATATTGCGCCCTTTCACTATCATTCTTAGCATCTACGCTATTTTCTACAACTACATTTGCTGAAAATTCATTAACCGCAAACGTTGGTGTCACCAGCAATTACCTATGGCGCGGACTTGAACAAACTAATGGTAAGGCCGCTATATCAGGGGGTATTGACTATGCGCATAACTCGGGCTTTTACGTAGGTACTTGGGTATCCAACGCTGATTGGGCGCAAGGTATGACCTACGAACTTGATGTTTATGGCGGCTACACTGGGAGCTTTAATGACTTCGAATTTGATGTTGGATTCATTCAATATGCATACCCAGATGCTATTGAAGATGTCGATTTCAGCGAGCTATATACCAGCGTTACTTATGGCGCGTTTACGCTTGGCTACGCCACTTTAGTTGATGCACAAGGCAATGACTTTGGTGATGATAGTTACCTATCACTTGATGCTAACGTTAACATTGCACAAGAATTTACCTTGTCACTTCATATTGGCACAGGCACGGATGAATTTTATGCAGGCGAATCCTTTGCAGACTATTCAATTTCAGTAAGCAAGAACAGCTTTTCAATAGGCGCCTCAAGGACAGACATTGACGGTGATGATGTTAAGTTATTCCTTTCATATAGTATCGATATTTAGAATTTCGACACCTGCGAAAATGATGTTTGTACCGCCATTAATGGTTGAATACGAGTTTTAATACCAAGTGAAATAACCCAAATGCGCCTCGTTTTGCAGTTGGGTTATTTTTATGTAGCTCAATGATTGATTTATTTTTGAACTACGAGAACTTTCTGTTATTATATTAGGCCTTAATTTCAAGGTAGATATTGTTAAGTACAAACATGAAG
Organism: Thalassotalea fusca; assembly: GCF_053485835.1. Taxonomy (NCBI): domain Bacteria; kingdom Pseudomonadati; phylum Pseudomonadota; class Gammaproteobacteria; order Alteromonadales; family Colwelliaceae; genus Thalassotalea; species Thalassotalea fusca. Next base: position 23,519 of record NZ_JBQRUN010000002.1, read on the forward strand.
TTTTCCATTCGACTATTTTCTATTTTCTTTGCCGCTATTACATTGCTAGCGGTGACCATGAGTTTCTACCCCTCTTCATATAACCACAAAACATATGACAAGTATCACGATAGTGTGATTGCTATGTACCAAGAAACAGATGCACAATTGCAAAAGTTTGCTGGAGAAAAAATCTCAAACTGGTCTAGTAGTAATCGTAAGCGTTCAATTTATATGACATTTATCGAAGTATACGAAGTGATTCAACAAATGAGGATTCATAGGTAGCATGAGCTGGTGGCAAACGATAAAAAGTGTTGCTGCAGCGTTTTTGGGCGTTCAAAGTGATAAAAACCGTGCTCGCGATTTCGAACAAGGTAAATTCGTACATTTTGTGGTTGCAGGTCTCGCAGGCGTTGTCGTTTTTATTGGCTTGTTGGTATTAGTAGTACAATTTGTCTTACAAAGCCATTAGTGGCTAGTTACGTTCTTTGATGTACCGGGTTATTTACCCTTGTATAACGCAAGCAGTTCACCAACCTTATTTCGCTTACTACCTTTCTGACTAATAGTCCTCGCGACTTTTATTGTTTTTAATTTATCCGCGCCTTGATAGATTTTACGCGTCCAAATGGTGTCGTGGTTACTAATTAGAACCACCGCTTTTTTGTCACTCCTAGCTTCTTCGGCTGCATTCGCCAAATCAGCCTGTTCATCCAAGCCAAAACCATTACCAGCATAACTGGTAAAACTAGCCGTTTTGCTTAAAGGCACATAAGGAGGATCGCAGTATATGACATCACCAGCATTCGCTCGTTCAAAGGTTTTTCGATATCCTTCGCAAATAAATATTGCCTTTTCAGACTTTTCAGCGAAGTACCACAGTTCTTCTTCAGGAAAATAGGGTTTTTTATATTTACCAAACGGTACATTATAACCACCGGATTTATTATAACGACACAAACCGTTGTAACCATGGCGATTCATATAGAGGAATAACAATGAGCGATAGTACTTGTCTACGGTTGCATTAAACTCAGCTCTTAGGTGGTAATATGCTTCGGCATCATTATTTTCAGGGCTGAAAAGCCGCTTCGCATCATCAATAAATTGCTGAGGCTTAATTTGAATAATTTGATATAAATTAATAAGATCTTGATTGATATCATTTAATAGGTATTGATCGTAGTCACTATTTAGAAAAATAGAACCTGCGCCAACAAATGGTTCGATGAGTCGTTCACCATTAGGCAACATTTTATTGATCACATCGCTAAGACCATATTTTCCGCCGGCCCATTTCAAAAACGCCCGATGCTTTTTAACCATGCTACCCTAAATTCCTACAGACAAAGCCGCCTGAAAAGCTAGATCCTTAATCGCAGTGATTATTTACTCCAAAATCGCGTAATGGTTGATTCCATTAACGATACATTCTCTAGTAGCCATATGCGTTAGATTGAGTAAATGTTGCTGTGATTTGTCAACACAGTAACCAGTGAGATTAAACTTATTAATTTTTAGGGGCGAATTGTAGCCGTTCTCCAATATAATTTCATTAATAAGTTAACGTCAGTGGGCAACTTCCTTCATTCACTGCTGGAATTGTTTACTACACGCTCTTTATTTACATCTATTACAGACTTAACCCAAGGTGAGCGCTTTTTTAGTATTTGAGGTAACTGTTCAATACTAGCTGCGGCCTCTGTACGCGTTTTGTACACTTTGGACGTGACAACCCAATACGGTTGCCCTGACTGTATTCGTTGATAATGGAACAACTGTATATCTGCCTGATGTGCAGCAATAAACGACGCCATCACACTACGCTGTCTAAACCCGCCAAGTTGCACGACAGCCCCTTGGGGATATTGTGAGATTTGATTGGCCAAATCACCGACCGAATCTGTCATGCTAGCACTTGGAGAGTCTAGTGGTTCGCTTTCTGTAACTTTTTTCGAATGAATGGTAGCACTATCGTTACCTTTGCGAGGCACGCTCTCAGTATGCAAAGCGACTTCATTGGAAGACCCTAATAGCTCATGCTGTTTGCTACCAACATTTAATACAGCATCTTGCTCATCCGCAGCAGTTAACGCAACAAAAATATCATCAACAACAGCCACCTCTTTAATAACTTCAGTAGGTGATGATTCGCCTAAGAGCGCATTGAGGATATCCGCTTGTTTCGCTACTTTTGAGCTACTTTCGATTGGTGAATTTTCAGTGGATGGAGACAGCTCTCCCAATTTAACCAAATATTCTCCACTAGTACTATGTGGTGATTCAGGCACTTCTAAACCACTAAACTCTGTCACATCTCTGTTAGCCAAATAGACTAGTGTCGCCATGGCAACGAGTATCAGCATGCTAAAACCAATTATTAACACTTTATTGGCCGTCCAACTTAAAAAGGCAACTTTCGGTTTGAACTGTTTGGCATTAACGGCGAGAAGTTGGCCAGATTGGGCATCAACAATTGACACTTTCTTTTGAAACAGCGACTGATTTTCATATAAGAGTTGCCCAAGTTGGTTATCACCTAACATGAGTACGTTAATTTCTAAGCTAGATTTTTTGGCAATTTCTGCTAGCTGGCATAGTTCGTGAACAATTTGCAGCGATAATAATTGCGCATGCTCAATAACAATACTCAGTGTTTGTGGAGCAGACTTGACGAGATTGATTAACGTGACAGCAATCGATTTTTCAGGATCAAAGGCTTGATCAAAATAAAGTTGTTCAACAATTCGTGCGCGAATTTGAATATCGTTGAGTTTGGGTGACACAGATAAGTATGCGGCATTGTGATGATTAGGTATATTACCTAAAAATTGACTGCCAACTGCGGAATAATTCTCAATGGTATCGTCAAGCACGATAACGGCTTGCTTTGAGAAACGTAGAATATAATCTACGCGCGCATTCGTGCTAATCTGCGCTATGCTGTCATTGACGTTTTCGTTAATTGTTGATGCCAGTGCCGACATGAGCCACCTTCTGTAAATACTAATTACAGAATTTGTTTCAGCATGTCTTCAGAGATATCGTCTCGTAATTCACATCGCCCAATAGACGTTGGAATTATTAACCTAAGTTTACCGCCAATATTTTTCTTATCTCGGCGCATATGCTTTATAAATTGCTCAAAACCCATACTTTTAGGTGCTTCAAGCGGCAAATCAAATGATGCAATCAATTGCTCTATTCGACGAAGTTCTGACGCTGATAACAAATTCAATGTTACTGCTAACTTCGCAGCAAGAACCATACCAGTAGCAACCGCTTCGCCATGTAGCCAATTTCCATAGCCTTGTTCGGCTTCTATCGCATGCCCAAAAGTATGGCCAAGATTGAGTAACGCTCGAAGACCAGCTTCTCTCTCATCAGCAGCTACAATGTCAGCTTTGCACTGACAACAAGTTTCAAGCATTTTAATAATCGTCGCTTGCTCACCTGCTTTGATTTCATTAATGTTCTGCTCTAACCACTCAAAGAAATCTTTATCACCCAGAATGCCATACTTGATAACTTCAGCCATACCAGCAGAAAATTCACGCTTAGGTAGCGATTGCAACGTATCGATATCCATTAAGACAGCTTTAGGTTGATAAAAAGCCCCTATCATGTTTTTGCCCAATGGATGATTGACCGCAGTTTTCCCACCCACAGATGAGTCAACTTGTGATAAAAGTGTGGTAGGAATTTGAACAAAATCAATCCCGCGTTGATAGCAGGCAGCGGCGAAACCTGTAATATCGCCAATAACCCCACCGCCCAAAGCAATGAGTGTGGTATCTCTTCCATGCCCATTCTGGAGTAAATGAGACATAATCACGTTGAAGTTATCTAAATTCTTTTGCGCTTCCCCATCAGGAAGAATAATTTCATCTACCTGATAGCCTGTTAGTAGTGATTTAACTGATGCCAAATATAACGGTGCAACAACATTGTTAGTTACAATACTTACCCGCTTGCCTTTTATATGCTCAGACAGCAAGTCACTCTGTGAGAATAACTTGCTGTCTATATAAATTGGGTAGCTGCGCTCACCAAGCTCAACGTGTAATTTGGCCATTGATTAGAAATCTAACTTATCCACGATTTTGTTGGCAACAATCTTAGCGCTTTGATCATCTGTCTGAATGACAACATCAGCGACTTCTTCATAAAGAGGATTGCGTTCAACAGCGAGATTTTCTAACACTGTGCGCGGATCTTCAGATGTTTGTAGTAATGGTCGGCGACGATCTCGTTGAGTACGAGCCACTTGCTTGTCAATGGTAGTTTCCAAATAAACAACAATACCACGTGCAGATAAACGGTTTCTCACTTTACTACTGATAACCGAACCACCACCTGTAGCTAAAACAATACCTTGTTTTTCTGTCAGATCTTCGATGACGTTTTCTTCTCTTTTGCGAAAACCTTCTTCACCTTCCAAATCAAATACCCATGCGATATCGGCACCTGTTCGTCGTTCGATTTCCTGATCTGAATCAAAAAACTCTAAATGTAATTTGTCAGCTAATTCTCTACCTATTGTGCTTTTACCAGCACCCATAGGACCTACTAGGAATATGTTACGTTTTTCTGCCATGAGATTAACTTAATTCTCGTTTAAATAATTACGTTTATCGGTAAGAGGGAGCCCCCCTCGAAAAATTTAAGGGCGTAATTATCGCAATTGTTCACTATAGATTGCAAGCAACTGTTAACTAAAACAGCATTTAGTTGTAATTTTACTAAAAACGCTCAGTTACAACCCTCGGAGTTACAAAGATAAGTAGTTCTTTTTTCTCATTAAAGTTATTGGTATTTCTAAACATCCAACCAAAATATGGGATATCCCCCAACACAGGCACTTTAGAAACCGTATTAACAATTGACTGTTGATAAATGCCACCAAGTACAATGGTTTCACCATTATTTACAAGTACCTGCGTACCAATCCGTTGCGTATCAATTGCAGGCGCTTGACCATTCGTTACTTCTGATACTGTATCTTGTGTGACTACCAAGTCTAAAATGATGCGATTGTCAGGTGTAATGTGCGGTGTAACCGTTAAGCTCAACACAGCTTTCTTAAACTGAGTTGCCGTTGCCCCACTTGAAGCAGCTTCTTGATAAGGAATTTCGACCCCTTGCTCGATATAAGCTTCTTTTTGGTTTGCAGTAGTAATACGAGGGCTTGCAATGATTTCCCCCTTATTTTCTTTTTCCATGGCAGACAATTCCAAGTCTAAAATTGTGCCATCAGCCAACCGTGCAACCTGAAACGCGATACTACCAGCAGGCGTTTGCACAGGTAGGTTCACATTCATTCTGTTGTCGATGCTTGGCGTTACCCCACCATTTGCTGAATTAGCACCGCCTAGACTTCCTGAAGTTGCATACTCACCATCAGTATCCGTTACCCCCCAGCGAATACCTAATTCTTCATTAATGTTATCCTTCACCGTTACCATACGAGACTCAATCACTACCTGACGAACAGGAATATCTAAAACACCAACCATTCTTTTAATGTCTTCGATACTTTTAGCGGTATCTCTAATAAGTAGCGTATTTGTTCGCTCATCGACACTTACACTTCCTCGAGGTGATAAGATGCTGTTTTCTTCACTCTTGATTAATGATGCAAATTCCGCTGCTTTGGCGTAATTCACTTGCACAAACTCAGAATACAGTGGCGCGAGTTCTTCTACTTGCTGTTTAGCCTGCAATTCTCTAGCCTCACGAGCGGCCAGTTCATCACTTGGCGCTACCATCAAGATATTACCTTCCATGCGCTTATCTAGGCCTCGAACTTTTAGAATAATATCGAGTGCCTGGTCCCAAGGTACACCGTCTAATCTTAATGTAATGTTCCCAGATACTGTGTCACTGGTGACTAAGTTGAAACCGTTATAGTCTGCAATGATCTGCAAAACCGTTCTCACTGAAATATCTTGGAAATTCAAAGAAATAGCACGACCAGTAAAATCATCTTCGTCCCCTAAGTAACCAGGAACAATCTCTTTTTCTTCAACTGTTAAAGAAAATACCGTGCCAAGCTGCTGATGGTTAAAGGTAAAACTGCCATTGATATCAACGACTAAACGCGCATTTTTGCCTTCTCTGAACGTTTCAATACTCTTCACTAATGTACCGAAGTCAGTAACATCTAACGTATAAAGCAAATCTTCAACAATTTGCGTATTGTGAAATTCGATATAAATTTTGCCCAACTTGTCACTTACATCGACAGCAACCATTGAGTCATCAAGGTGAACTAAAATCTGAGCTTCATTGTTGGCGCCCTTTTTAAAATCAACATTGGCTATATTATTTATAAACCCACCACTTGCTGGCATCAACTTGGAAACTTTTGAATTTGCTAATCCTTTGTTTAGCGTTAGCGTAAATTCATTATCTTTTGAGGCAACATCAAAAATCGCCAGCTCATCTAAATGAATTGAAGCAACCACTTTGCCCCCAGTTTTCTGCACTTCCACAAAATTGACACCTGCATGGTCAACCTTTGTCATTGCAATATTCGGATCATAGCTATCAGCATCAAATGCGATATCTATTCTCGCTGGATTCAGATTAGTTTTAATCGAAGGTTGGTTTTCAATGCTCTCAGACATTGAGAACACCAACGCGATTTCTTCATTTTGCAACGTGTTATAGCTCAGCTGTTTAAGTTGACCAGCAAAAGCGAAAGTTGGTAACGAAATTAACAATACACATGCTAGTAATTTACGCATGATTCGCGTCACATATTGATTATTCATATTTTTTGATAGCAACATTATTTCCTTTGCCCCTCTGCTTCAGCATCAACTATAGCGACTATAGTTTCGCGCTCTACCCAACAGCCTGCGCCGTCTGGAATTAATTCAACCACTTTAACTTTGTCGGCTTCGACTTCAGTAATTCGACCATTGTAAAGCCCCAAATAGCTACCCTCAGCAACACGGTGTAATGTTTGATCGGAAGCTTCTACAAGTGCCCACGTAATATCTAGCTCACCTAATGTGCCTCGCATAGTTAAATCACTTAACGAGAACTTCTCTAGTGGCTGCTTTCGCCTTCTAGGATCTGGGCTTAAACACCCCGACATTTGCTGAATTTTTTCTTGTATCGCCTCAGGTTTGGGTGCGTCAAATGGGCTACGTTTTGATTGTGCAGCGTACTCGAAATGATCAAACACGGGAACTTCTGGCATGGGTTCCACTTGACTAGAGGCGCTAGCTTGCACTTGTGCGATGTAATTCTGAAGATCTTCTGTATTGTCAAAACAACCAGTCAACAGGCATACACTAAGTATTACGCCATATTTCTTCATTTTTGCTCTGCCTCACGGTATCGATAGGTTTTTGCTTGCAAGTTCAAATTAAGCTCACCATTTTCATTTTTATTCAAATCAATTGTAAAATCATGTAGCGTAACAATACGCGGCAATGCTGCAATTTTGCTAACAAAACCACCAAATTCGTGATAGCTCCCTAGTACCTGAATATCAATTGGTAGTTCAATATATATCTCTCGCGTAATTTCAGGTTGCCAGTTTAGTTTAACAAAATTTAAGCCGCTTGTAGTTCCAACAAAAGTAATATCATCGAGCAAGCCTGGCGTTTCATGACTTTCCGGTAAGCTCTTAAGTTGGTTTGCAAATAACTCTTCTGCTTCAATCATTTGCTGCTGAAACGCTTCCAGATTAGCTGCCACATGATACTTTGACTGGTATTCTTGCTTTAGCGTTGCTTCTTCAGCAATGACTACATCGAGTTGTTTAATTTTATCGCTAATAATTAAAAAATAGCCTAAAAACAATACAATCGCTGAAATAAATGCCGTAAATACCGCTTTTGCTAGTGGTGGCCAATGCCCTATATTATCTAATTCAAGATTCTCAAACTGAGATAAATCTAAATCTTTCACGCGCCACCTCCAGCAGTGCTGTCGACATTGTCTATTAGGCCTTTAATTTGCACTTGCATTTTGAAATCACTTAGTAATTTGCTTTTAGCGTCGTTAGAGGTAATAGATTCTAAAACCGCATTTTCAAACAAATCGGAGCGTTCAATCTGACGAATCATGTTAGCTAAATGGTTGTTTGATTCGCTTTTGCCCAGTAATTGAAGAACATTACCTTGTTTATCCATTTTTGTTAGATAGACACCATTTGGCACAATGTTCGCCATTTCATTAAGTACCTGTGTTCCCACATTTCGGCTACGTTGCAGTTGCTCAATTACACTCATTCGCTTTTCTAATTCACGCTTTTTCTCTTTTAGTGCTTGAATTTGAGCAATTCGTGAATCAAGGATTTTGATTTCATTTTTTAAGAATTGGTTTCTAGAGACCTGGCCGTCGATTCGTAATTGATAGAACTGACTAATCAAAACTACTATCGCCAGTGCCCCTAAAGCAAATGCAGTTAACGACGTGAAAAATGCTCTTTGTTTTGCTTTTTCGGCTTCTTCACGCCAAGGAAGTAGGTTTATATGTGCCATGGCGAAAAGCTCCTTAAGGCCAATCCTGTCGCAACCATATATTGTGGTGCTGTAGCAGCTAATATATCGCTATCAACATTTGATGAAATACTCATATCGTTAAATGGATTTGCAATTACAGTATGTACACCTAACTCTTCTGTTAACAACTCTTCTAGACCTTCTACCACTGCAGTTCCTCCCGACAATACTAAATAGTCAATCTTGTCTCTGCCACTGGATGTTAAAAACATTTGAATTGCCCGCCTAATCTGCTGAATTAAGATGGTATGGAATGGAGCGAGCACTTCAAAAGTATAGTTAGGCGGTAAATTATTACTGACTTTATCCGCTTCGGCTTCTTCAAAGCTTTTGTTGTAGTAAGAGACAATGGACCGTGTATATTGTTCACCACCAAATAGTTGGTCTCTGCTATAAACATGTTGGCCATTATCGGTAACCGAAAATAATGTCATGGTGGCACCAATATCTACAATGGCAACGGCCTTTTCTACCGCATCGTCTGGTAATAGAGAAAGGCATAAATCATAAGAACGATTGACCGCGTACGACTCAACATCAATAACCTTTGTTTTGAAGCCACCAGCTTCTATTGCAGACACTCGAGCTTCAACTGATTCAGTTCGAGCAGCGCTAAGTAAGACATTTACTTTGCTGGGGTCAGATTCATTCACATCTAACTTTTCAAAGTCTAGGCTTACTTCATCTAACGGATAAGGAATCAAGCTATCCGCTTCTATCTCAATTTGACTAGCGAGTTCTTGGTCAGTCAGATTGACATCCATATAGATAACTTTCGTGATCACAGTTTGTCCCGAGACAGCTGCAGCAGCCAATGTAATTGAATTGCTAATTTTCTTTCGAATTTTAGCAATCACATTGCCGACGGCTTCTATGTCTTGAATCTCACGATCGATAATCGCGCCTCTAGGCATTGGTTCACTTGCTATGGCATCTAATACATAGCCATCACTTCCTTGACTAATTAGCACCGCTTTAGCCGAATGAGAACCTATGTCGATTCCTACCATTAAAGAGGTTTTATTTTTCAATAAGCTGCTTAGCATAATATCCCACTAGTTCTTTTTTTATTATAATATTAGGCATATTTTCGTGATAAATACATTTATTACATGCTTTTACACGATATACTAGTATTTATAGGCATTTTTTCTAATTTTTGTTGAGCTTTTTTGTGTTGTCATTCAAACATTTCGTTAAATTTTCGATAGGATTTACGCTAACAGGACTTATTGCTATTTTTGCACTTTATTTGGCATTACGTAGTGATTTGCCCAGCGTCTCGTCATTAAAAGACGTGAAATGGCAAACACCAATGCAAATTTATAGCTCAGATGGCAAGTTGATGAATCAATTTGGTGAAAAAAAGCGTGTACCTTTGGCACTCGACCAATTTCCTCAACAACTCATCGATGCCATTCTAGCAACCGAAGATGATCGCTTCTATTTACATTTTGGTGTAGACCCAGTAGGCATGGGACGTGCGATATTGGGGAAGCTAATGGGGCAAAACAAAGGTGGTGCCAGTACGATTACCATGCAAGTTGCCCGTAACTTCTTTCTTTCGCCTGAAGTCACATATATTCGAAAGATACGAGAAATATTTACAGCATTCCACATTGAGTATTTATTATCTAAAGACGAAATATTGTCCCTTTACCTGAATAAAATTCCTTTGGGCCATCGGTCATATGGCTTTGGGGCAGCCGCACAGGTGTATTATGGTAAAGACATTCAAGATCTTACGTTAGCGCAAATTGCAGTACTTGCAGGCCTGCCTAAAGCGCCCTCTACAATTAATCCCATCACCTCTCCTACGCGTGCAAAAGCACGACGTGCTGTAGTGCTACAACGTATGTTGGTCAGCGGTTATATTACACAGGAGCAGTATCACGAAGCTAGAAATGCACCAATAACCGCCAAAAAACACGGTGCTGAGATCGAATTAAATGCACCATATGTCGCTGAAATGGCGCATCAAAAGATGGTGGAAATGTATGGCGAAGAGCAAGCGTATACAGGCGGATTCAAGGTATTTACTACGGTCGCATCACACACACAATTAGCAGCTGAAAAAGCGGTGGTGAAGAACTTACATGCCTACGACCAACGTCATGGGTATAGAGGACCACTAGCATCATTGCGCACACAAAACCAGCAAGTTAAACCTTCACCTAAAGATGGTCCTATCGAAGCGATTACGCCTTTAACCGATGAAGAAATTCAAACGGCCTTGGCACAATTTAACACCTATCACCATTTGCAACTTGCAGTAGTCACGCAAGTCGAACAACAGTCGGCTATCGTAACCTTAGCTTCCGGTGAGCAAGCCACGATAGATTGGCAGGGTATGGCATGGGCGAGAAGGTTTATTACTGACGATAAACAGGGCCCTGCACCAAAATCTGCAGCCGACATACTTCAATATGGCGATGTTATTTATGTATCAAACCTTAATGATTCATATCAACTCGATCAGCTACCACAGGCTAGTGGGGCAATGGTTGCATTATCACCTGACGATGGTTCTGTAAAAGCAGTTGTGGGTGGATATAGTTTCGAACAAAGTCAGTTTAATCGTGTCACTCAAGCTAAACGTCAAGTAGGCTCGAACATCAAGCCATTTGTATACTCTGCTGCACTCGATAATGGATTTACTTTAGCGTCTCTTGTTAACGATGCTCCAATTAACCATTGGGATGAAGCGACAGGTGTCTCTTGGCGCCCTAAAAATTCACCAGAAAGGTATGACGGTTTGATTCGCGTACGTATCGCACTGGCGCAATCGAAGAACGTAGTGGCGGTCAGATTATTTAGAGAAGTCGGTGTCGACAATATCATTGCACATTTAACATCATTTGGTTTTGCGCCAGATGATTTACCGAAGAATGAATCGTTAGCCTTAGGTTCTGCTGCGTTGACTCCGTTGGAAATAGCAACCGGTATGGCCACATTCGCTAACGGCGGTTTTCTTGTCGAGCCATACGTTATAGATCGCATTGAAGACTCATTTGGAAACATTGTTTATCAAACCAACCCAACATTAGCATGTGAAGATTGTGACCAGTGGTTGCAAGACCGGTCATTAACTGCAGATACTTCTGGGCAGTCAGTAAATAATGAATTAGTGCAAAACAAGGATATTTTACCGCTTCGCAAAGCACCGAGAGTGATTACTGCACAAAACGCCTTTTTAATCACCGAAGCGTTGAATGAAGCGATTTGGGGTGCTGATTGGTCAATAGCGCCGGGGTGGCAAGGTACAGGATGGCGTGCAAGAAAGCTCAAGAGAAGAGACATCGCGGGTAAAACAGGAACCACAAACGAAGCGAAAGATGCTTGGTTTACAGGATATAGCCGTCGCCTTGTTGCAACATCGTGGATCGGCTTTGATGACCCTAGCCGAAACCTCGGTAGATCGGCTAGAAATAGCAACCTTCCTAAAGATCAAATAGTCGGCAATGAATATGGCGCCCGTTCGGCACAACCGGCTTGGGTAGATTTTATGAAAATAGCATTGCAGGACATCCCTCCTGAACCGTTCCGCCAACCTGCCGACTTACTTTCAGTACGAATAGATAAGCACAGTGGCAAGCTAACGACTAAAACGGATAAATCGAGCCTATTCGAATTTTTTAAATTAGGAACTGCACCTACGACCTACGACACCAAAGACAATAGCAGCGTAATATTGGATGGTAATCAATCACAAGAAGATGTAGACATTTTTTAGTCTCAAAAATGTGACGCATGTACTTGGAAGTGCGTCACATTATTTACACCCGATGAGTTATATTCATTAACTTGTTGTATTGATATCGCTGAATAGCCATTTACACTCAAACCTCACTTAAAAACTTAACCATCTGGTCATATTTCGATTCAAAAGATAATTGGATTTCTCTTGCCATTGGCTTAGTAACTTTTTCATGTCTATGCTCTTAAGACGGACGTTTGTAGGTGCGGCTCACAAAGATTTTATCACGCTAAAACAAGGATAAAATGAAAGTTATTATGAAAACTTTCAAAACGAAAGAAATTTTACTTTCGTTTTGATTCATAATCGCCTAAAATTGCGCCCTCAATAACACCCGTAATATTTACATAATTGTCATACCTTAGGAGCTAACTTGCTATGACTGTTCTGCATACCCAAATCGATTTAACCAAATACGGCATTCACGATATATCTGAAGTGGTATACAACCCTTCTTATGAATTGCTCTTTGCTGAAGAGACTAGAGCAGACCTCGATGGTTTTGATAAAGGTGTCGTAACAGAATCAGGTGCAGTAGCAGTTGATACAGGGATATTCACTGGCCGTTCACCAAAAGATAAATATATCGTTCGTGATGACACTACACGTGATACGGTGTGGTGGTCTGATCAAGGTAAAAATGACAATAAGCCAATGTCTACTGAAACATGGAATGAGTTGAAGGCATTAGTGACTACGCAATTATCGGGTAAAAGATTATTTGTTGTTGATACATTTTGTGGCGCCAACGAAGACACGCGTTTAAAAGTACGTTTCATCACTGAAGTTGCATGGCAAGCGCACTTTGTAAAAAACATGTTCATTCGTCCAAGCGATGAAGAGTTAGCAAGCTACGAACCAGACTTTGTAGTTATGAATGGTGCAAAAACCACAAACCCTAACTGGAAAGAACAAGGTTTAAACTCTGAAAACTTCGTAGCATTCAACCTAACTGAAAAAATGCAGTTAATCGGTGGTACTTGGTACGGTGGTGAAATGAAAAAGGGTATGTTCTCAATGATGAACTACTTGTTACCACTGAAAGGTATCGCATCAATGCACTGTAGCGCAAACGTTGGTAAAGATGGCGATGTTGCGGTGTTCTTCGGTCTTTCTGGCACAGGTAAAACTACCCTTTCTACAGATCCAAAGCGCGAACTGATTGGTGACGACGAACATGGTTGGGATGATAACGGTGTATTCAACTTTGAAGGTGGTTGTTACGCGAAAACTATCAATCTTAGCAAAGAAAATGAACCTGATATCTACAACGCTATTCGTCGTGATGCATTATTAGAAAACGTTACGGTTGATGAAAATGGTAAGATTGATTACGACGACGGTTCTAAAACAGAGAATACGCGTGTTTCTTACCCGATCCACCATATCGATAACATCGTTAAGCCAGTTTCTCGTGCAGGCCATGCGAAGAAAGTTATTTTCTTAACAGCTGATGCTTTCGGTGTACTACCTCCGGTTGCTAAGTTAACGCCAGAGCAAACTGAATACTATTTCTTATCAGGCTTCACCGCTAAGTTAGCGGGTACAGAGCGTGGTATTACTGAACCAACACCAACTTTCTCTAGCTGTTTTGGTGCGGCATTCTTATCGCTACACCCAACACAATATGCAGAAGTACTACGCAAGCGCATGCAAGCTGCTGGCGCTGAAGCTTACTTGGTTAATACAGGTTGGAACGGCACTGGAAAACGTGTATCAATCAAAGCAACACGTGCAATTATCGATGCAATTTTAGATGGCTCAATTGATGATGCTGATACAGAAGTATTACCATTATTCAACTTAGCTATTCCAACTAAAGTTGAAGGTGTTGAAGGAGATATCTTAGATCCTAGACACACTTATGAAGACCAAACACAATGGCAAGATAAGGCTGTTGACTTAGCTAAGCGCTTTGTTAACAACTTTGAGAAGTTTACCGATACTGAAAACGGTAAATCACTGGTTAAAGCAGGCCCATTACTTTAATCAGTTAAATGCCTCTTAATACCAACAAAGCCGCTTAAGCGGCTTTTTTTATGTCCTACGGATTGGTATTAATTAAGCTGACAAACCAAACGACAAAACCATGTGATTGAGGCCGTTAATGGAAAACTTAATACTATTACAATGGCAGCAATACGCGCGCGCGTAAACCACCTTCTTCCCTATTGGAAAGAATCACCTGACCGCCATGGGTATCCACGATACGCCTAATAATAGCTAATCCCAAACCACTTCCTTCGGTACCACGAGCCTTATCTCCTTGAGTAAAAGGTTGAAATAACCTATCCATATCTTCGTCAGGAATCCCTGGGCCATTATCGTTAACATCAAAGTAAACGTAATTACCGTTTTCAGTGATCCCCGTTTGAATACTAATATCTGCCTCAGAATAGCGAATCGCGTTTTGCACCAAATTGGCCACCACCCGCTTTATGGCAATGTACCGAACAGTTACTGTTGGAATATCCGCAGCCGAAAACTGAATGTTTCTCCCTTGAACACTTTCTGCATTGGCAACATCATTGATTAATTCATTTAGATCAACGTCTTCAGTCTTATCACTGGTGTCATGGCGAATATAATCAATGAACTGATCAATAATCGAATTCATATCATCGATGTCACCCTCAATCCCTTCCTTTAAGAATTCGTCGTCTTTAGACATCATTTCAGTGGAGAGGCGAATACGCGTCAAAGGTGTTCTTAAATCGTGAGAAATACCGGCCATAAGTAAATTACGATCGTCTTCTAATTGCTTTATACCACGAGACATTTGATTAAACGCCCGGGTTACGGCAACAATTTCAGTTGTGCCAGACTCTTTTAACGGCTCAGGAAAGTCCCCACGCCCCACTTGGTGTGCGGCATGCTGTAAAGCTTTCAGCGGTCTATTTAATTGACGTACGAACAACCAGCCACCAATAACACTGAGGCCCCCCAAGATCATCAACACAACAATTAGCGGTGACAGGCTTGCCTCTTCAAGGCCAACTAGTGGAATCTTTACCCACAGGTTCGGGGCTTGTGGTGGCCTAATCCAAAACAGATACTCGTCACCTTGAGAAATCCTTACTTCCGCAGGACCACCAAGTAACTCAGACATTTCGAGCGAGCGATATTCAAAGTATTTTGCTTCACCTAGGCCAAGCGGAATTGCCTTTTCTTCTAAGTAGACACCTATACCGGTTTCACGCTGAAACGCCTCCCCCATCGCTCGACTTACCACAGGTTCTCCGGCATCAATAAATACAACCCGCACTTGTTTGGCAAGCAACTGATTAATTTGTTGATAATTAGGCTGGAGAATATAATTGGCGATTGATACTAACGACACGACCTGATTAATTAGTAACAATACACCAATCAATAGAATGGTTTGCCCGAACGCACTACGTGGCAATATTTTCATGATAATGTTTTAGGCGACCGCTTTTCCTTCGGGAACAAAAACATAGCCGAGTCCCCAAACCGTTTGAATATAACGAGGCTTAGCAGGATCTTCTTCCAACATGCGTCTTAAGCGCGACACTTGTACATCGATACTACGTTCTAATGCTGAGTAGTCACGGCCCCGAGCTAGATTCATCAGCTTATCCCTAGATAGCGGTTCTCGAGGATGTGTAATCAACGCTTTCAATACGGCAAACTCACCACTGGTTAGCGGCATGCTTTCATCGCCTTTTTTCATTTCACGCGTTGCAAGATTTAGCTGATATTCACCGAATTCGATAATATTCTCTTCCAATGACGGCGCACCTGGCGCTTCTTGAACTTTACGTCTAAGCACGGCTTTAATACGCGCCAACAACTCCCGAGGGTTGAAAGGCTTAGGCATATAATCATCTGCGCCAAGCTCTAAGCCAATAATGCGATCTACTTCGTCGCCTTTTGCCGTTAACATTACAATCGGAATATCGTTAGCGTTTTGGCGCAATCGTCGGCAAATCGATAAGCCATCTTCACCTGGTAACATTAAGTCTAAAACGAGTAGATGAAAATTTTCACGCTCCAGTAAGCGATCCATTTGCTCTGAGTTAGCCGCACTACGAACAACAAATCCTTGCTCTACAAGGTATCTTTCCAATAATGCGCGTAATCTCATGTCGTCATCGACAACTAATACTTTTGGTGTTTCTTGTCCCATAGAGGCACCCATGCTGAACTATTGTTATTGAATTATAGCTACTATAAGTCATTTTCAATCGATTTAACAAAGCAAGTCTGTGTCTGATTACTTGCATTTGTTACAATTTATTAAATTATCCATCACTCAATGGAATTTTGGCTAGTACAAAATTAAAAACGTCGCATTTAAGCGACGCTTTAAGTTTTGGGCGATATTACAATTTACTAAAATTCATAGTTAACACCTAAATAATAAGAGCGGCCAACGGCGTCATATACACTTGAACCGCCATAGGTTTCAGGTATTGCCTGAGGCTCTTTATTCATTAAGTTATTAACGCCGAGATAGATCTCTAACGATTCATCAAAGCGATAAGCCGTACGAATATTCGCATAAATCACTGAATCAATATGATTTGCTCTATCATAGATAGGATCGCTGTCGTCTGGATTGCCGTAGGAAATTCTAGAGCTTCCCAAATAATTAAGTGACAAATGCGCTGTCCAATCTTCTAATCGATAAGTCACGTTAGCATTGAATCGATTACGTGGAGCATTAGCTATGCCAACTTGTTTAACAATATCATTAGGATTGTTTCTATCGATTACTTGATCACGCTTTTTGTAATGGCTACCAACTAGGTTGAGCAAGATACTGCCAGATTCACCCATATCTAACTGGTAATTAGCTTCTACATCGTAACCTGATGCCTCTAACTCCGAAACATTGATAATTTGACTAGATATCGTACCAATTTGGAAATCCTCTGTTCGTGTAGTTAGTGGACAGAACGGATTACCCTCCATATCAAAGTCTACACAGTTCGCTATTATGTTCGATCCACTCGGCGCAGTAATAGCCTCTTCAATTCTCATCTCCCAATAATCTACACCGATAGATAAGTTGTCTGCCCATTTAGGTGTGTAAACAAAACCTACTGTAGTTGAGGTTGACTCTTCGGGATCTAAGTCTTCATTGCCGCGCACCAAAATCTTCATTGTTGCACCATTAGCAAGAGAACCGAAGTTTTCTGGCATGCCAAGCGCTTCACAATTTGATTTCCTCAAACTTGGATTAATACCCAAATTAATTTGACTAGGATCACAAGGGTCATTTACGCGCTGAAACTCTAGATTTTCTGGTGTAAATAATTCGCCCGCATTTGGCGCTCTAACCGCTAAACCATAAGAGCTTCTGAACCGTATGCTTTCATTAACAACCCAGTCCAAGCCAAATTTGTAAGCTGTTTGCTCACCTACGGTACTATAGTCAGAAAAACGGACGGCGGTTTCTAGCGTTAACTCTTCAACAAGTGTTTTGTTGGCAAGCAACGGTACCCTAAGCTCACCAAAGATTTCCGCTACATCGTAACTACCTTTCACGATCACTCGTGGGCCGTCCCATGTATTATTTGTTTCGCCCCCAACTAGCAAGATGTCTTCAGGAATTGATTCACTTTTTTCTTCGCGATACTCCAAACCTGCAGCAAATTGCAATGTCCCTGCTGGTAGTTCAGTTATATCGCCGTTAATTGAAAAGTTAACAACGGTTTGTTCTAATTTAGTATCTGTTACTGTTGGTCGCATCAAATAGTTAACAGCTTCAGGAGAGGCGGCGTCAACGCCAAATGGATTTAACGGCACACATCCTCCGCTGCTATCACGACAAACAATATTGCCGTTGCTATCAAGCACCGCATCCTGTGATTGTACAAACCGATCAACAAAGCGATCTAACTGTGCATTTTTCCCCTTGCTCTGACCATGCTGTACATAAAAATCATACGAAATATCTTCAGTCAAATAGCCACTTGCACCAAAAACTAGTTGATAAACATCAAATTCGTTTTCCGTAGGCATTTTGCCAAGATCGTCATGTGCTTTATGTACAACGACTTGTTGAAGCCCAGCGCCATCCATTGCGTTGCGAATTTCTTCAGGTAAGTAAGGGTTTTCGATCCCTACCTGTATAACTGGACCAAATACACCATCACTAAAAGAAGGTTGTGATGTATTTTCTCCCGTTGTGTTTGAATATTTTATGTCAGCGAAAATACGATGATCATCTGACAACTCATAGTTCGCAACAATACTCGCAATCATGCGTTCAGTCGGTACACTAATAACATCATATGCGTCCGTTCCAAATCCAGAACCACCCGAACAGTTAATACGAATGCAATCGGCTCCTCTTTCAAATGGTATCAAGTTGCCGTCAGCATCGAATGTTTGCGCAGGTAGCTCTCCAATAGGTTGATAACCCAATACAGGTCCCACAACAGGATCAAAAAATAAAAAGCCAAACCCCGTTGGTGAGACAATACCCGCCGTATTTAAAGGGAGCACTCTACGATTTTCAATTAAGTAACTTCCATATTGTCCATCATTTAATCCACTATTTAGCGGATTCGGCTGCCAATAAAGTCCTCTTGACGCGTAGTCACGGTCTTCATTTCTTACCTGTTTACGGTCAGTATAATCAAATGAAAACAATAAATTACCTTTTCCTTGATTAAACTCAGTACCAGCCAACATACTAAAGATAGTTTCTTCGCCATCACCTTCAGCTGATTCGCCGTATCTCGCGTCAAACTTAACCCCGTCAAATGACTGTTTCATAATAAAATTGACAACACCTGATACCGCATCTGCACCATATACCGCTGATGCCGCGCCAGTAATCACCTCTACACGATCTATCATTTGGGCAGGAATAGTACTAACGTCGACCGCTGAATTACCTGCTTGACTGCCTACGTGACGACGACCATTAACTAATACTAGCGTACGGTTAGTTCCCATGCCTCGTAAGTTTGGCAATTCCAATCCTGAATCCCGCGCTATAGAGTTACGTCTACCAACACTGCCTGAAAATGCAGGTAGGCTATTCAGAATATCACCCGCATTGTTATAACCTAATTGCTCAATTTGCGCCGCATCTAATACTGTTGTTGGTGTAGGTGTAGCCGCCGTCGAACGCTGGATCCTCGAACCTGTCACTACAATGGTTTCTGTTTCTTCTGCCGCTTCTTGTGCGAATGCTGGTGACATCGTTCCTATCGACGCGCCCGCAGAAAACAAAGCCAAGCTAACGGCTCTAGATAGCTTGCCTTTTTGCATGTTTATTATTGTCATAGATAACCCTTAAATAATTGATTGCCTTCGTTGTTTGTATAAATATTGTTAATATATGAAGGTTATTTGAACATATCACGACAGTATCTAAGATACTATCCCACACAAAACAGGCCTTATTTTAGATGCGTAAAGCTGTAAAATTTTTTTGACAAATATTTGTACAAATGTGGGAAAGAGCGAGCTATTAGTTCCATTAAACCCTCGACTGTATTTGGCTTGTTCGGCTGTAAAGATTCCTAGCCGTTATGCAAATTAAAAAGTACTTGCTGTTACTAAACTATAAAATGTGTGAAAATAGATCAATGAAATATTGGATTCATTTTTTCAAAGCGCCAAGGCGTGTTGCGAGCATTTCGAAGCGACGCCAGCTGTACCAACTAAAACGCCAGCTGTTAAAGGTAAAGCATGCGCTTGCTCAAGAAAAGCAAGAAACGAAAGAAATGCTAGCGATCTATAAACGCTACACCTTAAGAAAAGCGACGCCAGAAGAAATGAAAGTTGCTAACCAACAATTTTTGGATGTGCTTAAAGGGTTAGGTCTTGGTATTTTTGCCATACTGCCGTTTGCGCCGATTACGATTCCCATTGTCATTAAATTGGGAAAATGGGTTGGTGTTGAAATTCTTCCAAGCTCGTTTAATGACAACGGCAATCACGTCAAAAACAAATCTAACGCAAGTAACGAATAGCTTGCTGCGTTACACATTTACTAAAGCTCTTTTGCTTTTCTTCAAGTGATAACGAAGCAATTGCTTTGTTCACCAATGCCATTTTTTGCTGTTTTTCCTTCTTTGGAAAGCGACTTAGCTGTTCTTCAAAGCATCCTTGTAACCCGTAGTTTACCGCTACTTCCGATTTCACAGTTTGTTTCCCTAAGCAATGAGAGAGCTTTTGCGCCAGTTCGTCTTTGTCTGTTTGCATCACAAGTTTCGCAACAGGATAACGAGCAGGTTCGATGTTTCGATCGCGATTACAAGCAAAGTACATATCTGCGACAGCAACAATAGGGATCAGTGATTGATGTTGATCACTAAATTTTTCTTGTAGCCACATTTTGTGTTCAGCATCCATCTCCACATCTTCTTGAGACGCTATTACCTGAAAATTAATCAAAAAAGCTAACATTAACTGAATAAAATACCGCACGATTCCCCCTCGAATTTATTAGTTATATCGAAATCCGTTTCATTTGTTCATTATAGGCAATTATAAGTTTGGTTTTAAGTTAGATTATGTAATAGAAATATGAGTTTCAATTAGACATTTGAATTGATTTGTCGTTGAATAAATCAACACCTTGTTAAATAGGAAGAACAATTGAAAAATATTCGCCAAATTTTGATAACCACGATGGCTATACTTTCTCTGTCAGCCACTGCAGATACTGTAACTGAGTTTGAACGACAATTGGCGCAATATAAAGGCAAAGTCGTCTATTTGGATTTTTGGGCGTCTTGGTGCACGCCATGCAAACAATCATTTCCTTGGCTGAACAATTTACAAACAAAATACCAACAGCAAGATTTTACTGTGTTCAGCGTTAATTTAGACGCCAACCCAGAATTTGCCGAACAATTTTTGAAAGAATACCCTGCCAGTTTTCCTATTTTCTACGATGCGAAAGGAAAACTAACGCGTAAATTCAAGCTCCGTGGGATGCCAAGTAGTTTTTTAATTGATAAACAAGGAAAAATTGTCAAAGCACATGTCGGCTTCAATAAAGATAAACAAGCACAATATGAGAAAGAGATTGATGAGCTACTGCGCACCAGCATTTGATAATTCCACCCAATTAACATTCAGCAAAATTATCAATTAGACAAATAAATATAATTTACCTTTATTTGTTATCGCGCTTATATTGATAGCTGATATCCAAGAGGGTCCACGAATGTCGCTTTATCATGGTTTCACCGCAGAACAACTCGCCACTGAATACTCTCCCAGTAGCTGCATCGATGACATCAATGAATTTATCACTCGCTATATAGACCAAAGTGCTCAGGCCAAATTGATCGCCACTAACAATCACAGCATTAGAGCAAACCTTTCATATGGCAATAAACCAGCACAAACGATAGATCTTTTTATGCCTACTACGAGCACATGCCGAAAATTGCATGTGTATATTCATGGTGGCTACTGGCAAGAGTTATCCAAAGACGAATCAAGTTTTGCGGCAACTAACTTTCAACAGCATGGTGTCCACTTTGCCGTCATCAATTACACACTGGCCCCAAATGCTAGCTTATCTGATATTGTGACTGAATGTCGTGCTGCTGTGGCATGGCTCAGGGATAATGCAGATACTTTTGGCTATGACAAGAATGAAATTTATCTCTCTGGCAGTTCTGCCGGTGCGCATCTGGCTGCCATGTGCGTACTCGATAGCACGCTACCGATTAAGGGCATTTGTGCTGTAAGTGGTGTTTATGATTTAACCCCAATTCAACTAACATACATTAACGAACCGCTACAGCTAACGCCACAGGAAACCAGCCAAAACAGTCCTCTTAATCATGTATCACGGTGGCCAAGAGGCTGTCATTGCATTGTTGCATACGGCGATAACGAAACAGGTGAATTTAAACGACAAAGCAATCAGTTCTTTGAACAACTGAGGCAAAATGATCACGAAGCCGTTCTTCATGAAATAACCGATCGAAACCACTTCGACGTTATCCTTGATCTCGCCGATAATAATAGTTGGCTGTTTAAGCAAGCAGCTAAACAAATGCAGTTAATTGACTAACACCAAATTTGTCTCATAACTTACTACTAACCAAGCAAGCAAGTGGGACAATTGAAACCAAGCAGACCAAACATGAAAGCAGATCACTCACGTGAAGCCATCAGTAAGTGGCTTGATACCTCGTCATTAATTGACTTGCTTTTTAAGCACCTCAGTAAGTAATCGCGCAGGTTTAATAAAAGATTCCTGATTGATATAGACCAAATGCCAATAAATATTCAGCCCCTGTTGCCCCAGTGGAATGGTGCGAATATTACTGCTGGTTAAATAAGGTTCTATTTGTCGTTTTGAGAATATCGACACGCCCATATTGGCATTAACCAACTCAAGTATGGCTTCATTAAACCCTACCTGTAGCACTTTACGTGGTATCACGTTGTCTGGCTTAAAAAACAGCTCATATTCACGGTCTTTTTCAGGAACAGTTGAATTAGTCACATAAGTTTCGTCGCTGAAATCCATCGGCAACAAGAAGTCACGCTTTGCATGGCGATGTTGATTAGCAATACAGGCCAACAGCTCGTCTTCTAGGAGAAAATCTGAATGAAAACTGGTGTCATCAATCTGTAGAGTTTTATTAGCACTCGAGATCATTGCCACATCAATATCACCATTGTACAGGGCATTTAGTGGTGATGTCGCAGCTTCTGCACTGATCTCTAATTCCATCGTAGGGTAGGCAAGACGAAACTGCTCGACAACATTAGGCAGCCAACGAAATGATGCATAATGAGGCAAACCCACACGCATAACCTGCTCTACGCCATCAGTAAGACGGGCGATATCATATTCTGCACGCGCCAATTCTTCCAAGATTTTCTTTGCAGAATGTAACAAACGTTTGCCAGAATTTGACATGATCAATTTTCGACCACGACGTATGAAAAGCTTAGTATTTAAACGGCGTTCGGCTTCTCGAATGCGATTAGTTAGCGCTGGTTGCGTAATAAATAGCGCCTGAGCAGCATCCTTCACCGTTTCATGCTTTTCTAATTCACAAATCATCTTTAAATGACTGATATTCAGCTGACTTTTTGAAATATCCATCTAACTAGCAGGTCTCCAGAACTTAGTCCGATGTTAACTAACTAGACAACTTTTTAAAAGCAGCTTATTCGGCTGATTTGTAACAAGTTTCGTCAAAAATTTTACAAATGTGTTCTCAATGCAAATAATTCAGGAAAGAAACTGATGTCTAGCGCCTTACGCAAAAAGCCTACACCAGAAGAGCCACCAGTTCCTGATTTATGGCCAATGATCCGTTGTACTGTATACATATGCTTGAATCGCCACTGTTGAAAAGCATCTTCAATATCAATGAGTTTTTCTGCTAGTTCATATAACTCAAAATACTTATCTTCATCACGATACACAGCCAACCAAGCCTTTAGTACTGACGTATTTTCCTGATACGGTTGGCTAAAATCACGAGACAATATTTCAGTATCAATGCCGAGTTTATGTTGCGCGAGAATTTTGATCACTTCATCGTAAAGACTGGGTTGTTCTAAGATTTGTTTCAATTCACTATGCGCTGTTGGATTCGCTTCATGTACAGCTAACATCTTCTCGTTCTTATTGCCCAGCAAGAACTCAAGCTTACGATAGCCATGTGATTGAAAGCCTGATGAGTGGCCTAAAGCATCTCTAAATTTAAGATAATCAACAGGAGTCAAGGTAGAAAGAATATGCCATGACTGTGTGAGTTGGTTAAAAATATGCTTTACTCGCGAGATAACTTTAAACGCATGACCAAAGTCACCGGCGCGTAAGTTAACTATCGCTTCCGATAACTCATGACCTGCTAGTTTTAGCCATAACTCGCTGGTTTGATGAATGACAATAAACAGCATTTCATCATGTTGGCTAGACAAAGGTTTTTGCGCACTCAGCACCTGTTCCAAACATAAATAGTCAGCATAAGACATGTCATCTTTGAAATCTGTATGTATACCCTCTTCTAGTTCGCGTTGATTTTTGTGGTACGGACAACTCATCGTTCACCTCCAATGAGCTTAGTCGCCTGTTGTTTTATGATTTGATAAATCGCATCGTCTTGCCACGTTTCAATAATATCTTCTCTTGCCATGATGTCGTCCATTATACGTTTTTGAATATCACCAACGCGTAAGGCTTCTTGGTAACTAGTATGTGGTGAAAAGGTCACCATCGAATAGAGTGGTACCCATAAGTCGGGAAATCGTTTGTGGCATTCTGCTTCTATTTTTTTGCGCAGTAAGAAACTCGCATCGCCTGCTAAATCACTCATTTCAACAAAATTTCGTTGAGCTAACTCGATGATAGCATCACCGTTGGGTTTACGCTCTTGTTGATAGGCCGACAAGATTTGCTGCCATTGATGCTGATGCACTTCCACCAATTCACTCAGCACACGACAGTCTTCAAAGCCACAATTAAGGCCCTGCCCATAAAATGGCACCATTGCGTGCGCAGCATCACCTATTAAGGCGACACTTTCATTAATAATCCAAGGATAAATATGAACCAAACACAAGGGTGCAGGCTCTCGTGACATAAACGCGGCTATGGGGTCTTCCAATAACGGCATGGCATCGGCAAAGTTCTCATAGAAAAACTGCGTTACCGCCTGTTCATTGTCTAATGCTGTAAATGACACATCACCTTCGTAGTCCATAAATAGCGTGCAGGTGAAAGAGCCATCAGGGTTTGGCAATGCAATTAGCATGAAGTTTTTTCGTGGCCAAATATGCAGAGCATTTTTCTCCATCAAATGCTCACCGTTTTCACCAGCTGGAATATGTAGTTCAATGTAGCTTTGCGGCATGTAGTCCAAACTGTAGCTAATACGCTGTTTGGGTAACTCTTGTGCTAGTCGGCGCACTTTTGAAAACGTACCATCAGCGCCAAAAACAATGTCACTTTGAAATTGTTTATGCTGCTTTCCTTGACGGGTATACACAGCACTATTCGTTTCAAAATCTAATTGTGACAATCTATGCTCAAAATGAATATCAATTGACGGCTGTTGTTCAGCCAGCGACACTAGCTCCTCGTTAATCCCTGAACGCGACACCGACCAAATAGCCTGATGATCTTTGCCATAAGCCTGCTCTGTTAAATTACCTTGCACATCATGCATAACACGACGATACATCGGAATAGCGTTCTCTTTAATCTTGTCAGCAACGCCCACTGCCTCCAACGCTAACCAACCACGGTCAGATAACGCCAAGTTGATTGATTTTCCTTGATAAATATTTGATTTTCGCGAGTCAGGTCGTGACTCAAATACATCAACCTTATAGCCTTTTTCTGCCAACATTATCGCCAATAGCGAACCAACGGGTCCTGCACCATTGATGGCGATACTCTCTTTACGTGTAGTCATTAGTGCTCCCATGCCGCCAGTAGGGTATCTAATGTTTGGCCAAACTGATAAACATCACTGAAGCTGTTATACAAAGGTACCGGCGCCAAGCGCACGACATCAGGTTCACGAAAATCAGCGATCACGCCACTGTCAGTTAATGCCTTAAAGAATCGTTTATCGATACCAATAAGCTTCACAGAGAGCTGACAACCACGTTTAGTTGGCTCTTTCGGGGTAATAATTTCTAGGTTGATATCAGGATATTTGTCGATGACGGTATTAAAAATAAATTGAAGGTAGGCTGTGAGCTGCTCGCTCTTACGGCGCAATCGTTCCATCCCCACTTCCTGAAAAATGTCTAGTGATGATTTTAATACTGCCATGCCCATAATAGGCACGTTGCTTAATTGCCAGCCCTCGGCGCCCGTCATAGGTTCAAAGGTATTTTCCATTAAGAAACGACGTTCTTTGTTGTGGCCCCACCAGCCACCAAAGCGAGGAATCTCCGTATTTTGGCCATGCTTGTCATGCACAAAGATGCCGCCAACATTGCCTGCACTACCGTTAAGGTATTTGTAAGTACACCAAGCGGCAAAATCGACATTCCAATCATGTAACGCCAACGGAACATTGCCAACCGCGTGTGCTAAATCAAAACCCGCATATGCGCCTACTGCGTGTGCAGCATCTGTGAGCTTCTTCATATCGAACAACTGACCAGTGAAGTAGTTAACCCCGCCAAGGAACACTAAAGCGAGCTCATCGGCATGATGATTGATGGCGGCCAATATATCTTCTTCGCGAATTAAATGTTCGCCTTCACGTGGTGCCACTTCAACAATCGCTTCGTCGGGATCGAAACCATGATGACGCACCTGCGTCTCTAGCAAATAACGATCTGACGGAAACATTTTCGCTTCGGCAATAATTTTAAACCGCTGCGTATCAGGACGATAAAACGACACAAATAAGAGGTGAAGATTAGTCGTTAACGAGTTCATGCATACAACTTCAGACTCATTGGCACCAACCAATTGCGCGCTGGCCGGCGTTAACAATTCATGGTAGCTAACCCATGGGTTAGTTGCGTGAAAGTGCCCTTCAACGCCCCACTTGGCCCAATCGTCCAATTCAACATTTACGTAGTCTCGCGCAGCTTTAGGTTGTAGTCCCAGCGAGTTGCCAGTGAAGTAAAGCACTTGCTTACCATTAATCACGGGGTGGTGAAATTTTTCACGGTAACTGGCCAATTCGTCTTGTTGATCGAGTTGCTCGGCAAATGCCTGGGTATTTTCAAAATTCATAGTGTGCTCAAAATCATTGGTCTAAAGAGAAGAAGTGTCGCGCGTTGTTGGCGAGTAGTTTTTGCTTAGTACTGTCTGATAAGCTCGGCGCGGTTTTGATCAGTTGGCCCATTTGTTGTTCACCCAACGGAAACGGGTAGTCGGTACCAAACATCAGACGATCTTCGCCCATTTTATTAACCAGCAGTTGTAACGCGTCGTGATCAAATACCGCCGTATCAAGATAAAAACGGTTGAGATAGCTACTCGGCAAGTGCTGTGATTTGCCACGCGCTATATCACGATGTAGCCACGCATTATCTAGACGCCCCAATAAGAATGCAAAAGCGCCGCCACCGTGCGCGAAACAAATCTTGAGTTTGTCGCTAACCCGATCAAAACCGCCACCAAGAATAAGTGACACGATAGACAACTGAGTTTCTGCTGGCATGCCAACGGTCCAGCCCATCATATAATCTTTGGTACGCTCGGCCGCCATCATATCCCACGGGTGAACAAACACAGCAATGTCTTCAGTGGCACAATGTTGTAAGAAAGTAATCACCCCTTCATCATCCATGTTGCGCAAGCCAATATGGTTGCCTATTTGAATCCCTACATGACCACAAGCCTTGGCACGGCTTGCTTCACGACAGGCTGCATCGGCATCTTGCAGTGGCACTTGCGCCATTGAAAACAAACGGCCGGGCGCTTGTTGGCAAATCTCAATTGCCGCATCATTAAATATCTGAGCGCAATATTCTGCTTGCGCCACTGGGCGTTCGTAAGCAAATAAAATAGGGGTTGCAGAAATAATTTGTTGGTCAATGCCATGCTTGTCCATTTCTTCTACTCGCACCTGAGCATCCCAACAGGCAGCGTAAATAGGCCTAAATGCTTGCTGGCCTTTCATTAGCATCGCTTTGGCATATTGGTTTTTAATCAAGGCATTTTCTTCAACCTGCTCATGGCGCAACCAAGGCCAATCGTCACCACCAAATTTTTCAGCTAAATCTGGCCACGTTTTTGGAAAAAAATGCGAATGAATATCTACTATTTTCATGCGTTTTCCTCAAGCGTGACCCAGCCCACAGGCGGTTCTTTTCCTGGATGAACGACGCCGCATTCAGGGCAAGTTTTTGCCTGCTCATCTTGGTAAAATGCTTGATATAGTTTAGGAAGGTCATCTACGATAGATTTCAATTGCACTTCGCTGCGATGAACCAGAGCATTACATTCAAAACAATACCATTCAAACGCATCTTTCATACCCTCTGGTCGTTTAGGTTCGATTACCAAGCCGATGCTGCCTTCCATGGGACGCTGTGGGGAATGCCTCACGTGGGGCGGTAAGAAAAAGATGTCACCCTCACGAATGAAAACATCACGTACTTCTCCGTCTTCAATAACTTTAAGCAACATATCGCCTTTAAGTTGGTAGAAAAACTCTTCCACCGGATCGTCATGAAAATCCGTGCGCTGATTGGGGCCACCGACAACCGTCACCATCATGTCGGTATCTTGCCAAATTTGCACATTGCCTACTGGCGGTTTAAGCAGGTGTCTATGATCTTCAATCCACTGCTGAAAATTGAATGCGGCGAGTTTTGCTTTCATTAGTTACTCCCCGTTTTTGTTTAGCGGTTTATACGCCACTGCCTTGCACTCAATCAACAGGTGCGGATGAGGCAATTGATGGACAGCAACAGTAGTACGTGTAGGCCCATCGTAATCAAAGAACTCGCTATATACTTCGTTGTAACCGCCAAAATCGTTCATGTTGACTAAGAATGTGCTGATCTCAACTAAATCAGTCAAGTCTGCGCCAACCGAGCGTAAGATATCTTGAATGTTCATGATAACCGCTCTGGTCTGCACTTTGATATCCAGCGCAGTGGTGCCCATTTCATCAACAGCGACACCGGCAAAGCTATTGTCTGGTAGCCGTGAACTGGTTCCCGAAATAAAAATAAAATCACCTGCTCGCTTAACATGAGGAAACTTCCCTCGTGGCGTGGCTTTTCCTTCAACTACATTACTTTCAACTTGCATGAATAATCCCTCGTAACTCAGTCAATTTTGATACAAATATTGACGGGTTCTGAATAAAATGCGAACGAGTGCTTACCGCCTTCTCGCCCAATACCTGAGAGTTTTACACCACCAAATGGCGCACTTAAATCTCTTAAAAACCATGTATTAACCCATACCAAGCCAACATCTATTTGCGGTGCAACACGATGCGCTCGCGATAAGTTGTCGGTCCATATCGCGCATGCCAAACCATAATCACTATGATTAGCGCGTGCGATGACCTCATCTTCGTCATCAAAAATCGACACATGGCATATGGGACCAAATATTTCTTGCTGATTGATAGCGTCATCATCTGACAAACCGCTGATCACAGTGGGCTCAATAAAACACCCGTTGTCTCGTTCGTCGGCAAATGTTGGGACACCACCACCGCAGTGAAATTGCGCACCATTGTCTTTGGCGAGCTGATAGAATTTTAAAACTTTTAGTTGATGAGTTTTTGAGACCAGTGGCCCCATAAACACGTCTTGCTCTTTAGGGTAGCCAATCTTTATTGCTTGCGCTTCGGCAACTAAGCCTTCAATGAATTGTTCAGCAATACGACGATGCACAAATACCCGCTCGGTACATAGACACACCTGACCACAATTGGTGAACGTTGAACGCGCAACGCCTTTGACCGCTTTTTCTAAATCGACATCATCAAAAACAATCGCCGCGTTTTTACCGCCTAACTCAAATGACAATGGCTTCACTGTAGGCGCAACAGACTTCATGATTTTTTGCCCAGTTGCAGAGGCGCCGGTGAAGGTTACCGCATCTATGTCTGGGTGACGGGTTAATAGATCACCCACTTGATGACCACGGCCAAGTACTAGATTGAAAACGCCAGCAGGCACACCTACTTCATCCATCACCTGAGCCAGTAAAAATGCCGTTGATGAAGTTTCTTCGGATGGTTTCAGTATTACCGCATTGCCGCAAGCCAAGGCTGGTGCTACTTTCCATGTCGCGAGCAATAAAGGTAAATTCCAAGGGGAAATAATAGCGACAACACCCTGCGGCTTATTCACGCTGTAATTTAGCGCTTTTTCACCTGTAGCCGTTTCAGTCACAAACGTTTCACCATGCTGAAACTTTGCCATGTCGGCAAAGTGACGAAAGTTACCCGTACCACGTGGAATATCAATGGTTTCTACTTGAAATAGCGATTTTCCGGTATCGGCAATTTCAGCTTCAATAAACTCTTGTTGGCGCTCCAACATGCGGTCAGCCACACGGTGCAGTAATGCCGAACGTTGCTGCACACTCATGCGTCCCCAAGGCCCCGACAAGGCTTGTTTTGCAGTAGTTACAGCTTGATTTATCAAGGATTCATCAGCTTCGGAAATTTGGCCAATAATGTGTCCATTTACAGGATTAATATTGTCAAAATAGTTTTCTAGATCAACAAATTGCCCACCAATATAATGCGTGAGCTTAGTTAGATTTTTTGTGAGTGAACTGGCCATCGTTATGCCTTTCGCTTAAATCACTTTCAAGTGTAGTATGCAAACGACTTTAACGCCTCACAAACAATAAGGATAATTTTATAAACTTTATTAATCGATAACTTTTATGAATGTATTATCAGATTAGCAAAGCGGTTTTTGTAAGATTCAGCTCTTGGTAAAAATAAGCATTCTATTGTTAGCTGGCATAGTGATGTCCTCAACCAAGCGCAAAGAACGTAGTTGAGCCTGCGCAACGATATCCTCAAAGTGACGAATACCGCTTGCCGGATCTCGCTGCTTTAACCATTGCTCAAAGTCGGCGTTGCTTTTGGAAGTAAATTCGCCACCGTAATTAAACGGCCCATATACGAATAACATCCCAGAAGGTTCTAGTACTTGTTCGACTAACTTGAAGAACTGCTTAACCAAAGACCACGACATGATATGTAAGGTGTTAGCCGTGAAAACACGATTGTAATCCTGCTGTGGCCACGTGCTCTGTTTGGCAACGTCGACCAATAGTGGTTCAATTAGATTGGGCTGAGAATGCAGGTTTAGATTTAATGCTAAATCAGTAACGTATTGCGCTGTGTCACTCGTTTGCCAAACGTTTACTAAAGCGTGTTTGCAAAAATATATTGCATGTTGACCAGAGTAGCTACCAATCTCTAGTACACGTGCCTGCTCATCTAAGTATGGCTGTAGTACTGATAAAATGGGCGATTGATTACGTTCACAGGAAGGTGAGTAATTTATAAGTGATGAAGGCATAGCGCACACTAATAATAGTTAGAATTACGCCTAATCATAAATAGCTAACGCGAAGTTGCCAATACAATTGGCTTACCTAATTAGTATTCTATGGCTTGCGGAACTAAGTTTGTTCATTGGCGTAAGCATTTCTAATACCGCATAATCAAGCTAGTAAACATCTAAGCTGCGACCCGCTCGTTGACCGTCAATAGCACGCGACCGCACTTCGCTCTGACCAGAAACCGCCACGGGCTGATGGTAAGATTGCCAAGCACCACCGTCGATTCGATATTCGATAGGTAGCCCGATAATTGGCGACTTAGCATACAGTTTGCCATTGAATATTTTGGCACCTACCGTCGGCAAACGATAAAATATGTTCGCCTGCTCTAGCTTTGCTAACTCTTTAAAGCCTATCGTTGCACTGAATAATTCCCATGCTCGATCACGTTGTTGCCGAGCTTTTTCGCTGAATACGCCAGTGGCGCTGTCGTACATTTTTCCCGCGTAATCATAAGGCACAGACCAGTCAGCTTTATGCCAAGCACGCTCTGCTAAAGCAAGCATTCGCGGAAACAGCATATATTCTGTTTGTTCATCACTACGTATTGTTTCGCTCCAGACTTGCCCTTGGATACCTGACACTTGATAGCCTTCAGGCAGTGGCTGATGTTTGGTATTGCCGTTGTCATCAATTGTGACTCTATCGTCAGATACAAATGGCCTCCCTAGTGTATCTACCCGAAATTCAGCATGCACGGGCAAGTTGTCAGGCATAAAATTAAATACCGTACGACTGTTAACGCGGCGAGACGCCCAATGATAACCACGCTCTTTAGGATCTACTTCATAAGGAAAATCAAAGTAGAATACATCCGGAATGGCGAGCACTATTTGCCAGCCGCGACCTGCTTGCTCACTTACCAGCTGATGCGCGCCGTGAGGCAAAGTTCCCCATATATATGACGACACATTTTCCGGCATACGTGCTAACTGAGTTTCGCCTAAGCCATCATTCCATCCTGCAACCGCAATTCCCTTCGATGCGATCATATGAGAAATACGCTCAATGAAATGTGCGCCTAGGTGTTTAATGTCATTTACTTCATTATTTTCATCAGCAATTAACGCCTGACAAGCTGGCGAATCCACCCAAGCACCAGCTGTTTCATCTGCGCCAATATGATAGGTAGTCAGCGGATGTCCTGCTTTTTCGTGCAATGAGATCAAGTCTTCCAAAACCCTATCGACAAAGCGATACGATGATTCCAAACAAACATTGATCGTATTATCCGTGTAATGTTGTATCGAGCGATACTGCGTGGTATCGGCTAAATCTGACAACAAGTAACGCATCGCTTCTGCTTCATTTTCCTGAGCCATAAAGTGCTGATATCGCGCTTCCATTGCTTTGATTGCCGCGCGAGAATGGCCGGGCATATCAAGCGAAGGGATCACTTGGATATAGTGTTGTTTGGCAACTTGCAAGATTTCGATGTAATCGGCCACCGAAAAATAACCATCGCGTTTTGGACTTGCTGCACTGCCCAATTGCGGCTGTAAGCACGATGTGTCACTCAAATTCATGCACCGTTTTGCACCTAATTCGGTCAACTCTGGAAAAGTCGGCAGCTCAAGTCGCCACCCTTCATCTTCAGCAAGATGTAAATGGAGTTTGTTGAGCTTATATGCCGCCATTTGTTGGATTAATTCAATCACCAACTCTTTACTGTGAAAGTTTCGTGCGACATCTAAGTGCTGACCACGATAGACATAATGAGGTTCATCTATGATCTCAAGATGCGGGAGCGCTAATGAGCCAATGTTAATCAACGCAGCTATCGATTGCAGACCATAAAAGGCACCACTGGCTTCACTCGCTAGAATGCTGAT
This sequence comes from Thalassotalea fusca, assembly GCF_053485835.1. Taxonomy (NCBI): domain Bacteria; kingdom Pseudomonadati; phylum Pseudomonadota; class Gammaproteobacteria; order Alteromonadales; family Colwelliaceae; genus Thalassotalea; species Thalassotalea fusca. Next base: position 56,612 of record NZ_JBQRUN010000002.1, read on the forward strand.
GCCTTTTTCAGTTACTGACAGTCGATAGCTCCCGTCTTTTAAACTCAATTCGAATTGTTCAATTAGCAACGGAACTCCAGTTGCTCGCTGTTCCACGCCAAATTTAGCTAACCTTTGAAACGCGGCTTCAAATTGATGGCGCTCGAATCCTTTTAGTTGAACTTGAATGCCACCTGCTATCGAGAGAATCTGTGGATTTTTGGCTAGAGTGATTTTTTTAGGTGTTGGAATGAGCTGAAACTTTACGTCGTTTGCGTCCAACGAGCTCGTTGGGTAATGGTCATATAACCAATCAGCTGTCGCTGGTTGATTAATATCATTTGCGGTCGACTTTGTCTGCAAAGCTAAGTCGTCAAAAGGTACCACATAAGGCTGAATTTCTAGACCTGTTTCTGGATCTCGTTTGGTTTTAGTACTGGCAACGACCTTAGGCGTTAATGATCCTGCGCCAACCCAGTAATTAGGAAACAATTGCGATTCAGAAATAAGTGATGACTTCACCCATAGCTTTACCGTTTGTACTTGCTCAGGCTGAAATCCGGTAAAGTTGTCATTAGGCTTGATTAGGTGAATATCTCCGTTGAGGTGCTCCATTGTTAGCGAGTCACTTTCATATGCGTACATTGGATACACTTGGGAGTAATACAACGCCCAGCCGTGTAACAAAAAAGGCTTAGCCATTCGTAGGCTAATTTCTGCTAGGTAACATTGTTCAACCTGCTTTCCTTTATCATCAGGGCAGTCTTTGACGACGTTGCTGATAAAACGGTGTTTAACAATTAAGCCGTTAGCCAGTTCGTCGAGTTGCTCCTGCATACTCAACGCTGCAACCGAGACGTTTCTTTGAATTTGTACTTTGTCATTGAATTCGGAGCACGCGGTAATTACCAACACGGAGGCTAGCGCCCACAGCGCAGCTGCTTTTAATCGTCGATTTGTCATATGTCGTATCATTTATCCAAGATAATTAAGCGCGACTTCCCATCGCTACAAAGACGTTGTAATTTTAACTATTTTGCTAACATTAACCGCCGCGTTTTAAAGTTCAAGTCAATGAAATCCAATTAACTCAGAAAAGAATACACGTGAAAGCGAAGTAACTTTTAAAACAGTTAAACATGTAAACAAAAAGTAAACATATTGATTTACAACGTAAATTTATAACCATAATATCAACTTAGCGTACTACGTAAAACCTAATCACAATGTTAATAACCATCAGGGAAACTATTATGGCTAATAAAAATAATAATCAAGGCAACATACTAACAAGAAGGCAGGCTATCCTAGGAGGGTTAGCTGCGACGACAGTTGGAACTGCTGCTTTGAGTAGCAGCACAGCTTACGCATCTAATCATGCCAATAATTCACGCGTATTTAATGTCATCGACTTCGGTGCACAACCAGTTATAGATGTTAGCACTCCATATACAGGGGTTGATTCTACGGCAGCATTTCAAGCTGCAATTGATGCTGCTATCAACGCTACAGATACCACTCAAGGGCTCAACGGAGAAACTGGCGGTGGTGTAATTTATGTGCCTAGAGGCACATATCGCATCACAGCACCTTTAATTGTTAACGCCAGTAACATACAAATTATTGGAGACGGTAAAGCCACGACCGCTTTGTACGGGCATGGCGTAGACGGTGCAATTATTCATCTTCAAAGTGATACATCTAGCCAGCAAATCACTGATTGCTCAGTGCAAGGCTTGAAGTTTGTGGGAACATCCGTCCCAAAAGCTGCAACTAGTTGCATCGACATGAAAGGCACATCTCGATGCTCGCTTAAGGATATTACATTTGCGGCTAATGTGAGTGGCAGTAGCTTAGCCATTGAACAATCATGGATAAATAATTTTTACGACCTGCATTTTATCGGCCATAGTGAAATGGCTGACATTTATATCAATCGAACTAGCAATCAAGTTGGTTCATCGAATGCATTAAATTTTTATGGTTGTAGCTTATTAGCCAACGGTACACCTACTGGCATCCTTGTAGAATCGAGTGCAACAGGAAGCTCTGTCGGCGAAGGCTTTCAATTTAGTGGCATAACTTGCCAAGGCTACTCGCGTGGTATTTGGCTACGTCATGGTGGAGGAGTTTCAATTAATAGCTTTTTTGGTGAAGACAATGCGACTCATATTCAACTTGGTGACAATAGCCACGGTGCTGCATTTGTTAACGATATTAACATCACAAATTGGCGAGCTCTGCGCGGAAAACATGGCATCTTTTTGGAGCAGTGTCGAAACGTCAGTGTTGGTACTGGCTATGCACGACAAACCGATAACACGCTGAGTATTGGTGAAGCAACAGGCGTCACGGTGAACGCAGGTAGAGATATTGCGAATGAAATCAAATATGCAAACAATGCCAGAACAAGAACCGGCGTTATGGTACTCGCTGGTGACAAGCACGCTGCTCCAGACTGGCCTGCAGTTCCTACTCCAATGGGAATCATCATGAGAGCAGATTCAGACGTAAAAGGCACTCACTACAAAATCACTGTTGATGAAAACGGTAACTTAGCCACATCAAAAGTAACGTTTGGTAATGTATCTTAGGTTTTCTTATATTCGCCAAAAGTTAAAGCTGCATATATTTTTACCGGCCAACGGACTGTCGGTGAAAATATGTGCATTTACAATGGAGAAATTATCGAACAATTTTTTTGACTATTAAGATCAACGCGATCCAATAAATTTAGAAAATAAATTACGGCTAGGAATACTAAGACATGATAAATTAGGCTAACAAAACGATTTCGTCAAATTAACTACATCGCCTTGATTGTTAGACTGATGTTAATCAATGTTGCATATATTGGATTAGGTGGTTATTGTATCACTCATGCACGTTGTATTTATGCATGGTTGTTCAAAAATATGTTAGCGACATTTGATCGTAACCTTGTATTCATTAGTTTAGCTAAGCCAAGAATAAATCAAACGAGAATACGTTGACAGATAAAAGCCCCACCATAAATGATCTCTAAAATGAAACTAAACCGCTTAAGTATGCCCAATTATCGCATTTTGATAAGTTTTGTTCTCTACGGTGTCGGGATCCTAAGTATGTTTCTGGCTGATCTTTATATTGTGGCTAATTTTCCCCCTACTGATGTGTCCAATTGGGCTTTTTACAAATCAGCATTATTTATCTTAAGCGCTTTCTGTCTCTTGGGACTTGATCAAGTAATTGTAAGACACCCCAATCTCATAAAACCGATAAGCTGCCGTTTTGTTATCAACCTTCTTGCAGTTTTAGGTTTGGTAACGATCATCGCAACAACTTTCGATTTCACACCTGTCTCTACGAAGTACCTTATTTTTTGTACATTACTTATTAGCTTAGTGACATTTGTTGCCGCTTGTTTTCGAGCGCAGAACAGGCTTATTGAAGCACAGCTCGCCACCAATGGCTGGAAGCCTATTTTATTAATTTTAATGATCTTTGCAATAGGCGGCGTAGACCAATGGTTCACTGGTGCGTTAATCAGTATATTCGTATTAACCTTACCCATGCTTTTCGCTAAAAAAGATATATCAATCAAGAAGCGACTACAGCGTCCTAAAGAAGATATTAATCACCTCGGCTTTTATTTCCTACTGCATAGTTTGACATTAGTAGTCGCAGTCCACGGAGAACAATTTATTATCACCCTGTTTGGGTACAAAGAGGTATCGTTTATTGTATTTAGCCATTTTGTAATCTTTACACCGATAGCTATCTCAGTGAATGGCTTTCTAGGTTTTTATCTTGCACCTAAAATCAGAAGACACGAACGTTTTGACTTCTCCATATATAGAACATATAAAAAGCGTATTTCTACATTGTCTTTTAGCTTATCTCTTATTTCTCTCGCCATCGGTGCACTTATCTACGTATTATTTTATGAAGCTAAACACCTCAAGTTGGAGGCGATAATTATTTCTTCTTTGTTCATTATGTGTCTTGCCAGAGGTCAATATACATTCGCATCCGTGTGCTTAAATGTCTTTGCAACTAAGCAGGTACTCTTGAAAACAGCACTTTTCAATTGGATAACTATGGGAGCATATTTGTTGTTGCTAGTAATTATCTTAAAAGGCGTTCAAGGCACCATTATTCAAGCTCAACTAATCGCCGTTGCTACAGGGTTACATTGGCTATCTAGAACATACATTTCAAATTACTTCGCCAAAGGTGCAGTTAATACTTATCTATTGAACGAGGAAAGACGTAGTGAAACACCATGCTCCTATTGAAATAATTGCACCTGTATCTTCTCTATCTAATAGGACAAGATTGTATAAGCTCGCGTCTTATTTATTGGAGAATAAGCAGATACCCAATTTAAAGCACGTAGCATGGGTACGAGAAAGCCATGAGGCAGAAGAAGTTGAGCTGCCAACTCAAAGAATAAATAAAGTTACTTTGATTAATGGTGGTGGCTATGGCGGTAGGCTAACGAAGTTGTTATATTGCTATTGGATGATTAGAGTATTTTTCTACTGTCTCATTCGTCAATCCAACACTCCAGTATGGGCACTGGGATTTGAAAGTGCTTTTCCCGCCATTTTGGCTGCAAAAATTAGAAAGTTTGAGGTAATATTCGATGATGCTGACAGATTTTCTATGGTTTTTCCCTTTCCAAGCCCTATTAAGAAGTTCATCCAAGTACTAGAAAATTTTACATCTCATCATTGCTCATTGCATGTTATCCCTGGCACGGAGCGATATTCGTTTTCTTCCAACAAGTTTTTTATTTTACGAAATACGCCGAGTATTGCAGAAATAACTAAAGCAAGAGCATATTTTCGTAGTAAAGAATGGCCTAAGGCAAGAATAGTTATAAATGTTAATGGCTGGTTAGGCAAAGATCGTGGTATGAGTGCGGCACTAGCGATCGCAAATCACTTTGACCAACAAGATGTTGCCTTATTAGTTGCAGGAAAAGTTGATTGCGATGAAGCAAGGCAACTTATTGATTGTGGATCTGTTACCTATTTAGGTAAGCTAACTAATGCAGAAGCACTTGCAACCTATTTATGTTCTGACTTTGTATTAACTTACTACGATCCAAAATATGAAATTAACACACTAGCTCAGTCAAATAAGTGGGGCGATGCTCTCCTACTAGGCACAAAAGTAATTGTAAATAGTGAGGTAAAAACAGCAAACTTTCTTCGTGAAATTGATGGCTGCATCACATGCTCCTATCACGATCATTTTCAACTCATAAATGAACTAGAGATAATTCTTGAAAAAGGATTCGAGACTTTACGTAAGCCGAACGCGAGCATCAGGTCATTTGAAATGCAACTTGAACAATTATTTAGTCGACTCGATGAGTTTAGTCAAGTTCAACAGGACACATAATTTACCTAAGTTCAAATGGTTATCTTACTTACTATTACACTAAGCACTATTCTAATATTGCTTTCGTTATTCAAAATATATAATCAAGGAATATCTCGAATATTCAACAGCCCTATCGTATTGTCATCATTGTTTTTTTTCTTAATTCATCTGTTGATGCCAGCTTTACAATGGGATGTTACTTACTTTCGCTATCAAGCTAGTTATGCAGAAGATATATATTTGTATTCGATGTTATATGTCATGCTGTTGCACATTATTTTTATCACAGGCTTATCGTATTTTCCTGTTGAAAAAGGCGTGAGTCTAAGCCAATTTAACTTGAACAGGAAGTTTCTTAGAATCGCGTTGATCGTGACTACTTTTGTATTTTTTATTGGAGCCTATAATTCGGGTAAGAACATCATCGCTATTATTTCCATGGGCTATGATAAGTATATCACTGATAGAATAGCGCTAGGTGTAGGAAAAGGTCTTAGCCTGTTACTAGCACATTGGACTTACATTGCATGTTTGTTATTTTTCTTTATATATGTACAGGCGAAAAATAATTATAAATGGATTAGACGTATCAGCCTTGTACTTTTTCTATCATCTCTAGCAATTGCAGGCACATATTATGCCATCAACAGCAACCGTAACTCGTTATTTTTACTCATAATAAGTTTATTGTGTTTTGGGTTGTCTTTTTCGAATAAATACACAGGGCACCTTACAGTAAGGCAACTAAAAAAAACATTGTCATTGTTATTTGTTGTATGCTTAATTGTTGTCATCATGCATACCATTGGGAAAATACGTCATCAAAGTGGCAGTTCAAGCATTAAATCAGACACCGACTACGGTTTAGTGAACTCGTTAAACGGAGCATTCGGGAACCATGAAAATATTGCATGGTTACTTGAACATGAGCAACAATTAACACTTGGGAAAACATATGTTGCTGGCTTCGCAAATTTTGTACCCCGCACAATATGGCCTTCAAAACCTGTTGGTGCAGGTCCAATACTAAAAAACATGATCTATCCCGGTTCTTATGTTGTAGGACGAAAAGGCAACTCGTCTTTAACCACTGGGCTTTATACTGAACTATTAATGAATTTTGGTGTATTCGGATCCCTGCTTGGTAGCTTTTTAATCGCGCTGTGTTTAGGGGTACTTTTCACGAAGTTAGGTTCATTTTCATCACCTATATTGAAATTGGTGTATCTTTTTTCGATTGTAATGTTCTCTGCACAATTTATGTATGCAGAATTTCTCGGTTTTTTTGCCAGATATATATTATCTATCGTACCATTCATTTTAGTTTACTTGGCGACAAGACATATCAAGAGCGATTGATTTATGAAACAAATCCTGCAAAACATGAGTACAGGCGAAACCAGTATCGTAGAAGCGCCGGCACCATCCGTTAAGAGTGGCCATATACTGATAGCGGCACGTTGCAGTTTAATTTCTGTAGGCACCGAACGAATGCTTGTCGACTTTGGGAAATCCTCCCTCATTGACAAAGCGCGAAAACAGCCAGATAAAGTCAAAATGGTATTAGACAAAATCAAGACTGATGGCTTGGTTAGCACTGTCGATGCGGTTCGTTCTAAACTCGCGCAACCACTGCCGTTGGGTTACTGTCACGTTGGTGAAGTAATAGATGTCGCCGATGATGTGACCGAGTTTTCAATAGGTGATCGAGTTATTTCAAATGGCCCTCACGCAGATTTAGTTCGCGTACCTAAACATCTATGCGCCAAAATCCCTGATAATGTTGATGATGAATCAGCCGCTTTTACCGTACTTGCTTCGATTGGTTTACAAGGTATTCGTTTGGCCCAGCCAACACTTGGTGAGCAGTTCGTCGTTATTGGTGCTGGACTCATTGGATTACTTACCATTCAACTGTTGATTGCCAATGGTTGTAAAGTATTGGCGATAGATCTCGACAACGAAAAATTAGCACTGGCTCGTTCATACGGCGCACAAACGTGTAACCCGACGGAGCATGAAGATGTCGTTAATGTCGGCATGCAATTTAGCCATCATCAAGGCGTTGATGGCGTCATAATAACTGCATCTACCGCTTCCAATGAACCTGTTTCACAAGCAGCGAATATGTGTCGTAAGCGAGGTCGCATCATCCTTGTGGGTGTTACTGGACTATCACTCAATCGTAGCGAGTTTTACGAAAAAGAGCTTAGTTTCCAGGTGTCTTGTTCATACGGCCCAGGCCGCTATGATCCACTCTATGAAGATCAAGGACAAGACTACCCGATAGGCTTTGTTCGTTGGACAGAGCAGAGAAACTTTCAAGCCATTCTTGATATGATGGCAAGCAACCGTTTATCTGTATCTTCACTCATTAGTCATCGATTTCAATTCGACAATGCAGTAGATGCATACCAATTGCTCACAGAAGATAAATCGGCATTAGGCATCGTGCTTGAGTATCCTCAAAAAGAACACTCTCAAATACTGCGTAAAGTATTACCAATATCAGATACAGCGACAATAAGCCCTCAGCAAGCTACAATTGGCGTTATAGGGGCAGGTAATTATGCCTCTCGCGTACTTATTCCTGCGCTCAAATCTTCGGGGGCACAGCTACATACAATTGCCTCTTCAGGTGGTATTAACAGTGTTATTCACGGTAAAAACAATGGCTTTCAATTTGCCACCACCGATGTAACAGACATGTTAGCCAACAAAGATATCAATACGGTTGTTATTGCTACACAGCACAATTCTCATGCCAGCTTCGTTTGTCAGGCCTTGGCCGCTAAAAAACATGTTTTTGTGGAAAAACCACTGGCAATTACTGAAGAGCAGCATCAACGAATTGTCGATGAAATAGAGAAGCATGGGCACAATAGTGCCTTGATGGTCGGATATAACCGACGTTTTTCTCCCCACGTTCAAAAAATGAAAGCATTACTCGCTCCTATAAGTGAACCAAAATCACTGATTATGACTATGAATGCTGGCGCTATTCCGGCAGACCACTGGGTACATGATAGCGAAAAAGGTGGTGGTAGAATCATTGGCGAGGCATGTCACTTTATTGATTTAATGCGCTACTTGGTGGGAAGCGAAATTATCTCTGTTCAGGCACGTCAGATGAGCAAAGGCTCCACTGAAATTGTCGAAGATAAGGCGGTGATTGTGCTTGGATTTGCCGATGGTTCTTTTGGCACCATAAACTACCTCGCCAACGGCGCCCAATCATACCCTAAAGAGAAGATTGACGTATTCGCCGCCAACAAAGTCCTTTCGCTAGACAATTTCAGAAAATTACGTGGTTACGGCTTTAGTAATTTCAAAAAAATGAACTTATGGCAACAAGACAAAGGACAAGCGGCTTGTGCACAGGCATTTGTTGACGCAATTAATCAAGGGAAGACAGCGCCAATACCACTTAATGAGATTCTTGAGGTTTCACGAGTAACGCTGCAGGCAGCTCAATTACTCTCTCAACAAGAAGATTAATCGCTTTGTTGTCCGTTATCAGCAAAATTCATACTTATTACCGACTGGGTATACGCAATGCCATGATGGTATTGCGTTATCGTGTAAAGTTGCGCGGTGGGCACTTTCTAAAAACTATGCCCATAGCGACGCCTTTGCCCGAAGGTAATTATTACGCTCTTCCTAAGCTGCAACTAGACGGTAATATCCAGCCGATAAAAGATTTGCTGGCCTTTGGCCATATCAAGCTTAACACTGTTGAGCCTCCAAACTGGCATCAGTCGATCTTCAATCAGCAAATCGTTGAAAATAACAGTCGTCACTGGAGTCAGATGGACGATTTCTCCCTCAATATTGGCGATATTAAGGGCGTTTGGGAATTATCACGAATGGATTGGTTGTTACACTTTGCTGTTAATTATCGCGCAACAGGTGATATTAAATACATAGAGAAAATCAATGAATGGTTGCAAGATTGGGTAGTTCACAACCCTTGTCATCAAGGCGTCAATTGGAAGTGTGGGCAAGAAGCATCGATTCGTGTACTTCATTTGGTAGTCGCGGCATTTATTTTGGGACAATTTGACAAAGCTAACACGCTTTTAGTGCGTCTGCTCACCCAACATCTGGAACGCATTGCACCAACGCTGAGCTATGCAAAGGCACAGGACAATAACCACGGTACCAGCGAAGCGGCAGCACTACTTGTTGGAGGATTATTTTTAAGCGCGAATAAGCATAGCCGCGACGAAAATAGAACATATCAAGACTGGTACAACGCTGGCAAAACGCTGCTTGAAGATCGCGCTAGAAAGCTGATTTCTGCTGACGGCAACTTTAGCCAAAATTCTGTTTACTATCATCGACTGATGTTAGATAGTTTGTCGCTTGCTGAGTTTTTCCGCTCGTTAAGCAATCAGCCTCCTTTCTCTAAAGAATTTTACTCAAGTGCTAAACAAGCTACGGCTTGGATTACAGGGTTAGTGAATAGCAACAATGGTTATCCGCCGAATTTCGGTCTCAACGACGGTGCCAATTTACTGCCTGTAACAGCAAGTGATTACCGTGATTTTCGCCCAAGTATTTGTTTAGCGCATATCATGTTTTTCAATCGTGCGTGCTACTCTGACCTTGCATCATCGAAACAAATGAGTGCGCTCTTTAAAACCACAGACAAATTAGGCGCATCAGTAATTAGTGATATCAAACAGCACAGTTACAGTACCGGATTATTAAAATTTTCAGAGAACCAATTCAACGCCTATTTGAGAAATCACGACGGAAAGTTTCGTCCTAGCGCCTGTGATGCACTGCACTTAGATCTGTCTCATGGCAATAACAATATATTTATTGGCACTGGTAGCTTTAGTTACAACAGTCAAGGAGAGCTACAAGACTATTTCAATAGTGTTGAGGCACATAACACGGTGCAATTTGACGGCATGCAACAAATGCCCAAACTCTCCCGCTTTTTATACAACAATTGGATTGTTTGTTCGTCTCAGAGTCAATCATCACAATTAACATCCTCTTATAGTAATGTTTATGGCCATAAGCACATTCGAACGGTCAAATACGTATCAGAAAACAGCATTGAAATTTCCGATGATGTTTCAGGGTTTAAGACAAAAGCTCAGTTGCGTTGGCATTTAAGCGACAGCCAATGGACACTATCAGAGAGTAAGTTAGTCAACGACCGCTATGAAATTGAACTATTAACAAATGACGATAGCTGCAATATCTCGCTTGTTGAAGGCTGGTGTTCCCTTTATTATGGGCAAAAGAGTCCAGCAACCGTTATGCTACTAGAGGTTGCTCATCCCTGTACAATTACAACAAAAATAAGACTACGTACATGCGAATAATATATTTCCACCAACACTTTTCTACGCCTAATGGTTCCACTGGCATTCGCTCCTACGAAATGGCAAAAGCGCTAACCGCCAAAGGACATCAAGTAACAATGGTGTGCGGCTCATACACGGGAGGGGTGACAGGACTAGAACAGCCTTTTGTTAATGGCAAGCGTGAAGGCACAGTTGATGGTATTCATGTCATTGAGCTCGAACTCGATTATGCCAACGAACAAAGTTTTCTCACTCGCTCTATCGTATTTTTTAAGTTTGCGCTTCGAAGCGTTAAACTGGCATTATTCAGAGAGTATGACGTTATTTTCTGCACTACAACCCCACTAACAGCAGGTATTCCTGGAATATTTGCCAAAGTATTTCGACGTAAATCTTTTATCTTTGAAGTAAGAGATTTGTGGCCTGAGCTACCGAAAGCCATGGGGGTCATCACGAACCCCGTCGTGTTATCTTTATTGGCAGCACTCGAATGGTTAACATACAAGTGTGCCGATCGACACATTGCCTTGTCACCGGGTATAGCTAGTGGTATTGCCCGACATGTTGAAAGTGATCACATAACTGCAATTCCAAATGGTTGTGACCTGACGATATTTGCCAATCCTGACTCAAATTGGCAACCAGAAGGTATAAATGACAACGATTTTGTTGCGCTTTTTAGCGGCACACACGGCTTAGCAAATGGCTTGGACCAGTTAATTGAAGTCGCAAAAGAGCTCAAACAACGACAGCAAAAGCATATTAAGTTAGTGCTAATTGGTCAAGGACGTGAAAAAGCAAAACTGATGACACTCGCTAGTCAGCACCAATTGAGTAACATTCTTTTTTTAGAGCCAGTAGCTAAACCACAACTTGCTCAATTAATGCAGCGAGCCAATGTAGGTTTGCAAGTACTTGCAAACATTCCAGCATTTTATTATGGGACGTCACCCAATAAGTTCTTCGATTATATTGCTGCAGGTTTACCCGTAATCAATAATTACCCCGGCTGGTTAGCAGAAATGATAGAAACGCACCAATGTGGTATAGCCGTAACGCCAGAAGATCCAATTGCCTTTGCCGATGCATTAGTCAAAATGCAGTCCGAACCGGAACTATGCGAAAAAATGGCCGTGAATGCGCAAAACCTTGCAAGAACACAGTTTTCCAGAGAACAATTATCCTTGCAGTTTATTGACGTATTCGAGTCTTTAGAAGGAAGCACAACATGAAACGATTGATTGATTTTTTAGTCGCCTTAAGCGTGTTATTACTATTGTCACCAGTTATTTTAATACTCAGCGTGTTAATCGCCATAAAACTTGGTCGCCCCGTCATATTCAAGCAAACGCGCCCAGGCCTTAATGGCGAATTGTTTGACATGATAAAGTTTCGTTCAATGACCAATGACTGTGACGAAAATGGCGAGTTACTTCCCGACCATCTGCGTCTCACTCAATTTGGCCAGTTTCTCCGTTCCACCAGCTTAGATGAATTGCCTGGGTTATGGTGTGTACTCACTGGCAAAATGAGCCTTGTTGGCCCTCGCCCGTTGTTGGTTGAATACTTACCACTTTATTCGCCTGAACAAGCACGGCGCCATCAGGTAAAACCTGGTATTACTGGCTGGGCTCAAGTAAATGGCCGCAACGCTATCAGCTGGCAAGAGAAATTCGCACTTGATGTTTGGTATGTCGACAATCAATCTTTATGGTTAGATTTTAAAATATTGTTGTTAACCGTTAAAAAAGTACTCGTACGCGCTGACATTAGTGAAGCAGGTGAAGCAACTATGACAAAATTTACGGGGAATGCTAATGACTAGACTCGTCATACTTGGCGCTGGTGGTCACGGCCGTGTGGTTGCAGATTGTGCGAGCGCCACAGGCAAGTATCAAGACATTGTGTTTCTCGACGATTGTTTGCCACAAAGAAGTCAAAACGCTCATTGGTCTATCGTTGATACCCCCGACAACTGGCAAAAATATCGCGCGCAAAGTGAATTTGTAGTAGCGTTTGGACAAAATGCTTTAAGAAAAAAGTACACACAAGAAATTGCCAATGAAGATGGCCAGCTTGCGACAATCATTCACCCCTCCGCGGTCATTTCTAATCAGGTCAATATAGGCAAAGGGAGTGTGATATTTGCCAACGTGACAGTTAATTTTGGCGTAACTATTGGTGATGGATGTATCCTCAATACTGCATGTTCTATTGATCATGATTGCCATGTACACGACTATGTGCATATTTCACCGCAAGTGGCTATTGCGGGTGGTGTAACCATCGAAACCATGTCATGGCTTGGCATAAATTCAACAGTTATAGAGTGTCTTACACTTGCTTCTGGCACACAAACAGGTGCCGGTGCTGTAATCGTAAACGATACCCAACCAAATACCCTTTATCTGGGGGTGCCAGCCGCTGCCCATAAAACAATTCCATCTGCATAGAAAAGGAAATAACGTGTTAAATACTCAATTTTCACCTTGGCCATCATTTACCGAAGAAGAAATGAATGCTGTTAGTCAGGTATTGGCATCAAATAAAGTTAATTATTGGACTGGCCAAGAAGGTCGTAAGTTCGAACAGGAATTCGCTCAATTTAGTGACTGCGAGTACGCGGTAGCCGTTGCCAATGGAACTTTAGCGCTTGATTTGGCATTGCAAGCATTAGACATTGGTGAAGGTGATGAAGTCGTAGTTACGCCCCGTACGTTTATTGCATCGATAAGTACAGTGATAAACGCTGGTGCGACACCGGTATTCGCTGATGTCGCGTTAGACAGCCAAAACATCACAGCAGAAACTATCGCCAAAGTGCTAACCTCTAAGACTAAAGCGATTATTTGTGTGCACTTAGGTGGCTGGCCGTGTGACATGGATGAAATAATGGCACTTGCAGAAGCAAATAGTTTATTTGTCATTGAAGATTGCGCGCAAGCACACGGTGCTAAATATAAAGGACGCTCTGTTGGTAGCATAGGTCATATTGGCGCTTGGTCTTTTTGCCAAGACAAAATTATGTCTACTGGTGGTGAAGGGGGTATGTTAACGACGAACGACGAACAATTGTGGCGTAAAGCTTGGGCGTTTAAAGATCATGGTAAGTCGTATGCGGCAGTATACGAAAAAGAGCATCCACCGGGCTATCGCTGGCTACACGAATCGTTTGGAACCAATTGGCGATTAACTGAAATGCAATCTGCGATTGGTCGCATCCAACTCGCACGCATGGCAGATTGGCACGCCACGAGAACATTGTATGCTCAGCAGATATTGAATACTTGCCGTCCATTTGATTTTATCTCCGTATTTGAGCCAGCGACAGACATTCAACATGCTTACTACAAGTGTTACGTACAAGTTAAACCGGAAAAGCTTCCAAGTGATTGGAGTAGAGATCGCATTATCGAAAAAATAAATGCGCTTGGCGTACCTTGCTATTCAGGTAGTTGCTCAGAAGTCTACAACGAAAAGGCATTTGACAACACAGACTTACGTCCAAGTAGCCCATTGGAAAACGCTAAACAACTGGGCGAAACTTCGCTAATGTTCCTCGTTCATCCAACACTAACTGGCAAGGAAATTGAACAAACATGCGAAACTATCACCAAAATTTTTGCGCAAATTAGCGACTTTCGTGAATAAAGTGTTAGTATGGCGATTAAGAACGTAACATTTTGTTTCGGCATTATCAGGCCAGATAGTAAGAACGATAATTGATAATGCCATTGCAGTCTAAGGTTTAATTTGGGGCGCTCTATGATAAGAAAAATTGATCTGATCCCTAGCTATGTCAAATTATGTGCGGCATTAGTTTTTGACAACCTATCGATCTGTATCGCCTTTGTTCTAGCCTATGTTATTCGACTAGGCGCTACGCATGTCACATTTGAATTTGCGGAATGGGCTGCTTTGGTAACGATTTGCGTTGCCACCTCATTAATGTTTTATTTTTTTGGTATTTATCGCAGCGTTATTCGCTATTTCAATGCCACAGCGACACTACGTGTGCTTAGCATACTTTGTTTATCGAGCGTTGTTTTTTACCTGACCGGTGCTGTTTTTGAAGCATTTATACCACGTTCTGTTCCCTTTCTATTTTTGGTTATCGCTGCCTGTCTGATTGCGGGAGCACGCGCGAGCCTAAGCTTTTTATTGAGTACACAGTGGTTTAACCCCAAGGAAGGTGTGGTAATTTATGGTGCAAGTAACACTGGACGACAACTCGCAAACGCATTAGCACTCGGTGGCAAGTATCAACCCATCGCGTTTCTTGACGAAAAACAACGCTATCAAGGACGAGATGTGTTTGGACTAAGCGTTCATTCACCACAACAGCTTCCTAAATTAATCAAACGATATGGCCAATTCAAAGTGCTCATCGCATTATCCAATGTTGGCCCTGTCCGAATGAAAGAAATTGTCGCCAAAGTTGAACCCTACGCATTAGAATTGCTCACGATTCCAAGCATGTCAGACATCGTATCGGGTAAACGTCAAATTGACCAATTGCGCGAAGTATCTGTAGACGAGTTATTAGGTCGAGAACCCGTTCAACCTATACCTGAGCTAATGTCGAGCAACATCAAAGACAAAGTCGTTATGGTATCGGGAGCTGGTGGCTCTATCGGTAAAGAACTATGCCGACAAATCATCCAGCAACAACCCACTAAATTGATTTTGTTAGACGTGAGTGAAGCGTTCCTGTATGAGATTCACCAAGAATTATCACAACTACTTATAGAATTAGACAGCCCAATCGAATTAGTGCCTCGCATTGGCAACGTGCAAAATGGCATGTTGATGACCTCTATTTTCCATGCGCACAATGTCAACACTATCTATCATGCCGCTGCATACAAGCATGTGCCATTGGTTGAAGAAAATGTGATGGCAGGCATTGCAAATAATGTAATGGGCACCTATGAAATCGCGCAAGCTGCTATTTACTGCGATGTTGAAACTTTTGTTTTAATTTCAACTGACAAAGCTGTTCGACCAACCAATGTAATGGGCGCCACTAAGCGCATGGCTGAATTAGTATTACAAAGTTTAGCACCGCGAGATCATAATACTCGCTTTGTTATGGTGAGATTTGGCAATGTGCTCGGTTCTTCAGGCTCGGTAGTGCCATTGTTCAGAAGGCAAATTCGTGCTGGTGGCCCAATCACGGTAACCCACCCAGACATTATTCGTTACTTCATGACAATTCCAGAAGCTGCACAATTGGTCATTCAGGCAGGTGCGCTTGGCAAAGGTGGCGACGTATTTGTTTTGGATATGGGTAAACCAGTCAAGATTGTTGATTTAGCTTATAAAATGACGCATTTAATGGGCTATTCGGTGAAAGATGAAACTAATCCGGACGGCGATATTGCCATTGAGTATACAGGCTTACGTCCAGGTGAAAAGTTATATGAAGAGTTACTCATCGACGACAACGCAAAATCGAGTGAACATGAGCGTATACTGACAGCCAACGAACGTTCTCTGAGCTGGCCTGAAGTTAGTGTCATTTTGAATGAACTCAATGATGCAATGAAAGCCGAAGACGTTAGCCGTATGAAGCGCATATTGGTTGATGCACCTTTGGAGTATCGTCCTAAGGTCGGTGACAATATGGTATCCGATGAGTGCGAAGAGCAAGAAAATAGCGTTTTAGCGTCTACCGCATAAACGTATTTTAAACCGCTAATTAAAAGTTAAAAGCCTTAGCTAATTACCCGCTTTGGCAATTCTGTCATACATGACAATGCTACCCGCAACTGCCACATTTAAGCTGTAATCACCTGGCAACTGAATAACCTTGTGACAAGCAGCAAGTGCTTCGCGGGTTAAGCCAGATTGCTCATTACCTAATAAATAAACCGCTCTAGTAGGATGTTCAAACGCAGGCAACATAGTCGCATCGTCGGTTAACTCCACAGCAATCAGTGGCGCATCGTAAGGCAAATGCTGCTTAAGATCGTCTATTGATTCATAGTGATACAATGGGATTTTTTGCCAACTATTTGTCACATCAGAGGTTTGTTTTTTGTATCGTTTATCAATAGTAAAAATAAACGATGCGCCCATTATATACGCTGAACGCCATAGCGTACCGATGTTTTGCTCATCAATATTATTGACGATGCCAATGCCAAAAAAACCAGATTGGCTATAGGTTTGCTTGAGTCTTGCCATAGAGTTTGTCGATTTCAGTTACTTCTTTATTAATAGCCAGGTCTCGGCGTAATCTGGAAAATGTTTGTTTGCGGCATAGTAGTCCTGCCAACCGAAATAACTACCAACAAGAAAATCTAATTGAAATAAATTCCCATCAAATGCCCCGCCCTGATCGGCCAATACGCCTAAGTACCCATTCATTCCAGTAGTCGTTTTCATTTTGGTGTAGAACAGTTTGCCTAAGCCTAGAGATTTTACGTTACCTGCAAAGGTGGCATATGGCTTTATCGGGATTTTCGTCGCTAAAGTTTGTCCATAACCTAATATGCTCGGTACTTCTGCAAAATACCAATAGCGTGCCTGTTCTGATTTACCCAGCGAGTAGTTATAAGCGATGCCATTATTGCGATGCACGTTAAAATAACGACGCTGGCCATCAACATCAACAACGCCAGTACCTTGCAGCAACACGTCATGTAAAGCATCTTCAGTGAGCCAAAGCAAAGGAGGAGCAAGCCCTTTCAAAGCGCCATTGATTGCCTGTTGGCGAGTAAATTGGTGTCGAGTTAGTTCTGGATTACTGTCCGCTTGCTGCTGCGACAAGCCAACTTCATCGAACGGCAGGCCATAAAGCGCTTGTGAATATGTCGCCGTAGGTTTTGAAGAAGCCGTTAGTAACTTCGTATAGTACTTAGTGATGAAAAGCTGGTCTTCAGGAATGTTATTCAATAGTCGCTGCTTAACCGCGTTGTCACTTTTATCTGCCCATTCGCGCGCAGTTTTGCGGTCTGGTAGCCAGCGATAAAACTCAAAGTTCTCACGTAAAAATGCGATGTCATTCAACCGATTTTGCTCTGATGTCAGATCTTCTTTGGCAATTTGACATAAAAAAGCGAGTGTCTCTTGTACGCTGGTTAACGATATCTTGTCATTGAATACACGGCCTGCATGTACCGCGAATCGGTCATCACTATTGTTGTTAAGATATTCAGCCGTATTTCTGGCTACATCACACAGTACCTGGCTATCCGTTTGACCAAGCGCATCGATGTTGGGCGATTTATCGAGATAGAACTGCGCAGAAACCTCAGCTGTGAGTAAAATGGCTACAAATACAATACGGGCAAACATAGAAGCGTTAGTAGATAACAATGCTAATCAACAGTATTAATAAACAATATGAACGCACTATATCATAAATGATTTACTACCTGAGTTAATTTTACTAAGTGCGGTAAACAGCCTTTCGGTCATTAGTGACACAATAAAGCGTGCTCGCAATTAAACTACACAATGCGCATCAATGTCATTACACTATCCGCCTTATTTCTCCGCGAATGCTAATAATGCAGACATGAAAAAATTACTATTATTAACTGCCTTAGTAACACCTTTATTTGTAACGATGGTAGCTTCGGCCAACCAGCAAACACCTCCTGCCGACGTTGCGCCTACCGTAACTGATTACCATCAATCGCTTGTTCAGCCGACAAAAGGCATTGGCGCACGGGAAGCAGGAAGTAAAGAAGAACAACATGCCGCGGAAATTATTTATGACGCATTTAACCAACTGGGTTATCACACACAAAAGCAAACGTTTACTTTTGGCGAAAAGAAACAGTCGTCGAGCAACATTATCGCCGACACACATTCATCGACAAAACCAACTATTATTCTTGCCGCCCATTATGATTCTACTGCAGCTAACGCTGGTTCATTAGGCGCTACCGACAATGGTGCGGGGGTTGCCGCCATGTTGGCTATCGCGGCCAAGTTATCAACGCATAAGGCGCCAAACTTTAACATTCGATATATCGCTTTTGGTGCGGAAGAAATTGGCTTACATGGCTCAAAGCACTATGTAAATCAACTAGCAGCGACAGAGCCGCAAGCGTTGAGTAATGTCGTCGCAATGATCAATTTCGATACCATTGCCGGTGGCGACTACATATACGTACATAGCGCCGACACTAAACCATACGACTGTGATGGTGACAACAGTAGGTATTCAAGCGTTAGTTGGCTTCGTGATCAGTTATTATTGACCTCGAAAACCGTGCTGGGTGAAGCTCACCAATATCGCATTCATCCAGCCAGCGATGACCTTGCACAAGGCGTTACGGGGCCATGGTCAGATCATGCGCCTTTTGCCTGCAAAGGAATACCTGTCGCGTACGTAGAGTCGACTAACTTTCACATCAATGGCCGCGATGGTTATGATGGCTACTCACAATCTACCCACCCTAAACTGTGGGATTGCTTTGACAATAAAACCAACAGTGCTTGTGATAGAAACACAGAGTCAAAATGGGGAAACATCTGGCATACAGAATATGACAATTTAACCAAACTAGATGTATTATTTCCTGGCAGAATTAACCAGCAACTCGAACAAAGTGTACAAGTCTTGGTAGAAATGCTTACGCACTTTTCACTGCCAAAACAACAATAGTCATTTTGTGCAGGTAGCTGACTCCTCGAATTACCTGCACCCTGCTTAAAAAATCTTCGCGTTAAACTACGCCGCCTTGGCACAACCACACCAATTCATTTGAATGAAAATTCGCATATTATGATGATTTTGCTATGCTTTTGTCATGTTTTGTAACAATTTGTCTTTGAACAATTAACAGATGGCTACAGCAAATTTGTTTAAAATACAGCCTTATGAACGCAATGCTTTCTGCCATTGCACTTTGTTCTTCACAATACCTGCAGTTATGGATGCTTTATGAAATTAACTTTTCGACAACAAGTTGTCGCTTTTACCACGCTGGTTTTTACCTCTCTCAGTTTATTCTCACATGCACAGCAAATGCCGCCTGCATCAGTTAATGTTGCCATTGTTGAAAGCAAGCTGATGTCGCCTATCGCCTGGGTTTCAGGTAATGTTGTTAGTAAAAATAATGCAAAACTAGCGGCAGAGGTTTCTGGCAGATTAGTCACTTTGGTTGAGGTTGGTGCACAAGTCACTAAAGGGCAAGTGATTGCACAACTCGATGATCGTACTTTGCGTCATGAGTTAGCCGAAGAACAAGCCAATGTTGACAATGCGCTAGCAAAGCTTGCTTTTGAACAAGCGGAAGTGAAGCGCCAACAATCACTGGTCGCTAAAAATTTGATTTCAGCCACTGAGCTTGATGAAACAATTTCAAATCGTAATATCGCGCAAGCCAATCTTGCAGCAGCGAAAGCCAGACAGGCAAGAATCAAACAACAACTTGCCTTCACTCAACTCAAAGCCCCTTTTGAAGGTATTGTAGTAGAACGGTTGAGTAGCCAGGGCGAATACATCAATACGGGCACAGCAATAGTTCGTATGGTGGAAACAGCGAACGTTGAAGCATCATTATTTGCCCCATTAACCGCTTATCGCTATTTAAAAGATGCGACATTGCTCGATGTTAAATCTCCTTTGGGAGTTGAGCAAGCGCCGATAAAAGCCATTATTCCGGTAGCTGACGAACAGTCACACTTAATGGAAGTGCGTTTAGATATGTCTGCTATCGATTGGCCAATCGGTTTGAATTTAAAAGGCGCAGTGCCAAACGGTGAAAGCAAGCAGGTCGTCGCGGTGCCACGAGACGCTTTAGTTCTTCGCCGTAATTCCACGACAATATTTATCATCGACAACGATAATCGCGCTCAACAAGTAGTGGTCACGGTCGGCATCGGTGTTGGCGACCTAGTGGAAGTTATCGGTGAAGTAAAACCGGGTGACAAAGTTGTGATTCGTGGTGCTGAACGCTTAAATTCCGGGCAAGCAGTAAGCATTAAAGACAATAACAATTCGTTAATCTCAGGTAACTCATGACTCTAACATCAGCTTCATTAAGAAACCCTACAGCGGTTGTTGTCGCGATCTTACTGATTGCGCTTTTTGGTGCCATCAGTTTGTTCAAACTCCCTATTCAGTTAACGCCTGATATCAGCCAACCGCAAATCGTTATTTCAACTAATTGGCGTGCCGCTGCACCTGAAGAAATAGAGGCGGAGATCATTGAACGTCAGGAAGACGTGCTTAAAGGATTACAAGGGTTGGAATTACTTGAATCCAACTCTAGCCAAGGCAGCGGTAGTATTACCCTACGTTACAAAACAGGCATAAACCTAGAGCGCGCATTAATCGATGTGATGAATGCGTTAAATCAAGTACCAAATTACCCGCCTGATGCAACAGAACCCGTGTTGGCTGTAGGTGGTGCCAGTACGTTTGATGCCATTGCATGGTTTGCTTTGAAGCCTACGGCGGGCAACACGCGCGACATCGTCAGCTACCAAGACTATGTTGAAGAAGTAATCCAAACCCGTCTTGAGCGGGTAGCGGGTATTTCACAAACTAATGCATTTGGTGGCTTACCTACGGAACTGCACATTACCTTTGATCCATACAAAGCAGCACAGTTGGGGCTTAACATTCCGGATTTGGCTGCAACCTTAGGCAATAATAATGATACCTCTGGCGGCTTTAACGAGATTGGCAGACGTAAGTACACGTTACGTTTTTCCGGCAAATACGGCGCTGAACAGTTAAAAGAAATGGTGCTTGATTGGCGTAATGGCCAACCCGTTCTATTAAAAGACGTTGCTGATGTTGAATTAACGTTTGCTGACCGTACTGGCATATTAACACTCGACGGTGAACCTGCAATAGCCATGAACGCACAAGCCGAACAAGGCGTTAATGTGATTGACGTTATGGAAGGATTGCAGACAGCGATGAAGGAGCTCAATGAAGGTCCTTTGGCACGAGAAGGATTACAGCTTATCCAAATGTACGATGAAACTATCTACATCGGACGATCGATGAGCTTGGTACAAAATAACCTCATGCTCGGCATTATGCTGGCGATCATCGTACTTTGGTGGTTCTTACGTAAGTTCAGAGCTACGCTCATCGTGGCGTTATCTATTCCTATCTCTTTAGTTGTTACACTCGTGGTTATGTACGCGTCTGGCAGAACCCTCAATATTATTTCAATGGCGGGTTTAGCTTTTGCGGTTGGTATGGTGTTAGATGCAGCAATTGTTGTACTAGAAAACATTGTTAGGCTACGCGAAAAAGGCACAGAGTCTGAGCAAGCATCGTTAAAAGGCACAACCCAAGTATGGGGCGCGCTTTTATCTTCTACGGCAACCACAGTGGCTATCTTTTTACCCATTGCGTTTTTGGAAGAAGTGTCGGGACAATTGTTTGCCGATTTAGCGATTACCATCGCTGTTGCTATAGTCGCATCGCTACTCATCGCCGTAACGGTACTGCCTACAGCTGCTCGTAGATTACTTAAACAAGTATCGGCTGACGACCCACATGATCATTGGTGGAGCAATATTACTAAAGGCATTATGCGTATTACGTCTACCCCTGCAAGGCGCATGGGCTGGGTGATTGGCTTGATGCTGTTCTCATTTGTTGGTAGCTATTTGATGTTCCCTAAAATTGACTATCTGCCCAAGGGTAACCAGAACTCTTTTCAGGCGTTTATTTTGCCTCCTCCGGGCTTGAGCTATCCCGCTGCGCGATTTGAAATGAGCGATGAAATCAACCGTCGCATCATGCCATATCTTAGTGGCGAAAAGAGTCCACACATTGAACATACGTGGATGGGCTTTTTTGGTAACTTCGGCTTTATGGGTGGCAGAGCATATGACGCTGACGATATCCAACAAATCGTGGGATTAATCAATAGCGAAATACTGCGCGGTTTCCCTGATACCTTGGCATTTGCCTCACAAGAAGAGCTCTTTGGCAATTTAGGTGGTGGTCGACGCATCGACATCGACATCCAAGGTAACGAAGTTGATCAGCTGTTAGTGGCAGCACAAATTGGTTTTGGTGCGGTAAGTCAAGCGTTACCGGGCGCGCAAATTCAACCAACGCCGGGGCTCACATTAGCTGAGCCAGAATTACGCATGATACCCGATGAAAGACGAGTAGCCGAAGCTGGTTGGACACGTCAGCAGGTTTCTTCTATCTCTCGTACATTAGGCACAGGACTATATGTAGGTGACTTTTTCAATGGTCAAAAACGTCTTGATGTTTTCTTACGGTCAACTGATTGGGACTCACCCGAAGAGCTAGCGGCTATACCTTTGTATACGCCCAACGCAGGTGTACAACCAGTTGGCGAGTTAGTTGAAATTGTGAGAACCGCTGGGCCGAGCTCAATTCGTCGCATCGATCGCAAGCGTACAATTACTTTACAGGTGACGCCACCAAATGATATCAGCTTAGAAGAAGCTATTGCTGCCATTAAGGAAAAAGCGGAACCAACAATTATGGCGCAGCTTCCGGAAAATGGTTCGATAAGATATCGCGGCTCTGCTGAAGCACTGACAGAAGCATTAACCAATATGAGCCAGAGTTTTATCTTGGCTCTAGCGATTCTCTATCTATTGATGTCTGCATTGTTTAGGTCATTTAAAGATAGCTTACTGGTGGTATTAACAATTCCATTGGCCACCGTTGGCGGTATTGCTTTATTGCAGATCACTAATCTAGTGATTTTCCAACCGCTGGATTTGCTTACCATGATTGGATTTATCATCTTGTTGGGGCTAGTGGTTAACAATGCGATTCTTTTGGTTTATCAAACGCGCATGGGTGAACGTGAAGGACTTAGCCGACACGATGCTGTTGAACAAGCGGTACGTTTAAGGCTACGCCCTATTCTAATGAGTACACTAACCAGTATTTGCGGCATGTTACCACTGCTACTAATCCCAGGTGCCGGTGCTGAATTATACCGAGGCATTGCTGCGGTGATTGTTGGTGGCATGAGTGTAAGCACGGTGTTTACGTTGATCTTCCTGCCTAGCTTGCTGCAACTTGGTAAAAAGGCACCGATGGAAGTGTCAGAACTAATTACAGGTAACCCTGTAAACCATTCATAATATAACCTTTAATCTTGGCCAGTCGCATTTTGTTGCTGGCCAAATCACTTCTGCTTTTAGTCAATTAAACTCCCACTCTCTGCGTTAACCACCCGAAATGTTAATAAGTTTTTAAATTAAATTCGCTTAAATAACAGCCAATTGTAACAAAAACGCAACACATATATTGTATACAATATAATTCATGTGCTACTTTTTAATCACTCACTGATTAAGGTGGGATTAATAATCCAACTAAAACAATAAAAACTCATTCAATTTTTGGAAACTCAAGGGTAAGTTATGAAATTTAATAAAGTAGTAGCAGCGAGCTGCGTTTTATTGGCTAGTACGTCGGTCAATGCGCAACACCTATCAACCCCGCCCCAACAGGCGATAGCCATTGAAAAACATGACCATGGCATACCGACAGAAAAAGATAATAGAGCACCAACACCGCAACGCGCCGATAACGGTCATCAGGATCTCGCCAAGCATAATCCAGATATAAGACAC
Source organism: Thalassotalea fusca (assembly GCF_053485835.1). Lineage (NCBI taxonomy): Bacteria > Pseudomonadati > Pseudomonadota > Gammaproteobacteria > Alteromonadales > Colwelliaceae > Thalassotalea > Thalassotalea fusca. The sequence continues at coordinate 80,848 of NZ_JBQRUN010000002.1, forward strand.
CTTAAGAAACTGAGTAAGAGCCAGTCGACAACATCAGCAGCAATTACCTGTGATGTAACTACTTTTGCCACGTCTGATTCAAATGCATTGATTAGCGAACTTAAAGCGCAAGGCCCGTCTTGTATCAACGAACTGTTCAATGCCTCTTCAAGTGTTCAAGTTAGCGCTTTTGATTCAAACAATATGTACGCCGTTGCCAAACACGTAAAGGATTTGTCAAAAAATTACGCCGGTGGTGGTGATCAAGACATTGAAGGTATGTTCTTGTACCTGCGTGCAGGTTTCTTTTCAGCATTTTACAATGACGATCTATCGCATGCTTCGTGGGTTGCACCTGCGGTGAAAGAAGCCATTGACGAATTTGTTGCCAACGCTAACTTCTATCAAGACAACGATGCTCACGGCAAAACGTTGGGTGAAGTAATTATCGCGATGGACAGCTCTGAGCAGCAAGATGCTTATCTACCAGTGGTAAAAGAATGGCTAAGCCGTTGGAATCAAAGTTATGCCAGCAAATGGAACATGCGCAGCGCGGTAAATGGTATTTTCACTATTCTGTTTCGTGGCCAGTGGAACGACAACTTCATTACGCTTGTACAAAATGACACAGAACTCGTTAATCTTCTGAAAGACTTTTCTCTGAAAAGCTGGATGATCGACAGTGACTCAGAATATTTGATAGCTAACGCTGCAAGAGAATTAGGCCGACTCAAACAATACACCAATGGCAGTATTCAACCAGCAGTAAACACAGCCCTTTCCGCTATTTTTAATTCATCTTATCAGTCGTATGGCTTTGGCGATGCCGTATGGTTAGGTGCAGCGGACACCGCGAGTTACCACGGTGATTGCAACGATTTTGGAATTTGTGGTTATAAAGAAGAACTAGAGTCACAGGTACTTTCTCAAGTGCATGTGTGTAGCCCCACCATTAAGATTCGTTCTCAGGAGTTAACTGCTACTCAACAAAACTCAGCATGTGCCAAAATGGCAGCCGAAGAAACTTACTTCCATGATCGCTTGGAAACTAACAACCAAGCCGTAGCTGACGATAACAACAGCCAGCTTCAGGTCAATATCTTCAATAGTTCAACTGACTACGGCAAGTACGCAGGTCATATTTTTGGCATAAACACCAATAATGGCGGCATGTATTTAGAAGGTGATCCGTCAAACCCTAGCAATGTCCCAAATTTTGTTGCCTACGAGGCCAACTACGCTGAGCCTGATCATTATGTTTGGAATCTAGAACACGAATATGTCCATTACCTTGACGGTCGTTTCGACTTATACGGGGATTTCAATGCCCCAACTGAGGCTATCGTTTGGTGGACAGAAGGTGTTGCTGAATATGTTTCTAAGCAAAATGATAATCAAGCAGCCATCGACACCATCAGTGACGGCTCTACTTTTACACTGAGCGCGGTATTCGACACTACCTATGACGGCTTCGATCAAGACCGCATCTATCGCTGGGGCTATTTAGCGGTACGCTTTATGTTTGAGCGCCACTTTTCTGAAGTAAAAGCGATGCTGGCAGAAACCCGTGCAGGCAATTGGAGCGCTTATAAAGCTCGAATGAACACGTGGGCAAGTAACTACGGCAATGAGTTTACTACCTGGACGCAAGAATTAGCCAACGGCACGCCCGACAATGTAGCGCCAACAGCATTAGCCAATGGGCCATACAATGCAGCACTAAATACAGATATTAACTTCTCCAGTGCAGGATCGTCTGATAGCGACGGCAGTATCGTCAGCTATGATTGGAATTTTGGTGATGGCGGTTCAAGCACTGAAGCTAACCCTACATATCAATACAACAATGCTGGTTCATACACAGCAACCTTAACGGTAACAGATGATGGCGGATTAACAGCTACGTCAAATGCGGCAGTCACCATTACAGATAATAGCGGCAATTCATTGCAAAATGGTGTTAGCTTAGCCATTGCTGGTGATCAAAATTCTGAAACTATTTATACACTGACGGTGCCTGAAGGCGCTTCAGAATTGTCGTTCCAAATTGCGGGTGGTACAGGCGATGCGGACCTTTATGTGATGTACGGACAAGCACCAACGCGTACAGAATTTGACTGTCGCCCGTACAAAACAGGCAATGAAGAAACCTGTACTATAACTACGGTTCAAGCGGGTACTTACTACGTTATGGTAAGAGGTTACAACAGCTACGAAACCAATTTACTGGCAAGTTACCGTACGGGTCAGGTACCTGATGCCTGTGCAACACAAGGTTCTCGCACTAATGGTAGAGTAGAAGCTGATACGCCAATCTGTTTAGGGGATTCAGGACCTATGTGGTTTAGCGTAGCGGATATAAGTGGCCACTCGAGTATTGCTATTACGATGGGCAATGGGACAGGAAATTTCGATATTGAGTTCAGCAACGCTGGCTGGCCAAATGGCTCTAATCATCACGATTCATCCTACAATAGCGATAACAGTGAATGTATCTACGTTGCTAATTTGAATGAATATTGGGGCTACATCAAAATATCGGGAGCGGGAGCAGGCGCTTCGATGGTAGTGGATTTTGACACTGCCGGATGTAGATAAATTAGCCTCATGTTATACTTAGCAAAGGTTTCCACCGCAAGTACTTGACGTATTACTATTGAAACCTCAATTCAAACAAAAGCCTGTGATTATTGTCATCACAGGCTTTTTTAATGTTTGAGCTTAGCTAATTTCAGCAATCAGTTGCTAACAATATTTACGTCTTATGCCAATTAAAAGCAAAGCCATAATAAGCATATTAAAGCTACCGCCACCTGAGCCGCCAGCGTCGTTATTTTGATTGTTATTACCGTTGCTTGTATTGGTAGACCTAGAAGCATCTAAAGGGAAGGCGTCTGTACTATCTGGCACACCGTCGTTGTCATCGTCAGTATCCGCGTTATTGCCTATGCCGTCGTTGTCAGTATCAACCGATTCACTGGCATCTAACGGAAAAGCATCAGCACTGTCTTCAACACCGTCATTGTCATCGTCGGTATCTGTGTTGTTGCCTATGCCATCACTGTCGGTATCTAGCCATTCAGTGGCATCTAATGGGAACGCGTCGTTTTCATCAAGTACGCCGTCGTTGTCATCATCAACATCCGCATTGTTGCCTATGCCATCCCAATCGGTATCCACTGACTCACTTGGGTCTTCAGGAAACTGATCCCATCCGTCGTCCACGCCGTCATTATCGTCATCGGTATCAGCATTATTGCCAATGCCATCACCGTCAGTATCTTTGTATTCGCTAGGGTCATAGGGAAAATCATCAACAAGGTCGACAATACCATCGCCATCACTATCTTCAGAGCTTTCCACAAAGGCTATTGGAGTACCATTGTTAAATTCTGCAATATTGGTAACGCCATCGTTATCTAGATCAAGCGCAGCGTCTACTGCATCAACATGGTTTAATCCGTTGATAATTTCGATATCATCTGGAATACCGTCATTGTCTTTGTCGGTATCTATACCATCAGCGATGCCGTCGTTGTCACGGTCGATGAGCATAATGTCATCCTTGCTTCCACCCAATACAAACGCATTAGTCATGACTAACGTGTGATAAGGATCGCTTACATCTCCCACTACGAGTTTTAATGACGTTACATGTGCTTCATCTAGTGCAGGTAGGGCAATTTGTGATGTCACTTCGGTTTTCCAGTCAGTGCCATGTGAGACTTCTGCGACCTCAATCGCCTGCCACTCTCCTTGATAATTGATATAGGCCGACAACATGCCTTCTCGATAATAATCTTGATGAATGTTAAAACGCATATCAAATGTCGTGCTACCAGTCACACCTTGGCTGACCACATCATTGAGTGCGATTTCTAAAAATTGCACATAAGGCGAATAAGCGTCAACGACAGCCTGATGTGTAGCACGCGAAAGATAAGCATTGCCCATAAAGAAATTATTGTATTCGGCAAATACTTGAACCTTGTTACACGCTTCATGATAAAGACTCGGAATTTTGAGATCGACATTTGAAGAACGATAAAAAATCGTGTCTTCACAAATACCTGACCATGATGTAACCAATTCCTGAGGGTAAGTAGTCTGCAATTGTCCTTTCATGGTTGTCCAGCCATTAATCTCTGCATTCCACACATGAAAAGATGTTGATGGCCATAGCGCTTCACCATTCAAATTGAGCTGTTCAATGGTTTTACCATTGTAGACAATCCCCTGCTCTGCAAAAGAAAAATCGAGCGTGCTGATTGCGCCATTAGATATATTTTGATAAAGCGAAACATCGTATTTTCCGAATCGATCACTATCAAAGACATTTCCATGAACGGTTAATTTAGAATCATCTGCCAAATAAGAAGCGCCATCAACTGAGCCTAAATCTTCAGGGCCACTTAGCCCTGCACCTGAGGTATACCATCCACTCGGTGCTTTGTATTCACCAAGGTCCAGTGATGCTAATAATGTCCAATTTGTTTTGTCACCTAAAATATTATTAGCCGATGTATTGATTGTCACTTGTGAGGCCGAACTACCATCGAGCGCGATGTCAATATCACCATTAATAACATTCTGACTCATCGAGTGTACATAAAGGTGATAATCATAGCTGTATGTCGTGGTATCCCCATAAATCAGAGAATAATTGAGTTTAAACTCATCACTTAACGTTGATACATAAATAGGCTTACGCGTAAACAAGCCGTTGTCTTGAAAGTCAGAACTAGTCCTAAAAAACTGCGCATGTCGCTCTCTAGATGCAGGATGCGCCAACTCTACAAACATACCAGAGCCTTGTAGCGCTTCCACTGGTTTTTCTGCACCGGTATGGTCAATAAACGATGTTATTTGTAATTTATGACTAGCGTCAGTAGAGTTTACTTCAACTTGCGTATCTTGGCTTACATCTTCAAACGTTTGCGCAACCCATGCAACCTTGTCTTCCTTATCAAAGACCGAAGACAGCACATATCTGCCAGGCAAAACATAGTGCTCAGCATTGTTATAGTATTCTGATAAGAACGAGCCTTTACCTTCAAGATTATGTAACCAAACGCTTCTTGGGTACTCAGATGCTGACCAACCAAACTTGAACGCATCAAGATATACAATCGGTAGGTTATATTCTTGCTTACCTACCATTACCGAGAACACATCGTTATGGGTATAAGCTTCAGCATTCGCTAAATCGCCAACGTTGATAGTAACACTTACTTCAACTTCAATACTGCTATTAGCAGCTAAAGTGAGAGGGTTTGCTAAGTTATGACTATACTGTGCGGCGCTGCCTAAATTATTAGTGAACGATGTCTGGATGGAAACTGCCTCATTCGACTGGTTGGTTATAGTGACAGTTTGACTAGCGCTCCACTGGTCAAGATTACGATCAATACGCCCCATCATTAGTTGATGCTTGGAGGTTATCACGACAGACTCTACGGCCTTCAACGCATTTACACGACCAGCACCTACTTTGCTGTAAGGCATGGTTAGCGGATCTGTCGTAGCCGCGATAATGGATTTGATCTCTTGACCATTCAGTGTAGGCTTTGCCTGCTTAACTAAAGCCGCAACACCAGCAACATGTGGTGCCGCCATTGATGTACCGCTTAGGTTAGCGACGCTCTGCCCCGGAGCTAGTGAATTTATTTGTCCGCCAGGTGCAACAACTTCTGGCTTCTGGAAGTTTTCAGTAAGTACCGGTCCTAATGAACTGAAAGAAGACAGAGTATCATTCTTCTCTGTTGAACCCACCGTTAATGCCATTTCAGCATTGCCTGGCGAACCAACCGTTTGAAACCCTGACTCTCCTTCATTACCCGCAGAAATTACGAATAACGTGCCTGATGCAGACGCTTCATTGACCGCAATATTCAACGGATCGTCAATAGCGCCAGGACCGCCAAGGCTCATATTCACAATGTCCACACCATCGTCAGTTGCAGGATCGCCGTCTGGATCGACTGAGGCCTCAATCGCGGCAAGTATTGCCTCATGTGGACAAGTGTAATCACACACTTTGTAAGCATATAAGGTTGCTGCCGGAGCAACCCCCGTCATGCTACCGTTAGCCGCTATAATTCCCGCTACGTGTGTACCATGGCCATGAACGTCCATCGGATCATCGTCACCATTAAGGTAATCGTAGCCACCAGCGACTTTACATCCCTCACCAAAACAACCGCCAAGATCGCTATGATTGTAGTCAATACCTGTATCAATAACGGCAACGGTTACCCCTTGACCCGTAATTGATTTTTCATTGGCATCTTTCATCGCCCAAACGTTATCAGCACCAATGCGCCCAACAGATTCCGCCAGATGCGGCACTTTATCGCGTAACACATGGAGCTTTTTCACACCGCTGATTGCACGTAACTTTGTTAGCTCCTGCTCAGTCGTGTTAACCACAATACCGTTGTAAAGTTTTGAAAATCGACGAACAACTTTCGCACTAATTTTTTGGTGTTCAATACGCGCAATTACTTCTTGCTGCGCCACTTGAATATTCTGCTGAACACTTTTGGCGCTAAAAGCTTGTGTACCACGAGACTTTTTAGCAACACGATGTTGCTTATGCATGCTGGCCGCTTCCATTTCCAACATAACGCGAATCGATGATGGCGAAGACTCTTTGGCCTTAGCAATGCTGTCTTGATAGGTAAGAAAATGTTTACTCTCGCTGGCCTGCTGATTAACTCTCGTTAAACCATGCTCAGGCATCTTTTTCTGATGTTTGTTCACACCAAACTTGTCGGCATTAGCTGTAACTGATGACGCACTAACCGAAGTACTGACACCGATTAACGAAGCAATCACTAAGGAGAAATAACTACGCGAGATTCGCATAAAAATCCTTTTCAAAAAACTGGGGAAAATAAAGGCAGGAATGTTAGCAAATTGAAAATGTATTAACAATTAATTCAAGTTGGTGTCACTCGCTATCAACTGAGGGTGATTCAAAAATTACTTAAGAAATGCAGCGTACTGTTTTAAGATGGCTAGTGATTGTATTTTGACTAAATGGAAGTAACGATGATTCTAAAGGACAAGCAATTAATCAATGCTAAAACACCAACGTCTATAGCTGGTCAACAGCAAGAGCAAGACGTTGCGTTTTATCTACGACGAGCCTTCAAAGATCATGAACAAGTTTTAGTAATTAATGACTTTAGCTTTTCTCATAATGACGAAAATGCACAAATCGACCATCTAATTATCTATCCGTTTGGTTTCATTCTTATTGAATCAAAAAGCATTAGCGGTGAAGTGAAAGTTAACAAGTTCGGGGAATGGACAAGAAGTATAGGGAAAAAATGGACTGGCATGCCATCTCCCATCAAACAAGTTGAGTTACAACAAAAACTCTTTAGAGAGTATCTTTACGAGCACCGTGCAAGCATCTTGCCTAAATTATTTGGTATAAGGCAGCAATCTTTTGGCATGCGCTGTTGGCATAATCTATGTGCTGTTTCAAGTAACTCGATTATTGAGCGAGAATCCATGCCGAAAGCAATTTCAAATCAAATCGTTAAATCAGAATTTTTAGCTGACAAAGTAAATAGCCTAATGAATTTAAAGAATAAAGTGGTAAGCACATTGACGTTTGATACTCGACCTGACTTTAGTAGGAGTGAACTAGATTCAATATCATCTTTCTTACTTGGTTCGATACAACCAGCACCGAATGTCAAAACAAAGGATTCCCCTAAAACCGGTCCGTTAGAATCAAATATCAAATGCAAAAAATGTGGTGAATCTATAAAATTATCAGCTCAATATGGCCGATATGGTTACTATGTGAATTGCTCGGAATGCGACACCAATACGTCAATGAAAACAACCTGCCCACACTGTCAAAGCGCCAACACGAAGGTCGCAAAACGAAAATCTAATTACTCTTTAAATTGTTTCGATTGTAGTAATTCTACACTCATAATACAGACAGATTGATAATTTCGATTGCCTCGTCCATGGTTCTCGAACAGTTTAAAAACTCTTTGTAAATTTGAAGCTTAACTAAGAAAAACAAGTAATAATCATCACTGTTTTGCATTCAAATGATGTGTTATTCAGTGTATTGTCTGTATTGAGCAAGGCAGCGGTAACTTCATTCAATGAATCAAACAGGTATATACGAACAACTTATCACCAACCTAATTTCAGGACGTTTAAATCACGATCAGTTTTTTATCGGTGAACGAATTCTGGAACAGCCGGAAGCGGCAGTATGGTTATCTCGTTTCCTAAGTCGCGTAATTGAATATGCGGTAAATGCTTTGCCCTCTGGAGATGAACAGCTTCAACGTCAAATAGAGTTATCAAATCAGCTAATTTTATGGCTTAAAGATAAACTACAAGATGATGAGTTTTTTGATGAAAACTTGCTTGAAGGGCAAGCTAAAATACTTACCGCTCTATATGAGATTGAAAATCCAGTTGCTGCAGATTTAAAGAAGTATGTCGAAGATATTTTCCCGTTAACAGGGTTAACTCAAAGTGAGTTGTTCTGTGGTAGTAATGCGGGCTTATCTTTGGAAAGCGAGCTAAAAAGGGAAATTAGATCATCAGATACCATTTATTGGCTCGTATCGTTTATTAAGTGGGCTGGCATTCGTATCTTCCGTAATGAATTGGAAGAGTTCACTCGCAGTGGCAAACAGTTAAAAATCATCACTACATCATACATGGGTGCTACCGATGCTAAAGCGGTTGAGTTTTTAGCATCATTACCAAATACTGAAGTTAAGCTTAGCTACAATACACAACGCGAGCGACTGCACGCTAAAAGTTATTTGTTTTTGCGCAATACCGGTTTTAATACTGGTTATATTGGGTCATCTATTTTATCTCACTCCGCTTTAACTAGTGGCCTTGAGTGGAATTTAAAGATCAAACATCAACTATCCACAGAACCTGAGGTGGCTTTTTCTCATCAACTTCTGGATGAAAATTGGACGGGTCATGGTATGGCATTTTCCTGGAATACATATAAATATGATTCAAATGAACAAACTCTATATAAAAGTGGCGGTTCAATGGGCACCTCTAGTTGGCTTGCCATTTATCCGAAGAAAAATATAGGTATTTTCATCGTCACAAACATCGCTGGTGGAAATACTCACCAAAAGTTAGAAGCCATTACAAATAAGATTTTTGACTATTTGATAGCATACAACAAAGCATTAAAATCTGATTTCTAGCAGTTGGCTCGGTTCCGCTTCGCTGCAATATTTGCCAACAAACACTCGCCACTTAAAGCGGGCGTTACAACCGTCCGCTTCTGGCACTCAAGGGGCTTTTAACGCCAGATTTAATTATGATGAATATTTTAAATCTGGCTGATTAAGTTGAGACTTCTATAAGGAAAAAGTAGGCTTTAGAGGTATTGGCAATACCCTGTAAAGAGGTGGCCCCAATGGTTTGCTCTTTTGCCGTTGCCGTAAATTATGTGGCTCTTCCACAACCACTTTACGCTGTATATGTTTTAATTATCAGCTCACCGATGACGGCAAGTTGTTAACTTGTCTTACAATGTACGGTATTTTTAGAATTGATAGTATTAAAATAAGGCCCATCAACACGGTCGTTATTACTTTCCCAATCCAGGGATCTTGTATTACAAAAAAAGCCGCGTAGCAGAAAGTTAAGGTGTTAGAAAATACAGACGCAAAATGGAGGTTCTTGCTCACAGAATCTTCTTTCAGTTTGACTATATTGAGTGTGCAGGAAATTAAAAATGCTATGACCATCCCTGGATAGCTCATCTGAGCCGGTGTAAATTTAAAGCCTAATTGGATAAATATCGTGATGCCATAAATTAACGCAATTGCAAAAACTATATAACTTAATACTAATTCAACTTTTGTTTTCATATGTTTCTCCTATTGAAAGTGATGAACAATATGCTAGGTTCGAGTTTATGGAGTTGCGTTGAAATGGGCCGATGTATTCCTAAAATTAGATGCTTTTTCATAACCGTCTGATTGTTATGGGTTTATAGTTTGTCTGTTTAGGTGTAAATTGGCCAGTTAGGGCGTGAGCACGGCTACAAGTTAGGAGATGTTTTGTTTAGTTTTAGTAATTTAGTAGCGTTAGGGTTTATTCAAGGAATGATACTCGCATTATACCTTTTTAGTGTACCTGGCCCAGGTCGGAGTCTAGCGATTTTTCTCTTACTACTTTCAATAAATATGTGTGTCAATTTTTATGTTGATAGTGGTTTGTTTGATGCCTCCATGTTATTTCTGACAATATGGGAGAGTCTTAATAGTTATTTATTGCTTGGCCCACTTTTAATGATTTTTACATTAAAAATGACAAATTCAGAGTATAGAGTTACTAAAGGGTATTTTTTACATTTTCTACCGTTTTTCTCTTATGCTCTTATACACATTGTTATTTCCCCACACGAGTTAACGTCGTTCGTAGAAGTGCAAACGACTCAATTACAACAAGCACCAAATTTACCGTTCGATGAGCGATTTTCAATTGTACCACTCACCACCGCGTTACATTTTTGCCTGTATTTAGGCTTTTGTAGCTGGGTTGCTTTTAAATTTTGGTTACAACACAAAGAACAAAATATTACGAATCATATCTATTGGCTGTTATTGGTTTTGATAATTTCTTATTTGATGATGTTTAGCGTATTTGTCGTATCAATTGTTGCCGTAATATTAAATTTGGAGAAATCACCGGTTCTACTTGCCTATAGTAATTTGTCTACCGTGGTTGGCGTCTTTGCTATTACGGTTTTGTTGATGCGAACAGGAAGACCTGTTGCTATTTCGACACCTAAAGACACTACCAAGGTCAGTGAAATTGCTTCAAAGTTATCAGACCCAACGATTGAACAAAGAAAACTATTAAGAAAGCTCGATCACGAACTCAATACAAATAAGTTCTATCTACAACCAGAGTTTAATCAGTTGTATCTTGCAGAGAAGCTTGAAATTACAAGGCATCAATTGTCTGAGTTGTTAACTTTTCATTCGGCAGGGAGCTTTTATGAATTAATAAACCAGTTAAGGGTTGAAGCGGTTATTAAAGAAATAAAAACACGACCTTTACATGAGAACTTAATAAATATTGCTTTTGATTGCGGTTTTAATTCTAAATCTAGCTTTAATAAGGTGTTTAAGAAATATACAAACAAAACGCCGAGCCAGTTTCGAAAGGCGATTAAGGAGTGAAACCTTTTTAGCTCTTTTAATGGTTTTAAATAACCCCTTTATGTTCTATATGAGGCCTTCTCTGCTGAATCTAGATATAAAATGGATAACGACTATGATAAGTATCTAGCGTTAATAGAATTTGTGTCGAAAATATTCAATACTTCCTTTGAGTTAAAAGCTACCTTATCTTCAGTAACTAACTATTGAGGAGATAATACATGGCTTTACGGGCAAACTACTTCGATTTAGCACCCACTGCAATACAGATATTGATGAAACAGGAAAGCTATCTGCGTGAGCAGTTCAATACTTCCCCAACTATCACGACCTCTATTTGGGAATTGATTAAGCTAAGGGTCTCACAGATTAACCAGTGTGCATTTTGTATAGATATGCACAGTAAAGAAATGTTGAGCCAAGGTGAAACACAGGAGCGTATTTTGGGTTTGTGCGCTTGGCGAGATATCCCATTATACTCACTGACAGAGCGCATAGTATTAGACTGGGCTGAACATTTAACTTCGGGTAAATCAGTGGATGAACAACGCTATGAGCAAGTGGTAGAATTCTTAGGTGAAAAAGCTGTGGTGGATTTGACTATTGCTCTTAATGCCATTAACAGTTGGAACCGGATAGCCAAAACTTTTAAACCAGAGGTAGGCAGTTATAAACCACAATAAATTGAGTAAGCCAACACTAGATTTTGAACTATTCCAGCCCTCGGGACGGCTTTCTACTTTTATACAGGGAATATGGTCTGCGTCCGTAGCTCAACCGGGGGATGTAGTAAAACGCTTGTTCTCTGACGCAGGTAGTGGAATTATTTTTAATCTCTCCGGCGAGGTGAAAATTGGTGATAAAATTTTACCGGAAGGGGTTATCATGCTGCCAATACACAAAAAGGCGGAGCATATCGTTATACCGTCAGGAACTCGGCTCGCAGGTATTCGCTTTCATCCGGCAAGTGGTTATGGTGTCATAGGGCAACATTTCGACAAGCCGACACTATTGTCACCGGAACAAGATCAGCGTTATAACCTCTACCAAGTTTATTTTAATCTCCGGAGCTTAAAAGATAACGGAAGCCTGGTTGAAGCTATATATTCTTGGGTAGATAAGAATTTAGATTTTAACAACATGATTCCGGATTCACTGGCAAAAGCAATGGAATGTATCAAACAAAATAAAACTCCAGGGCAACTTAGTAATAACAATGACTTAAGCCAACGACAGATAGAGCGCCTTTTTAAGTTATGGTTGAAGATGACACCAAAACGTTTCCAACGCATTTTACGAATGCAAAAAACTATTAGTTTTATACGACAGCAGCAAAATGTGGATCTAGCTGATGTTGCGCAACGATTTGGCTACAGTGATCAGGCTCATATGACACGAGAGTGTCGTAGTATTGCCTCCACAACACCAGGACAAGTTTGAGGGCTTATGGACTTTTGGGTTTTCATTGGTGTAAGTATTATATGTTTAGGTGATTAAATGAAAGTTTCTAAGAAGTATTTTCATGTAGTTATGGCTACGTTTATGGCTTTTTTCATGGGCGGTTGTATGTCGGGAATTGTGACCCTAATCAACATTGGTTTTGTTGATGACTTCTTATTTCGTTGGGGGAAAGCTTTTGTGTTTGTATTTCTTATAGCTCTTCCATTAACGCTTTTGTTTACTCCAATTGCTTCTAAATTAGCTGAGAAAATGACAAAGTAACATTACAGCTAGGAGTTCAACATATGATTGGCTTTGCTTGTTAGCCACTCATCATCGCTATTTATTTGTTGACTGCTAACTAGGCTTCGAGTCTTTGTTTATTGGATAACGGACTTGAGAGGTAGTTAACTATACGAGATATGTAGTTTGCATTTTAGCATTAAAAGGAAGGCTTAAAAAATGGAAGGAGAATAAAACACTTTAAGTTTGGTGAGATTATTATCCATACATACCAATTATCATCTCCTTGTTGGGGATTAAAAGTTTTAAAGGGGTTAGATATGATTTCACAGGTACTACTAATTATTGGAGCATCAATTTTCGGTATGCTTGGTTTTGTTCACCTTTTTTATACTTTCTTCACTAATAAGTTTAATCCGTTTAAATCTGATGTTATTGCAGAAATGAGCAGCACTTCTCCAGTCCTTACTAAAGAAACGACCATTTGGCGTGCATGGGTAGGGTTTAACGCTAGTCATAGTCTAGGTGCAATATTTTTTGCAGCAATTTACATCCCCTTAGCTTTCTCACATTTTCAATTTTTTGCCAATAATAATTGGTTTGTTGTATTACCCCCTATTGTTGGTTTTTCATATTTATTTTTAGCAAAAAGTTATTGGTTTAAAGTTCCTTTTTGGGGCATTCTCTTGTCTACGTTATGTTTTGTAGGCGCTTTACTGTTAATCAAAACATAACAACTGATTAAATGCGGGATTGAAAACACTTGGCTCTGTTCCGCTTCTCTATATGAATTTAACCAAGCATGTAAGCGTTAGGAATGTCCGTTATTGGCACTTTGGCGAAGTACGGCTTAGAACGAACTAGAAACGTTAACCAAATTGCAAAAAATGCAAATTGCTAAATTGGCTCGTGATACTGGGTAGTTCCAAAATGGAACTAGTCAAAATCTTCTCTTTCCTGCTGGTCTTGATTACCTCTGGATGGGAAATCTTTAGCTGGCTTTGCATTAAAATAACTGTCCCATGATTTATCATCGTTTAACAATTGACTTTCATAAGCTTCGATTATGTCAGTAAGTGATTCCAGTTCTTCTCCTTCGGGAGTGTTTTTTTCAGCTACACCCATCAGTTCATCAACTCGCTTGAGTGCATTTTCAAGTTCTTGTTTAGACTTAATTGATTTTATGGTCATAGAGTTCTGCATCTTTTGTTCAAAACTGATTCTTTAATTATGGCCGATTCGCCATAATTAAAATTGCTAGTATAACTATCTTGAAGTCGCAAGTAGCGACTGTCAGATTTGATCGAGTCCTATTGTTCTAATCTGTAAGTTCAAGTTAAGACTTATGCACGTAAATACAGTTAAACCAATTTACTCACTCTCTGAGTGTTCCCAATGAAATAATCTAACACGCTCCTTTCCCTAATCGCGCTAGTAGACACTTTGCTAAAAATGTCTACTAGCTAACTGAATTAAAGTTCAATTCCCACTTAGTTACGTGAGTACCAATGATTACCTTGCTTTCTTATCTTTCTTCTATCTGTAGCTCTTACTAAGGCCCGCTTAACTATTTGCTCATCAAGCATTGGAAAGGATTGAATGATATATTCAGTGGTGGGCGGGTAGCCATCCCAGTGCTTTAAATCCTTGATCGTTTCAACTAACTTTTTATCCGTTAATCGTTTCATATTATTTCTCAATACTCGGTAAACATTCACAAAATGCTTCAGCTAGCATCAAAAGAGCCTCGCGCTTTTCTGGCAAGAAAGAGTATTTGTTATAGATATGCTGCATCTTGGGCAGTTTATGGTTCAAACAAATTTCTGCTACCTGATCCGATACGCCTAGTTTTGCCAATAATGTCCTTGTTGTTCTACGGATATCATGTGGTGCCAGCGCAAATGGCAAACTCAGAGCTTTGAATGCGTGGTTTAACGTATCATGATAAACATGGGGGACACGGCTTTGCTTTCTAGCCGGAAACACATACTCGCTGCTACAGGCCCTTACTTTTAGTTCATCAAGCCAACCTATTACTCGTGGTGTTAGCGGAACTAAAAACTCTCGGCGAGGTTTTGTGCGTTCTGCAGGAATTGTCCATAGCAGCTCGTCAAAGTCGAATTCTTCCCACTTAGCGCCTAGCAGTTCCATCTTTCTAGTTGCTGTACAAAACAGCAAACAGGTTGCTAGGTAGTTATCTCTACTAAAAGCAGTTCCTGCAGCTTCGGCTATTTCGAAAAACTGTTTGATTTGTTTTTCGTTTAAATAGGTGTCCTTCGGTCTTTCCTCTCCGCCTGCATCCATTGCAGTGAATGACAAAGCTAAGTTATGGCGTATTAGGTCGAGCTTTACTGCATGTTTAAATAAGGCCTTAAGCAAGTAGAGGGATTTGTTGGCTATCGATGGCCTAGGGGCTTTTGTTCTTGTGCCTTTTTTAATCTTCTGCAGTACATCGGAAATTTCTAAGCCGTTTATCTCAGTAATTGAGCGATTACCTAATGGTTGCTGCAAATTCATTTCATATAACCGCTTCAAACGTTCAGCATGTGAATAGCGAGATTCGATGATGGTCTCAAAGTAGTGCTTAAAAACAGCATCTAAAGTTTGCCTTGCTTGATGTTCCGCCCTGCGTTTTTCCATTGCAGGATCAATATCATTGGCGAGCTGGTGGCGAAGTGCCATTGCTTTTTGTCTTGCCTCTTTCAACGAAAGTGCTGGGTATGGTCCAATAGTGGTGATGGCTCGTCGGCCATTTATTTGATAGCGGAATTTGAAGCTTGCGTAGCCTGCTTGGGTTAATGAGAAAAATAGACCATCTTTATCTGCAATTCCCCTAGTGGGGGCGCCCTTTTTGATGATAGATTTTAGTTTGCTTTCGGTTAACATTTATATCCTCCAAATTTATATGGGTATTTGGACGACATTGGTGACTCGGCCGAGCGAACTACCACTCGCACTACCACTTTTTGCAGTTTTCGGCCTAAATTATTCAGAACAATTTGGACGCTAAAAAAACAAAAGCCCAGTATTACTGGGCTGTAGCGGAGAATCCTGGACAGAAATGGACATTATTCAATATTTTGGATCTGCTCCCTCATCTGCTCAATTAACACTTTGAGTTCAACAGCTGAATTAGTGATATCAGCATTGATTGATTTTGAGCCAAGGGTGTTGGCTTCGCGGTTGAATTCTTGCATCATGAAATCGAGTCTTCGGCCTTGGGCACCACCTTTTTTCAGGATGCTGCGTGTTTCTTTTACATGGCTGAATAAGCGGTCGATTTCTTCATCAACGTCCATTTTCTGTGCTAAGAGTACGAGCTCTTGTTCAACACGTGTTGAATCAAGTTCGATTTCAGCGTCTTTGAATTTTTCAAGAATGCGTTCGCGTTGCCAGTTAATTACTGCTGGCATGTGTGTTTTCACTTTTTCAGCTTCGGTTACAATAGCGTCTAAGCGTTGCTCTATTAACGCTTTCATGTTTTGTCCTTCGCTTGCACGTGCTGCAACAAAGTCACTGAGTGCTTTATCAAATCCCGTTAAGATTTCCGCCTGAATCGTATCCATATCGGCTTCTTCTGCTTCCATTACGCCTGGCCAGCGCATAATTTCAACGGGGTTAATTTGGCTATTAAGTGTTTGTTCGTTAATCCAGTTGGCATGTTCGAGCAGTTGGTTGACTAAATCTTGATTGAGCGAGAGCTTGCCCTTTGCCGAAGGGTTTGGATTGAAACGTAAATTGCACTCAACCTTACCGCGGTTCAGTTGTTTGCGAAAGCGTTCGCGTAATATCGGTTCAATGCAACGAAATTGTTCAGGCAGACGGAAGTAGGTTTCTAAAAACCGTTGATTAACGCTGCGAATTTCCCAAACTGCGTTGCCCCAATCGCCCTTAACTTCGTGTCGAGCGAATGCCGTCATACTATGAATCATGTGTAAACCTTAGGTGTAAATTTCCAATAATCAAGGATTATGCCTGAGCATAGCTCATCTCGCCAGCTTTCGCGTAAAAGACTTATTTTGCTATCAGTAGTACTGCGTTAGTATATGTAGCGAGGTATTCAATTAAAATAACATCATGCTAGAAGAAAACTTACGAGCACAGGCGGAAAATGGTGATAAAAATGCCGCCGTACACTTGAGTCGGTTGTATTTTAAAGCCGGTGAGTTTGAGAAACTCAGTCGTACAATCAAGCCATTATTGGCAGAACAATATCCACCAGCCTTGTTTGCGCAGGTAGATTTTTTGATGCGTAAAGATCCCAATCAGGGTATTGGTTTACTTTATGATTTGGCCGCTAAAAACGTTCCGCTAGCAAATCATAAAATGGCGATGTTGTTATATTTTCATCCCGAACTAACACTGTCATTTCAAGATTACTTGAAGCAAGCTTGTCAATTAAATGAGCAACCAGCTGTTGTAGCCGCTGTCAGTTTATTCTTTCAGTGTGGACAACCTGAAATGGCAGCAGCGTTATTGGCAAAACACCAGTCGAATGAACTACTTAAGAAGCTACCTATTACGCAATCGGTTGGTACACTCAAGCAACTAACACCCAATTTTTCGTTGCTCGCGCGCCCAGCGTTTGACTCTTTGACTGTAAACACTGTCGCCAAGGAAATTGAATTACTTACCGTTGATAATTTCATCTCGCCGTTTGATTGTCAGTGGTTAATACACCGAGCTGCCGATCATTTGAATAGGTCGCAAGTGGTAGATGGTGAATCTGGCACTAGCCAAACCAGCGGTGTTCGCACTAAAAGTGCGGCGCAACTAACCCCCAACATGAATGACTGGATTCTCCTCAATACTGAGGCGAAAATTGCGGGTATTACGCATGTCCCCATGACATGTGGAGAATTGAGTAATGTACTCCATTATCAAGTTGGCGAAGAATACAAAGCACATTATGATTTCTTTCATCCGAAAGATCCGGGGGCGGCCCTCGCCAAACAAGACGGTAGCCAACGCTTTAAAACCGCGCTGATTTACCTTAATGAAATAGCTGCGGGTGGTGAAACCGCTTTTCCACGATTAGATAAGCAAGTCTCTCCACAGCTAGGGCGACTAGTGGTGTTTAGAAATACCGACAATCAATTTAATCCACTACCACACTCTTTACATCAGGGAGTTACCGTAACGTCAGGCGAGAAGTGGCTGTTGTCTAAATGGTTACGACAAAACGATACCTCGTACAAACCACTCTTGGTTGATCTAAACCTTTAACGAAGCCTGCCAACGCGCTTTGATGTGTTCAGCCACGCGAAATGCGTTTGCGTAAATGGTAAAGGTATAGGGCACGCTTCCGCCAGTGGGCATAAATGAACCGTCGGTAACATATAGATTGCTCACTTCGTGTGCCTGACAATACTTGTTGAGTACTGTGGTGTTGGGATCATCACCAAATCGACAGCCGCCCGCCATCAAGTTGGTTGGTGGTGCACTGCTAACCGATGTGGAAATATTTACGGCGCCCATTTGCTCTAACAGCTTAGCGCCTTTTTCAGCAAGGTATTCGCCTACTACCAAGTCGTGATCATGGCTCCCAATGCGCACTTTTGCTACTGGATCACCCCATTTATCGGTAACCTCTTCATCAAGCGCAACAAAACAGTCGTCGGTTGGCAACCAGTCATTAAACACTTCAAATCGTAGGGTTTTATAGCTGGTGAACTCATCTAACATGCTTTGCTTCAGCGCTTCCCCCCAAAGCAATTCTCCGTCGTCATCCCACTGTGTCCCTTGTGCGCGAGCGATAGGGTTTTGATAGAACAGGAAATCAATGGTGCCACCTTTGGCCTTACCCTTTTTGTTGGCTCCCTCAAAGGTCTCATCGTCAATCTCATACCAATCTTGTAGAGCGCGGTTAATAAATGGCCCAACTTGTTTCAGCGCTGCTTGCTGTTGTTTGGGTAAATTATCCATAATGAAGTCACCACGCCCCGTGCCACCCGCACTAAACACAAGGTTTTTACCCACCTGCCCATTGTTGTTTGCTAGACCATGTGGAAACTTCTCGCTCTTAGAAGCTAGCAAGAGTCTAGAAGTTTCAATCGCCTGACAAGCTACAACATAAAGACGCGCGCTAACCTGTTGTTTGTTGCCTTGCTTGTCATAGTAGTGAACGGCGTTAACCTCACCTTTGGTATTGGTGCCTAGGTAATACACTTTGGCATTATCGACTATGGTTAAATTCCCTGTCGCCATTGCATGATTGAGCAATGCTGCTCGGCCACTGCCTTTTGCACCAGAAGAGCAACCGTAGCTGCTGCAATAGCCTGAATATTCACAGCTATTTCGTCCCATAGCAGGCTGAGACAATACTGCTCTTGGCACGGGGATGCTATGAAAGCCAATCTCTTTGGCTGCTTGGTCAATCCAACCTGAAACAGCATGCTCTGCCAGTGGCGGGTAAGGAAAATCTGTAGAACGTGGTTCTTGATGAGGATGCTTTACCACCTTGCCCGACACGCCAACCACTTTCTCAACCATCGCATAATATGGTTCTAATTCATCGTAACTAATTGGCCAATCCGCAATATTAGCGCCTTCAATGGCGCCAAACTCAGACTTAAGTTTAAAATCAACTGGTTTCAAGCGATGAAAATAGCCACTCATAAAGTTTGAAGAGCCACCTACAACACTGCCATTCCAAAAACTCCAACCAGATTCACTCGTTGGTTCGCCATGCCAGTATGTAGAGCCATTTTCACGTTCATACAACTCTTCAATCACGTGCTGTTCGTCAGCTAAATCTGGGTTATATGAATCACGCAAACTAATCGCTAATTCGTCTTTATAAAACTCTTTTTCGGTTAACCATGGGCCTTTCTCCAATACCAATACTTTGGCACCAGCATTTGCGAGCGTATAAGCTACTGGTGATGCACCGGCACCACTGCCGACAATGCAAATGTCATATGTCATGCTTTGCGTACCTTCTTCTTGATTTTTGTTGTGCGCGCTGGAGCGGCGTCAATAAATGTTACGGCAATATTCTGCGCTTTCACTTTGCTACGCTTAGGCAACTCATAGTAACGCTTTCCTTCGGGGGGTAATGGAAAACCCGGTTGATGCGCCAGCCACTGCCAACCTACACCATTTGGATTTCCACCATAGCTAGGTGGCGCGAGCATTGCCTCAAAAAGGTTACTGATCAGCATACTAAGCCAGTTTTCACCGGCACGTGAGCGACCAATGGACCGAAGCGTGGTTTCTTTCTCTTCTTGATTTAGTGCGGTAAATGCCCTTGAAAGATGCTTTTTCGTGTAGCCGTTTAGCCAACCTACGCCTTTATAAATAAAATCAATTTCGTCCTGAGCAGTAGGCTGTTGGTGCACTAGGTTATATAGGTACAAAGTTGCTTGAATATCTTGAGCGCTTGGCCCAGTTTTCGACACTGGCAGCAAATGCAATAAAACCGCATCGAGCGTCGCCCAAGTTTCTTGCGTAATATCGCGTTCAAAAGCACTGCTGGTTTTCGCAGAAATGGGGGTATGATGTAATGCGCCTACCGCGCTAATGCCTGCGGCAGATTTTAGCATGCCACGTCGCGACAACTTCTTTTTTAGCCAAGTAGGTGGGGTATAGTTTTCAGAAAAAAAGCTTTCCATCAGTGCCTCTCTAGTTGGCTTTGTTAACGTTAGGTGTTACAGGTAATACAAGCTCAGATGACGCCTGCCATTTATTCAAGAATGACAACCAAGCCTCGCGTGAATACTGGCCATTTGTTAAAAAGTCTGCCGTGTCCTTTGATAACAACATTTTGCCTTGTCCAGTCGACACATACATATGCGGATAGCCCAAAACAGGAGGCAAGCCTTTCATGAAGGCTTCATTTTCATTAGAGTCACTTACGTTGATTTTTAACAATACGTATTTTTGATGCAATAACTGATAAATATCTGGATTTTCAGCTAAAAATGCGTCCATCTTATGACACCAAGTACACCAATTGCCGCCAATTTCTATGATCACATTGCGCCCGGTTCGATTGGCTAAACTAATGGCATCTTTAGCATCTGCAAAAGGGTCTCGCTTGTCGTCATACACTTTGCTGTATAAAGGTAGTGACGCATTAAGCGTGTCCAAATTAACGGCTGCCCATGTCATTTGACTAAACAAGATAAATATCGTCGCTAAGACTTTCATACTTTCCCCAAAATAGCTGCAAGGTACTTTATTGTTATACACTTCATAGCTAATGTGACCTAACCAAGGCGAAACATCTTTCATTGCCTGTGGTTATTTATCTTAGCGCAATGTAGGCGATTATTCCCATTTATCCTTTGATATTAATTTGTTACTAACAAATTCAATGTCACAAATTACGGTTATATCGGAACAAAACTAGTCTCACTTACCATTGATTAAGCAATAGATGGTAGATAGCGCATACCCTATAATTTTGTGCATTCTAGGTGTCAAAATTGTCAACAACACACTATAATGCGGGTTTGATTTCAACTAATAGGAAACTAGTTCCATGCGTCCAAGTGGCAGAACCCCAGGTCAAATTCGTCCCGTCACCATTACTCGTCAATTTACCGCTCATGCAGAAGGCTCTGTATTGATTGAATTCGGCGACACAAAGGTCATTTGTACAGCAACAGTTGAAGAAGGTGTACCACGTTTCTTAAAAGGTGAAGGCAAAGGTTGGATCACAGCTGAATATGGCATGCTGCCACGTTCTACCCACACCAGAATGCGCCGTGAAGCAGCAAGTGGTAAGCAAAGTGGCCGCACACTTGAAATTTCACGTCTAATCGCGCGCTCGTTACGTGCGGCGGTAGATTTAGCAGCACTAGGCGAAAACACTATTACCGTTGATTGTGATGTTATTCAAGCTGATGGCGGTACCCGCACTGCGTCAATTACAGGTGCTTGCGTTGCACTGGTTGACGCACTGAACTACATGCGTGCAAAAGAAATCATCAAAACGAATCCGTTAAAGCACATGATAGCCGCCGTGTCTGTTGGTATTTATCAAGGCACTGCAATTTCTGATCTAGAATATATTGAAGACTCTGCCGCTGAAACTGACATGAACGTTGTTATGACAGAAACAGGCAAACTAATCGAAGTACAAGGTACTGCTGAAGAAGAACCATTTAGTTTCGAAGAAATGAACGACATGATGGTTTTGGCCAAGAACAGCATTAACGAACTGTTCGATGAGCAAAAGTCTGCATTAAACGCGTAAGGAAGAACAATGAAAGCTTACCAAAAAGAATTTATTGAATTTGCATTGGCAAAAGAAGTACTGAAATTTGGCGAATTCACATTGAAATCAGGGCGCACTAGCCCATACTTTTTTAACGCAGGATTATTCAACACTGGTGGTGATTTAGCGCGTTTAGGCCGATTTTACGCCGCTGCACTTGCTGATTCTGGTATTGAGTTTGATTTGTTGTTTGGCCCTGCATACAAAGGGATCCCTATTGCAACGACGACTGCGGTTGCCTTGTTTGATCATCATGATATTGACACGCCTTATTGCTTTAACCGAAAAGAAGCAAAAACGCACGGTGAAGGCGGGAACTTAGTAGGTTCACCACTTGCCGGTAAAGTGATGTTAGTTGATGATGTGATTACTGCAGGTACAGCGATCCGTGAGTCAATGGAGTTAATTCAAGCTCATAATGCCGAATTGTCTGGTGTACTCATTGCGTTAGACCGTCAGGAAAAAGGTAAAGGCGAATTATCTGCCATCCAAGAAGTGGAACGTGACTTTGGTACAAAAGTTATCTCGATTGTGACCCTTGGCGACTTAATTAGCTATTTGGAAGATAAGCCTGAAATGGCCGACAATCTAGTTAAAGTTCGTCAATATCGTGAAGATTACGGCATTTAAACGCATTGTCGGATACATCTATAGCTTTCACTAGCCAATAAAAAACGTCTGCTTGCAGACGTTTTTTATGCCGTTAATTCAAACTGATTACGCGGCGGCTTTTCATAAGCGTGATTAATATCAGCATAGAAATGTTCAATACGAACAGCCCGTAAATCAACATCTATTGAACGGCTAGGCGCAATTGCTTCTTGTGACGCCAACGTTTCGTTAATTAGCTGGTCAAAATCTCTTTCATCACGATCATTGGCGCTTTCAGTTGAGAATGTTCCACGAGTCCTCGCATTAGCATCCGCTTCATTATTGTCTTCTGAATCAACACTGCTAGCTTCATTTAATAATTGCGATTGAGCACGTGCTATTTGCTGTGCTGCGGCATTTGCAATACGCATATCTTGAATCGACGGATTTGCCGGAGCCAATGCTGCGTTGTAAACTTTCTGCATCTTAGCGATTGTCGCTCTTGGATTACCGTCAATAGGTTCAAGATCTACTGAAACTTCGCCTTCTACTGCGTATTTTTTGCCATCAGGGCCTACTTCAAAAGAATAGCTCGGTGAACCCGTATATGGGCCGCCCGCAGTAGCATGCGCTAATTCATGAGAGCGAACCTCGCGGTCACGCACTTGCAATTCTTTAATAGTTTGCTGTTCCGCAAATTCCTTTACGCGATCTTGTGCTGTGTCATCATTAGTCTCGCTCTCGTCATCTGCACTAACAGATTGCCCACCATTTTCTGAAGAATCACTTATATTCTCCTCATGGTCTTGGGCTTGTTGTTGCGGCGAGTCTTGGTGCTCATGTTGCTCAGTAATCGTACTGTTGTCTAATTTGGCTTGCTCTCTTAAATTCGCAAAATCGATTTGTTCATTAAATTGAGCAGGTGTTTTCGCACGTTCGCGTTCAGAGGCAACGCCTTTCTCGGCTGCCGACTGATTAAGCGGCGCCGTTTGAGTGATAACTTCACGCTGTTGATTTTCCCGACGCAACGACTCGGTCTGCGGATTAAATACCGTAGCCGTTGGTAGCGTTGTCGGAAGTGGCGTGATGTTCATGGCAATATCCTACAGTTAAACTGTAACGTCCAGTAATGATCCAACCATGTCGTCTGCAGTTTTAATGACTTCAGCAGAGGCTTTCGCCTGAAACTCAGCTACTTTGAGATCAACAATCTCCTGATTCAAATCAGATAAATCGCCCGATTTAGTATTTTGATCAATGGTGTTGTCGTTAATTCCTTGGCCAATAGCAAAGTCTTCAGCAGTGATCGAGGTTTTCTCAACAATACTCGCTGCTGCTTGGGTGGCGCGCTCAGTCGCGTTTTGAAACCCTTTAACGCCCGCATTAAAAGCAGAGTTTATTTCCATTTTCAGCTCCTTTAATATCAACGTAAGGCGAGTTAGCAATGCTCAATTGAGTTATCTATAACCGCCCACACAACTTTAGATATTAACAAATACCTATTGACTAATTATTAACCAATTAGCACTAAATGTAAACCCAACGAGCTAACTAAAATGCCGTGTTAACCAGATACGAAGCGCTTTCACAAACGGTTCAAAGTGTGAAATGAATGGCGCATGAGACGCGGCATCGAACACTATTTTTTCGCTCTGTGGGATCAACTTGTCAATGTGGGTTATAGCGCGTTGCGGTACCAAACTGTCCAATTTGCCATACATACGAAAATAGGGCACTGAAATGTTTTGAAGTTCATCACGAAGGTCTACCATGTCAAGCAGGCGCAGCGATTCATCAAGTGTGGCTTTGCTGGGCATACCGAACTGCATGATGAGCTCTCGAATCACTTTAATATCTTGGCGTATATGAGGGCTGCCCATAGCCTGTATTTTGAGAAAATTGTCGATAGTTTTTTGTGTATTTTGAGAAAGTTGGCGATGAAATAAAGCCAGCACATCTGGCTTAATGCCCGGCCACTGCTCAGACTCAACAAAATGCGGACTACTCGCCACCGCGACCACGCCTTTCACTTTTTCTGGGTAAGCCAGTGCGAGTTTTGTTGCTACCAGCCCGCCCAAAGACCAGCCTACAATAACGGCTGGCTGGTCTATCACTTGGCTGATCAGCTCAGTTACACTATCTAAAGAATATGGCGAAATTGTATGAGCCACGTTAGTACCAAAACCTGGCAAATCAACGGTCGTTACATGAAATTGGTCAGAAAGTGCTTCCACAGTGGGTTGCCAAACGCCAGCGTTTAATCCCCATCCATGAATAAAAACCAAAGGCGTACCACTGCCTTGGCTCGAAAAATGTAAATGATGTGCCATGCTTTGCTATTGCGAATTCAAAAGCACACATTTTACCCAATTGGCCTATTAAAAGGAACGAATAGCCATGAAATTGATTAGCACATTAAGAAATTATGCTGATAAAGTCCCACATGTAATCAATCGCCATCTATTAACACTTTCACGTTGTGACTTATGTCGTCAAGATGTCTCGCAGTTTCATCTGCTATGCGACCATTGTTATCAAGATCTGCCAACGTTTAATTACCCGAATTTGTCGAACAACCTGTTAAGTTGGCCCAAGATAAGAAAAGCGATTTCGCACCAACACCTTGATCAATTATACGTTCTATCTCCCTATTTGTGGCCATTTGACTACTGGTTGAAACAGCTTAAATACTCTCAGCGCTTTGAATATGCAAAGTTGCTTGGCCAATTACTTTACCAGCAATGGCACACTGACGTGTGCCAGCAAGCGAACACTCAACTTACACAAGGCACTTTACACATACCTGTCGCAATTCACCCCAAAAGGTGGGGCAAGCGCGGCTATAATCAAAGCCACCTAATAGCTAAGCATTTTTGTCGTCTCGGAGGTCTACGATATAGCAATCGCCTTCTTATGCGTATTCATCATCAGGCTTCGCAAGTTGGGCAAGACGGTGCGGCGCGCCGACGTCAGCTGCATGGTGCTTTTGCGTTGAATGCGTTCGATTCACCTGTTCCAGACGCTGTCGTCATTGTCGACGACGTCGTCACTACAGGCTCAACAGTCAATGAAATCGCAAAATTGTTAAAAAAGAATGGGGTGCAACACGTAGGTGTTATTGCGATAGCGCTGGCGCTACCGCAATAACAGATAAGTTGAAGAATAAGTGACGTTAGCCACCTGATGCGCTAAACGCTTTAGCAAAAAATAAGCTGTTGGCTAATAGTTTTGAACTACCAGCCCAGTAACCACGAAACGCTAAAACATCGGTAGTGGCAATGACTCTGCCCCGACCGAAGTTATGCGCAACAATTGCCGCATTACTAGCTATCTTGTTAACGAGATTCTTGTCAGTATAGCCGCTAAGCAGCGGCTCTTTTGCATAACGCGCAACTGAAATAAACGGCTGTTCAGGCGCTTTCATGATTAACGTGCTATTTCGAAATAGTGGTAGATTCGTATTGCTATAACCGAAACTTAAAGGGTGCGAGGTATCCAATTGCCCTTGAAAAATGGCACCGGCAATGCGTTTACGCGCAGATAATGCTTCCTTGTCTTGATAACTTAAATTACTCACATCAAACAGTTCATCAAGATGTTCTTTAGATACGAATTCGGCTTTCAAAAACTCAGCATCTGCTAACCATTTTGCCGCGCGCTTTTGACCAAAAATAACACCACCTTGTTGTACCCAAGTTTTGATGTCTTCAACAACCTTTTTGCCCAGTTGTTTGTAGTTTCCATCCACCATGATGATATGTGAGTAGTCTGCCAATTTCACTCGCCTTAGTCTATTTTGTTCAACGACAGTCACCGGAATGTGAAGCTGTGCATCTAAGTAAAATAGAATATCTGCAGCCTCATACTGGGAGCTTCCTTTTCCGCCTATCAACAACACTTTGACGGGATCTATCGGCGCAAATGCACTGCTTCCTAAGTCAATGCCAGCGATAGTTAACCCTGTACTCACACTGTGCACGGTGATCTGATGAATATTGGCATAGTTTTCAATTAATGCACGCCAGCCTTCATTTTGTTGAGAGGCAGCTGGTATCATGATACTGCCAGCAGGAAATAGTCGTTGTTTCCCTTGTACTTGAGAAGTGAATGATTTAGTCGCTACTTTTGCTTTTACACCCTCAGACAATAAAGCGTTGAGCAAACGTGGAGCGCGGTAATCGAACCATTCAAACACGTAAGCATAAGCTGCAGTGTCAATTGACTGGGAAATGTCACGTGGTTGCTGCCACACACTCTCTGCCAGTTTGAGTCCCCAGGTGCGACTTACCTCATGAAATTCAATGTTCATTGCTAAAGGTAACGTCCAGCCTGAAACATCATAAAAAGTGTTATCTCTGAAGTTGGTTCCCTGATCAAACAACGCCTTAATAACCCGATATTTCTTTTGCTCCAATGGTACGTAGTAGCTAGTGTTCGCAGGGTAAACACGACCATTTAAACGAAAATCTTCCGATAATGGATATACGTTTATTTGGTGTTGTTTAAGCTTTTTCAGAAACATTTGCATGCGATACTGATCTTGATCGCTCGCAAGTAAGTAGCCTTCAAACTTTTCCTTACTCGCTTGCGCTAACGACTCTTTATCAAACTTCTCTCTGTAAGCAAAAAACTCTGCTTTGTTTTTCCACGCCCCTTCAATAGTCGAAAACGACGTTAATACCTGATTCTTAATGCCGTATTCAAAAGATAACAAGCCATTTATCGTATCTTGCTGGAAGCCTCTACTACTAGCTTGTTCAAACAACACACCAACACCGCCGTTAATATCAGGGTATGTGGAACCCTTACCATAATAGAAATCATCAAAACTTTCTTGGCTGTAATACAGTCGGTTGTCTGAATCTAATGCCTTGGCGTGATACGTAGCAAGCTTACGCGTTAGCATCTGGTTATCTTCAGGCGTAAACGGGTGGGTGCGTGACGGAATGCCAGGCTGGAAAAAATACGTACTGTTAGCGCCCATCTCATGAAAGTCCCCTAGTACATGGGGTTGGTATTGATGGAAAAACGCCATACGGTTTTGTGTTTCGCGCTGAGAAAGTAATAACCAATCGCGGTTTAGATCAAAGCCAAAATGGTTAGTACGCCCTGTACGCCAATCTTGATGATGTTCAATATGATTAGGATCGCTGTTCGGTGCTACGCCTCGGTGTGTATTCACCCAAGTAGTAAATCGATCCATGCCGTCAGGGTTAATACTGGGCTCTAGCACGATTATGGTGTCTTCAAGCATTTTTAATACTTGTTCATCTTGGCTCGCGACAAGGTGATACGCTACTGCCAGCGAAGCATTACTACCACTGATTTCGTCACCGTGCACACTGTAACCTAGCCATATTACAAGTGGCTGCCTACTCGTTGCTGATTGCGGTTTATTGTTATTCGCTAAGATATCATCGATATTGGTCAAATTATTTGGATGGGAAATGGTCACCAATAGTTGTCGACGCATTTCATTCGTCATGCCCATTTCGGTTAGCAAAACGCGATCGGAGCTTTGTGATAACACCTCAAAATAACGCAACAGCTGATCATGACGAATATGGCGCTCTCCCAAACCGAAGCTAAAGAGGTCTTCTGGTTTAGCGATAGACTCATCATAAACATGGTTTGCAGGTAAATACTCTGTAACATCTGCAGCGTTCGCTGAGACGTTTGTCCCCATCAAAAATACGAGAAAAATTAAAAATCGATTCAACATGTTATTGTCCTACTTGTACATACACACAACATAGCAAACTCTATAAACAGCATCTAGCACAGTCGTCGTGCGATAGTACTTTTTTATCTCTTTTTTGTCTCTTTTTTACTATCTTTGCTAATTTTAGAATTGAACGCACAATCAGGTAGCACATTCTTACGAAGCAGAGTAAAATAATATACCTGAGTGATTTACTCAGGTATATCAAAGCAAAATTAATGTAGGTTGAATATTCATGACTATGATCACTATTTCAGAAACGGCACAGGCGCACTTTGCCAAATTGCTTTCACAACAAGGCGAAGGTACAAATATTCGCGTATTTGTTGTTAATCCTGGTACTGCCAGCGCTGAATGTGGTGTGTCTTATTGTCCAGCCGACGCTGTAGAACCAGAAGATCTCGAAATCAAATTTGATCAGTTTTCAGCATTTATCGATGCCGATAGCAAACCATTTTTAGATGAAGCTGAAATCGACTTTGTTACTGACCAAATGGGTTCGCAACTGACACTTAAGGCGCCAAACGCCAAATTACGCAAAGTGGCTAGCGACGCACCATTATTCGATCGCGTTGACTATTTTATTAAAGCAGAAGTTAATCCACAGTTAGCTGGCCATGGCGGCGAGTGCACATTGATGGAAATCACCGACGACGGTTTTGCCGTGCTTCAGTTTGGTGGTGGATGTAACGGCTGTAGTCAAATTGATGTAACGGTTAAAGATGGTATTGAGCGTCAGTTACTTGAAATCATGGATGGTGAAATAAAAGGTGTGCGTGATATGACTGAACATCAACGTGGCGAGCACTCTTACTTCTAATACCACTTGTGCGTATTCTTGAATACTTAGGCCAAGACCCACAACGCAGTATGAAGCGTTTTATGATTGGGCTTGGCTTTTTCATTTGTGGTTTAATTTTTGTTTATGTCGGTTTTGTGGGCTCGCATGAATGGCAAGTTCTGGGGCTTGGTTTTATCGGCATAAGCATTGTTTTGGCTGCTTGGGGATACCTAGGTATATTCGCCAATCGACTCTACCATATACTCAATCGACCGCCCGCCAAACATAACGATTAAAGTGCCAGCCAAGGCTCACTCCCCGCAACAACATGAACACCGTAAACGCAGCCCATAATCCATGATTACCATACGACTGCAATATGAACCATACCGGAAAAAATCCGAAAAATGTGGAGATAACCATGCTGTTACGCATGACTTTGGCATTCATCATTCCCACGTAAATACCATCAAATAAATAACACCAACAAGCAAATATTGGCATTAGTATTAACCACACCACATATGTTTCTGCAAAGGCAATTACACTTGGGATATCTGAAATCAACCGAATCAGTGCTTGATCAAACATAGTGAAAATTAACGTATAAGCTATGGCAAAGATTAGGTTCCACTGCAACGCAACCTTAACAGTTTCGCGAAAGTCGCGCTTATTCTCGCTGCCATGAGCTTTGCCCACCATTGCTTCTGCAGCATTGGCTATGCCGTCTAAGCCAAAAGAAACCAACAACAAGAAGTTCATTAGTATGGCATTGGCAGCCACGACTTCATCACCTAGGCGCGCCCCTTGGAAGGTCATAAACACAAAGCAAATTTCCAAACACAGCGTGCGAATGAGAATATCGCGGTTTAGGCTGAAATAGCGAATCAACTCGCTTCGCTGGATTAGCTGCGCAAGTGCTTGTGATTTGGATTGCCATATTTCCCGAACTGAGGAGCTAAAGTGACTAAAGACCACTAATAAACCCATCGCTAGCCCCACATACTCGGCGATAAGTGTTGCAAGTGCTACGCCTTGTACCTTCCAATCGAACACAACAACGAAAAGTAGATCAAGCCCAAGATTCACACAATTAGTGACAATCAAAATCCACATAACTGATTTGGCTTTATGATGACCGAGTAGCCAGCCTAATATCACTAAATTACTTAAAGCCGCAGGAATACCCCACACACGAATTTCACCGTATTGACGTGCATATAGTTGCACTTGCTCTGATCCGCCAGCTAGTGCCAAGGCTGCGTCTAGATATAGCGTTTGAAAAATAATCATCAATGCGCCAAGCGAAATTGAGACGATTAAGCCGCGACTCAATACCATTGAACTTTCTGCAAAGTCGCCACGCCCATAAGCTTGCGCCGCCAACCCTGTCGTCGACATGCGTAAAAATCCGCATAACCACGTGACAAAAGTGATAATCATGGCACCAACACTACTACCACCAAGGTAATACGCCTGATCAAGATGGCCAATTACTGCGGTATCAACAAGCCCCAATAACGGCACAGTGATATTCGACAATATCATCGGAATAGCGAGTGTAAACAATTGGCGATGGTAGGAGGCAGGTTGCAAAATAACGCTCCTGAGGCAATTAATGGTAACAATGATTAGAGGTGGCAGATTAAATGAACATGTCAGATATGGAAAGACATTATTACCATCACACATTAAATATATTCTGTTCCAGGATAACTAGTACTTGTTAATTACAACGAAATACCGAAAAATAATGTGATAGAAATTTTAAATTCACTAAAACGTTACGTTAGTAATACTGGAAGGTAATAATGTTAGCTCGCATCTGGATAATTGTATCGTTACTTTTGAGCGTTTGGTCGTGTTCGACGGTAGCAGCAGTTATTTTACAATATCACCATGTTGATTCTTCAACACCTGCCAGCACGAGCATTGATCCAGCGCAATTCGAAGCACATATGCAGTATTTGGCCGATAACGGCTTTAAAGTGATTCCCGTTTCACAAATTGTTGACGCAATAAGACACCAAAAAGAACTACCAGATAAAGCCGTTGCGATTACCTTCGATGATGCATATTTAGATATTTTAACGAACGCAAAACCAATACTAGACAGATTTGGCTATCCGTACACTATCTTTATCAATCCTGATATTGTTAATCGCGGCTCACTGCTATACATGAGTTGGCAGCAGTTAAGGGATTTGGCTGAGCAAAATGTCATTATTGCTAATCATGGCTTTTATCATGATTCGTTAGCACGTGTGCCTAGGGATATGGATGAGCTCGCTTGGTTAGAGCAACAACGATTGCTTCTGCTTCAAGCAGAGAAAGAGATTGAACAGAAAACGGGTAAGAGTTATCGCTACTTTGCATACCCTTATGGTGAGTACTCACCAACCATACAATCATGGTTAGAAAACAATGACTTTGTTGGTTTCTCACAACAAAGCGGAGCCGTTGGTTTAACCACGAGTTTGTCAGCAATCCCGCGCTTCCCAGCGTCGAAGCCTTATGACAAATTATCTAGCCTTCGCGATAAATTAAATTCGCTACCATTTGTCATCACACTCGATAAGCACAATGCGGAAACCATTTACAAACATGGCGAGGTTAAGTCGGTCACTATGAATGTAGTGGTAGATGATTTTAGAAAATCACAGTTAAACTGTTATGTCTCTGGATTAGGGAAGCAGAAGGTTAAATGGCTTGATGAAGAGACCTTTACCATAAACTTTAGCAACGATTTATCCCCTGGACGTGTACGCGGAAATTGCACAGCACCAAGTATAAGCGAACCCGGACGCTATTATTGGTATTCAAAACCCTGGTTTATTTTGCGTCCCGATAACGAGTGGTATCCGTTATAACTAGGCCACTCGTTAACATGAGTTAGTTAGCCAAATAGGCGAACAATTTTTTCGAAGTCGCTGACCACTTGCTGTCCATCTATGATGGGCAGCTCGCCCAATTCATGCGTGGGTTTAAAAATAGCAGCAATTTCGCCATCAGGATTAATCAGAACCAACGAAGCACTATGATCGACCAGATAATTCTCTGACTGTTCGCCGTTATTAATCGCGTACATTAGTCCCAAATTACGCGCAAATGGAAACAATTGGCTATGATCAGCCGTTAATGCCTTAAATTCTGCATTAAAATAGCCAATATATTGCGACAGTTTGTCGGTTGTATCTCGGCTTGGATCAACTGACACCAGTAATACTTGCGTGTTCGGCGCGACAGACTTTAGCTGGTCATAATTAAAATTAAGCTCTTGTAATGTTGTCGGGCAAATGTCTGGACACGATGTATAACCGAAAAATACCCAAGACCACTTTCCAGCCAACGTACTGTTGTCAAATGCCTGATTATTATGATCGATAAGCTGGAATGGCTTCACCATTCGCGGTGTTTGGTAGTACAGCGCAAACTCCGGCTGAGCAAGTCGAAAATAAGACTGAAAAACAAACGCACCACTAGCAATTGCCACTACAGCAATAATTGCAGCTAAAACTTTATTCATCTTTGGCACTCAACTACAAGGGTAATAAATAATGGTCTAATAATAAGACTATGAATAATAACATCAAATGCACAATTGAGAACTTAAAGGTGTCCATAGCAGTATTCTCATCAGCATTAAATTTGAGTTTCCACGCATATACGAAGAAAACTAGATTAAGTGCAACCGCGCCAATCAAATATAGCCAATTACTCATACCGACGAGGTAAGGCAGCAAACCTACAACAAAC
Source organism: Thalassotalea fusca (assembly GCF_053485835.1). Taxonomy (NCBI): domain Bacteria; kingdom Pseudomonadati; phylum Pseudomonadota; class Gammaproteobacteria; order Alteromonadales; family Colwelliaceae; genus Thalassotalea; species Thalassotalea fusca. The sequence continues at coordinate 113,775 of NZ_JBQRUN010000002.1, forward strand.
AGTAAGATGGTATAAAGTAGAATTTGAGTTTTGGTGAAGTTAACGCCATGCGTGACCGGCAACATAGGAATATTTACCTTGGCATAATCATCCTTTCGATGGATGGCAAGTGCCCAGAAATGAGGCGGTGTCCAAGTAAATATCAGCAGCACCAATAATAGCGCATTAGGATGAATTTCATTAGTCATCGATGTCCAGCCCAGCAGAGGTGGAATTGCTCCAGCTAAGCCACCTATCGTGATATTTTGTGGTGTGGCACGTTTAAGGTACATCGTATAGATAAAACTGTAACCGACTAAACCCGACAGCGTTAACCAAGCAGTAAGTGGATTAACCCATACATACAGCATGATGAAGCCAGTAACCGCGAGTAAGCTTGCAAAAATGATAGCACTACGCGTAGATACACGCCCATTCGGCAACGGACGATTGTGAGTGCGTTTCATTACACTATCAATGCGTTCATCAACAATATGATTAATCGCAGCAGCAGCCGATGACAATAAGCCTATGCCTAACATTGACGGTATTAAAATTTGCCATGGAATCACGCCCGGAACGCTTAAACACATGCCTACTAGTGCAGTTAGTACAAGTAGTGCTACTACACGAGGTTTGGTAATTTCATAATAATCTCGCCATACAGGCGTTGTTCTAATCATAGCGTGTGTGACATCCGTGGAGATTTCTGACATAACAACTTCCTATATCTTCCGACTTAAACTATAGGTCAATTTAATAAGCACTAGCATTAAACAGACGGCAACAACGTTATGACTGACCGCCACAGCAAGTGGCAGAGAAAACCAAATGTTGCTGACACCAAGGACAACTTGCGTCGCTAATACTAACCCCAACAAAAAGGATATTTGCTTAAAATAATGACTCTCCGCTCTGCTAAATACACGTATAACCAGCCAGAATAAATACAGCGTGGTAATAATTGCGCCGATTCGGTGCATTACATGAATAGTCACTCGTTCGTTGTGATCTAAGTGACCGAACTCATATGTCTCTCTTTTGGGTGGAATAGCATCGAAGGAGTTGTCAAACGTGAGTGCTTCTGTCCAACCACTTTGACAAATAGGTAATTCAACACATACCAAGGCGGCATAGTTTGATGAAGTCCAGCCACCCAAAGCGATTTGTAGAGTTAGTACGACAATGCCCACTATGCCTAATTTCGCAGTGCTACGAAGCCGAGAGTCACCCCCTGGTACTCGATACGGTTTTAAGCGTAAGTAGAGCAAGAACAAGAGACAAAGCGTCGTGAATCCGCCTAATAGATGCCCCATGACGACTATAGGCATTAGCTTCATGGTCACAGTCCACATGCCAAGAGCCGCCTGAAAAATAACGATAGCAAGTATTAACAGCGGCAGCTTCACTGGCACACCTGTATGGCGGTGCTTTATTGCCATTATGGCTATGGCTAAAATCAATAGCCCTAAACTACCGGCAAAGTAACGGTGGATCATTTCATTCCACGCTTTTTCTGGTTCAACCGGACGATCAGGAAATGCTTGTTCCGCTTTGGCTATTTGCTCACTCGTTTGTGGCACGTCTATCTGGCCATAGCAACCAGGCCAATCCGGACAGCCCAGTCCGGCGTGCGTCAGTCGGGTATATGCCCCTAAAGCAACAACAACAAGTGCCAACAAGATGCTGAGAATTACGAGCTTTCTTAGCGTTTTTTTGTGAGGATCTGTCATTAGCCAATCCTCGAATATTTTAATAGTTTTTTCATGTCAGCAAGAATTGCCTTGCCAAAAGCCGTTAAATCGTCTGCGGAAGTAGGCATTTTATGGCTTAAAACAACGTTACTAAGCGGATCAACAACCAAGATATTTTGGCGCGTCAGTAAGCTTTTGGCTTGATCAGGGTAGTTTTCAACTTGCCATTTGTTGATAGGTATTTGAGAGGAAAAATCGGTAGTGAGTTCACTATCTGTCAGTAGTACGGGTGTTACCCTCGGCATTTCTTTGCCTAAAGCAACATAAGTGCTGTGAATGGTTTCTATCGTTGTTAAGCATAGTTCATCACAGTCACTTGGCTTGTACACTAACATCAGCCATTTTCGCTGTTGATTAATGTTTGCTACCCCAAGGTCTGAAAGGTTGCGCTCACCAGAGAGCAAATCGCCTTGATTGGTTACCCCGTAATTAAACCAATGCTGTGTTAGCGCGATTTTCGCCAACACGATAGGAATCACAAATGCCGCCACTACAAGTAACAGACTACGACGAGATTTACTCAACTGCCCCTGACTCATATCCTTCCTTCTTGTTATTATTTTTATTACGGATGAAATACCAGCTTGCTGAAATCATCAACACCATCCACGTAATCGCCAAACTAAACCACTGAAATGCATAACCGCGATGTTTTTCAGGGGGCATTACGATAGGCTGCCAGTTTTTTTCAAACCCTATGCTTTCTTTTTTATCTAAGTAAACCACAAAGGGCAACAATTTTTGACCGAAAAGTTGTGAAATTTTCGCCAGCTCTATTTGCTGAACCCTCATTGGCCATTGTGAATCTTGATAATTTTGCTCTGCCAGTTGTATGCCTTTTTCAATAATTCTGACATGCCCATTAAATTGATGCTGCCCCATAACAGGTGGAATATCGGGCAGTATGTCGCGATTTACACTACCTGCTACCCAACCCAAGTTAACCAGCAATAGTCCATGTTCGGTCGATACCAACTGTAACACTCTATAGCCTAAGCTGTTCTTGTTTACCTGGTTATCTAAAAGCAAAATATGTTGCTCATCAAAATCGCCCGTTACTGTCACAGGCAGATCATTAATCTCTTCACTGCCATCTTTCATGGCTAATATTTGTGCCAAGTTAAGTGCCTGATGACTTGTTAGCGCCTCAATACGCGCCAAACGTTGCTCTTTTTCAACCGCTCTTGCCGATTGCCACAATCCCAGCTTGATTAATCCAATAAATACCAGCAAAGTAAGTACAACAATTAACCAGTTGACTTGTTTTACTATTTGTTTGCTGTTTACGGCTGACACAATCAACTACTACCACCTGATAATGAGGGTTTATGTTTATTAAGATTGCCGTTGTCGGCTTGCTCATCTTTATGATTTATAACTTGTTCAGAGCACTTGTTATTATGAACAGTAACGACCCAAACAAGCCCAACATGTCAAAATTTATTGGTCGTCGTGTAATGACATCAGCGTTCATCGTCTTATTATTACTGATCGGCATATTAACTGGCGTTATTACGCCAAATCCAAGGCCCTACTAAAAACAAATTTGTTTATTCTGGCAAATGCTGAGCAGGCATGTGCGTTCAATTTTTACACAACTCAATCTTACAAACAAAAAGAGAAAGCCAGTGCTTTCTCTTTCTTAATCATATGTATTAATTAAATAATATAGACAAAGATAAATAGTGCCACCCAAACAACATCAACAAAATGCCAATACCAACTTGCTGCCTGAAAGGCAAAATGATTTTCAGGTGTAAAATGACCTTTGAACACACGAATTAGCATCACAATTAGCATCACTGTGCCCAATGTTACGTGCATACCATGGAAGCCAGTCAACAGATAAAATGTATTGCCATAAATACCACTATCTAAGTACAGCTTCATTTCATCAGCATACCCATGAGAATATTCGAGCCCTTGGCAGTATAAGAACACGAGGCCTAATACAACCGTTATGCTAAGCCAAACTTTAAGCTGTGCACGTTTGCCTTTCTCCAACGCAACGTGTGCAAAGTGAGCAGTAAATGAAGAGGTCAATAATAAGATGGTGTTGATTAATGGTAACCCATACCACCCCATAGCCGTTGTTTCGGTGCCGTCTGGTGTTTTGATAAGCGGCCATTCTGCAACAAACTCAGGCCATAATACGGCATGGGTCATCGCATTATTGCCTTCGCCGCCAAGCCAAGGCACTGAAAGTGTTCGAGCGTAAAGTAGCGCGCCAAAAAAAGCCGCGAAAAACATGACTTCTGAAAAAATAAACCAGCTCATCCCCTGACGAAATGAGTTATCCATTTGATGGCTATATTTGCCCGACATTGACTCTTCAATGACGTTATTAAACCAACCAAACATCATGTAAATGATAAGTGCAATACCCGCAATTAGTACGTAACCGCCAATACCGCCTTCAGGATTGTTTAGATTAGACACGTAACTGCCCGCGCCAATCGCTATTAAAAATAATGCGACTGCACCTACGATCGGCCAGTGACTTTGCGCCGGTACGTAATAAGTTTCATATTCTTTTGTAGTCATAGCTATTCCCCTATGTATTCGCGTATGACGCTTATGATTCGACTTTGCCCGTTATGTCATACAAAGTGTATGACAAAGTTAGCGTAGACACATCGTCGGGCAATTCAGGATCAACATAGAACTGTAATGCCATCTCAATATCTTCGCTTGCCTTTAACGGCTGTTGATTAAAACAAAAACATTCGGTTTTCTGAAAATACAGCGCGGCTCTTCCAGGCGACACCGACGGAACTGCTTGTCCGATTATGTCGCGAGTAGATTCATTTTTTGCATAGAACTTCACTAACTTCATTTCACCTGGATGCACTTTAATTTCATTCATCATAGGTTCAAATTGCCACGGAATTCCCTTCGCTGTTCTGCTAAGAAATTGCACGGTTATAGTACGGGAAGTATCTATTCCGTCTTCGTTCACTGCCGCCGCCGTATTCGCTGTTTTACCGTTTAACCCAGTAATATCACAAAACACGTCATACAAAGGTACAAGTGCAAAACCAAACCCAAACATAGCGAACACCACTAGTACGAGCTTCTTCACCGTTCTCTGTGTATTAGCTTCTCGTTGACTTTGATCTTGCGTTGTACTCACGAGTTATCCCCTGTTATTAGTCAATTTTAGGTGGTTTTTCAAAGGTGTGGTAAGGCGCAGGACTTGGTACCGTCCATTCCAACCCTTCTGCCCCATCCCACGGCTTAGCCTCAGCTTTCTTACCGCCTTTAATACACTTAATCACTAACACTAAGAAAATAAGTTGTGATAGGCCAAAAGCGAAGCCACCAATACTGACCCACTTGTTAAAATCAGCAAATTGCAATGCATAATCAGGAATACGTCGAGGCATACCCGCTAAACCTAAAAAGTGCATTGGGAAGAACAACAAGTTCACCGAAATCAATGAACACCAGAAGTGCCATTTACTTAAAGTGTCGTCATACATGTAACCCGTCCATTTTGGCAGCCAGTAATACACACCTGCATAGATAGAAAACAACGCACCAGTTACTAATACATAATGGAAGTGGGCAACAACAAAGTAAGTATCGTGATATTGAAAATCGATCGGTGTCATCGCCAGCATCAAACCGGAGAAACCGCCGATAGTGAACAAGATAACGAACGCAATTGAGAACAACATTGATGTTTCAAAGGAAATAGCACCGCGCCACATAGTCGCCACCCAGTTAAATACCTTAACACCAGTTGGGACGGCAATGAGCATCGTACAGTACATGAAAAACAACTCACCAAATAACGGCATCCCTGTCGTAAACATGTGATGTGCCCACACGATAAATGATAAGAATGCAATTGAGGCAGTTGCATATACCATTGAGCTATATCCGAATAACTTTTTACGAGAATATGCCGGGATAGTCGTTGAAACAATACCAAATGCAGGCAGTATCATGATGTAAACTTCAGGATGACCAAAGAACCAGAAGATATGTTGAAACAACACCGGATCTCCGCCGCCAGCAGCGTCAAAAAAGCTTGTGCCGAAATAGGTGTCGGTAAGTACCATAGTTACCGTTCCAGCCAATACTGGCATAACGGCAATCAGTAGGTATGCTGTGATGAAAAACGTCCAGACAAACAATGGCATTTTCATATACGTCATACCTGGCGCTCGCATATTCATTATGGTTACAACAATGTTAATTGCTCCCATAATTGACGAAATACCCATAATATGAACCGCAAACACGAAGAACGCTGTACTGCCATTACTGTACGTTGTAGACAGTGGCGCATAGAACGTCCAACCAAAGTTAGGTGCTCCACCTTCCATAAAGAAAGACATCAACAAGATGCTGAAAGCAAAAGGTAGAATCCAGAAGCTCCAGTTGTTGAGTCGTGGTAATGCCATATCAGGCGCACCAACCATCATCGGCAACATCCAGTTGGCCAACCCCGTAAATGCCGGCATGATGGCACCAAACACCATAATCAAACCATGCACTGTCGTCATTTGGTTAAAGAAATCTGGGTCGACAATTTGCAAACCAGGCTGGAATAATTCTGCGCGGATCACCATTGCCATGGCACCGCCAGTTAAAAACATGATAAACGAGAACCAAAGGTATAAAGATCCAATGTCTTTATGGTTAGTTGTTAGCAACCAACGCTTTAATCCCGTCATTTTATGATCATGATGCTCGTGGTCATGCGAGTCATGAATAGCTTCAGTCGTCATAATGCTTCCCCTTACTTCGCACTCGCAGCATCTACATCTGCTGGTTGAACTAGATCGCCGGTGTCGTTACCCCAAGCGTTACGCTCAAAAGTCACCACTGCCGCGATTTCCGTTTTTGTTAATTGATCTTTAAATGGCGTCATTGCTGGGTTCTTTTGGCTGCCATTTAATACCATGTCGATATGCGCACTGACATCACCCAACACCATCGGGCTGCCTTTTAATGCTGGGAACGCTGGAGGTAGCCCTGCACCGTTAGCTTGATGACATGCTAAGCACTTACCGTTGTATACTTGCTCGCCCATCGCCATGAGCTCATCCATAGAATATGTTTTTGAAAGGTCTTCAGCAGGTGCTTTTTCTGCAGCGGCTTCTTGTACCGTCTCCACAACTTCTTCACTCACTGCAGGTACAGCGGTACTGGCGCCACCACTGGCAGCTTTAACATCTGCGGCTTGCACTAGATCGCCGGTGTCATTACCCCATGCATTTCGTTCATAAGTCACAACTGCTGCGATTTCTTTTGAACTTAATTGCTTACCAAAGGCTGGCATTGCTGCCTTACCGTTCAATACAATATCAATATGAGTGTTTATGGGCCCTGTGGTCGCAACTGGGCTTCCTTTAAGGGCTGGAAATGCTGGCGGTAATCCCATCCCTGAAGGTTGGTGACACGCTGCACAATACGCAGTGTAAGTTTGTTCACCTAACGACATAAGCTCTTCTTTAGACAGCGATGCAGTTAACGACGCTTGCTCAGCTGCAGCAGCTTCTGCAATAAGTCTATTTTGCTCATCAATCCAAGCGGCATAGTCTGCTTCAGATTTTACCTCAACGACAACAGGCATATAGCCATGATCTTTACCACAAAGCTCAGCACATTGGCCGCGGTAGATCCCTGGTTCATCAACGATGGTCCAAGCTTCATTAATAAAACCTGGGTTAGCGTCTTGTTTAACAGCAAACGCTGGTACCCACCAAGAGTGAATAACATCATCAGACGTAATTAAGAATCGAACTTTTTTATTGACCGGAATAACTAAGTGACGATCAACTTCCAGTAAGTAGTGTTCACCTTTTTCCGCTGACTGGCCATTTAGATTGTCATATTCTTCACGTGGAGTGGCCAATACAGAGTAAAACTCTATGTCTTGATCGAAATATTTGTAGTGCCATTTCCACTGAGAACCAGTGACTTGAATAGTGATATCAGAGTTGTCGTTGTTTTCCATTTCAACGAGCGTATTGGTTGCAGGAATCGCCATACCAATCAAAATGAGAATTGGCACTACCGTCCAAATAATCTCAACCTTTGTACTCTCATGAAATGTTGCTGGTGTTACGCCTTTCGATTTTCGATGAAAAATCATCGACCAAATCATAGCACCAAAAACGACTATCCCAATTACCGTACAGATGTAAAGCACGAACATGTGTAAGCCATACACTTCTCGACTTATCTCTGTTACCCCCTGGGTAAGATTAAGTTCCATTTCAGCCCAAGCTATACCGGGTAAAACTAAAAACCCCAATAACAGCCAACCTAGGTTACGTCTTTTCACTCGACATCTCCTCCGCCCTTTAAATGTAAAGTCATGCTTAGGCAGTAATACACAGCTCATGCTAGGCACGTCATTTTTATTTTTCTGTTGTTATTTTTGATTTGGCGTTTGCTACTGACTTCCGCAAGAAACCGTAACACCACCATATTCTTATTATTGCTTACTTTCTAATCTAGAATTACTTAATTATTAAACTAGGTCAATTTTTAATTTAGCGTGCTATGCTTAGAAATGGCAATAAAAACAATAGAGTTACCACTCTAAAAGCGCTATAACGCAGTGGTGACACGAACTACAGTAATTGTCGTATTTTTAAGCAGGCACTCGAAAAAAAGCTGATTTGACAAATTCGTGAAAAATTTTTACTGATTACTTTTTAATCTAAAACTCGTTTGAAAACGCGTTAGATAGGAAGTTTGGTATTGGATTTAATTAGGAGAGTAAGAAAAGATTCAAAAAACGGTAAAAGTTAGGCTTATTGAACATTCCGCCAATAAACCTAATAGTTAGCGATGATATATAAAACAATTACATCCAGTCAGCAGAACGAATTACACCAACGGCAATTCCTTCAACATTAAAATGTTGGTTAGCGAGATCTACTTTGATCGGTGCAAAGTCTTCATTTTCAGCATGTAAATACACCACATTACCTTCTTTTTTAAAGCGCTTAACAGTAACATCATCTTCTACACGCGCCACGATTACTTGACCGTTTTGCACATCAGTCGTTTGATGCACAGCCAGTAAATCACCATCTAATATGCCAATATCTTTCATACTTTCGCCATTTACCCGCAACAAATAATCCGCTGCAGGGTGGAAAAGATTACCATCAATTTGATAACGCTCTTCAACGTGCTCTTGCGCCAAAATTGGCTCTCCTGCAGCGACACGGCCAATAAGTGGTAGTCCTTGTTCTTCGGCATACTCTTCAGCTAGTCGAATGCCACGCGAGGTTCCTGGCAACATTTCAATGTAACCTTTTTTGGCCAGAGCTTTTAAATGCTCTTCCGCCGCATTTGCCGATTTAAAACCAAAAAAATCAGCAATTTCCGCACGTGTTGGTGGCATGCCGGTCGCTGATATTTTCTCTTTAATCAGATCAAAGATCTGTTGTTGTCTTGGGGTAAGTGGTCGCATAACAGCCCTGTATTTTTGAACAGTATCACTGTCATTGTATACAGCCTGTAAATAAACGCAAGGTATGTACTGAATTTAATCAGAAATTATCTATTCATATTTCTAAAATTTTTCTATTTTTAGCTAAAGCTAGGTTTTTCATAGGACTTTTCACCGCGCTATTGCTCATATTGCGCCAGTCTTTTACGAGGAATAACTATGAAAATAACTAAGCTTTTAATTGCTATGAGTATTGCCACTAGCAGTGTGTCCTACGCTATCAATAAACCAATCGAACCTGTCATGGTACAAATCCCTGCTGGCAGTTTCAAAATGGGGTCAACTAGCCGTGCTAATGCACAGCCTATTCACACCGTAAACATCCAGTCTTTTGGCATGAGTAAGTACGAGGTAACTGTTGCTGAATTCCGTCGTTTCGTTGAAATGACCAATTATCCTGTACCTCAAACGTGCCGACACGAGTTAGATGTGTGGTTTTTATTGCCCAGCAAAGGAAATTGGGAAACCAACAGGCTAAACACCAGTGAACATCAGCCTGTTGTGTGTATCAACTGGCAAGCCGCTAATGCGTACGCACAATGGTTAGCAAAAGAAACTGGCAGACCCTATCGACTACCTTCTGAAGCCGAATGGGAATATGCTGCGCGTGCTGGAACTAAAACCGATTATTACTTTGGAGATGATAAAGACAATACGCTCGTTTGTGATTATGAAAATACCGGAGATCGACGCGGTGAAAGCATATTGCAGCTCAATAACAATACAAGCTACTACAATTGGACCGGTGAAGTTGCAAATTGCGAAGATAATTCTGGCTACGCCAGTATCGTTGGCATGTACAAGCCAAACCCATTTGGATTACACGATATGGTCAGCAATGTAGTCGAGTTTCTCTCCGATTGCTACGTAGGAACTTATGAAGGTGCACCAACAGATGGTTCTGCACGTATTGACGGTAAGTGTGATCGTCGTGTAGTCCGTGGTAGTAGCTGGCACTGGAGTCACTTTCCATTAGCTAACCGCCGTTCAACAGACGAGATATTTTCTGGTGGTGTCAACGGATTTAGGTTGGTAATAGATAACCAAATCCCACCGATTTCGAACGAAACTAGGCAATTCATCCTATCACTTGAATTTGCTCAACAACAAGCACAGAAACGCCGTGATTTGCTACCCGAAATCCCCGCGCCGGTAAAAAATCTTCAGATTAGTCAAAACAGTAATAGTGTTAGGCTAACCTGGGACAACGATCAGCATGACCATACTGTTAGTTATCGCGTTTATCGCAATGCACTACCGGGAAAAATGTTTAAGATGATAGCCAATAATATTGATGAAATGCAGTTTATAGATGGCAACGTGCCAGCGCATGCTTATGATTATACAGTGGTTGCAGTTAGGCGACACACACAAAGCACCTATGCTCCCCCAGTAACTAAAGCGGCTAGTTGGGTTAAGCTACCCGCGCAAGTTGAAGCCGAATGGGCGACTAAAATAACCGATACAAAAAACAACACTGGTATTTCATTTACCTCAGATAAATCTCGTCGCATAGGCTATAACCTTACAGGTGCTGTAGGCATCGGTGAAGGTGCTGAGATGAGCTATCAAATTGAAGTTCCTAAATCAGGTGCGTATCAGCTGTCTTATCGTGTTGCATCTCCGAGGAACACCCTAGGATTTGAAATTTACAACGAGTCCAAAAAACTCACAGTTCAAAAAATTGACGCAACAGGCGGCTACCATGACTGGAAAACGCAAAACGGTGGAACCATTCATTTGGAAAAAGGCAAACATACAATTACATTGAGATCGCTCGACAATGACTGGAAACTCAATTGGTTTTCGATTGAACAATCTTAGTCACTGATTATTTGAACCAACAATAGCCATTTGTATCAAGCTATTGCTGGTTCTTTTCTTTATTTCTTTCTTTTCTGGCGTTGTTTGCAATCAATTGACTAAACACCAAGGTGATTTAGGCAGTCAATGCGTAATTTCTACTAATCAAACTCGCTTACTGTTCAATTAAGCTTAATGATGCGAGTACATTCTGATTGTTCTTACGCCAATTTGCTGTCGCGTTTTCACTAATAAATTGCGAGTAGAAGTCAAAATCTGTTTGCGTATCTGGATTGCTACATAACATTAGTGCTGCATCTAAGCTGATGCTATTAATACCCGCTAACTGCGCCAATTCGAAGGCTTCCTTTGCATAACGAATAAACTCAGTCTGCTGCTTGCTAGCCCTTGCATAAAGTGCTTTTAAATAAGCGTTATCCGCATTGACTGTTACCGCTTGGCTCAGTAATTGTTGTGCATCGCGCAATCGACCTTTGTCGATATAATACTGCATGAGTTGTTCTCTACTCGACTGGGCAACCCAGTGGTCTGGGGTCAATTCTGTATACTCAAGTACCCTTCTAAGATGAGGCTCTTTGCCGTCTTTACTGTCAGTATATATTGCATGATGGAATGGAATTTTCGCGAAACGATAAATCGGCAATTGATACGCTGTCATTTTTTGTTCCGCTTTGGTTAAGAAAGTGTATTTATCTTCCGTTTTTCTATGTTTATGTGCCATTACCGACAAATAGGTTAGCGCGTGGAGCTCACGCTCTATATCTTGAATTTCAAGTGCTAACATTGCTGCTCTTGTCAGATTATCTTTAATCGCCTCATAGTCGTTAAATTGATGGTTAATCCATGAATGAGCATGAAAAGAATCTATAAGCCTTGCCAAATCATTAACCTGAGTGAATTTTTCTTTAGCAGTAATCAATTTAACTTCACTTAGTTCAAATAACTGCTTTTGTGTTAGCACTCTGCTTTGATACAAAAATGCGACACCTTGTTGCTGAATATTTTGTTGCGCTTGAGCATTGCCTAAGAGTTTATCAGCGAGTGTCATCGCCTTTTCGTATTCACCCAGCTTAATATAGCTATCAATTAACTGTCCCAGCACAATTAAGTCATCAGGGGATTGCTGGTGAGCGATCGATAAAGACGCTTGCAGCAACTCAGGTGAGCGTGGCTCACTCACAATTTTACGAATAAAGGGTTGAGCCAAATGGTGATGCAATTGTTCCAGCAAACTCGGTAGTGAATCATCGGTCAATTGCCCTTGCCATTGACGCACCGGTCCCTTTAAAACGAAATCAAGGTGGTAGTTTTGTTCGAAAAAATACGCAGTTCCGGTCAACACTAGGGGATATTCAGCCGATATGGCTCGATATTCCAATTCTTGTGCAGCCGCGAATGCCGAAGTTGTCAGATTCTCGAGTGTTGCAATATCAATAGATTCACTATCATCTAAGCGAATGGTAGAGCGCGTGTCAGCCACTGTCAGTGAGAATGGAATATAGCCGATTCGTACGATTTCGCTTTCTGTGCTGTCTGATTCAAATGCATTTTTACTCATGAATACGAGCACAATGAATACGACAAGAAAGACGGCAATAGATAATAAAAGCTTAGGGCTTGTAGCAATGCTTTCAGGGCTTACTTTCGTGTCTTCCTTATCAAGAGTGAGTGAAGGAGCTGAAGGTGGCGTCTGCTGCGCTACTGAAGTTATATGTAATTGCCATTGATAGCCACGCTTGGGAAATGTTTTGATGGCACTCGTGCCGATAATATTTCTTAAATGACTTATGTTTTGAAATACAGCCTGATCAGAAACAATCTTTTCTTGCCAAACCATCGACAAAATATCGTCTTTACTCAGCACCTTGTCTAAATTTTCAATGAGTGCGAGTAGGACTTTAGCTTCGTTATGGCGGATGGCAACTGGTTCACCATTTTGCGTGAGCACTAAACTCTCACTGTTAAACTCGAAATTTTGAAACTGATAAAGCATTGTTTTTATTATTGGCGCAATTTAAACATTCAAGAGTATCTTAACTGAATCGCACTCAGGAATGGCAATTAATTTGTAAGTTGATTTGTAGTAGATTTGTTAAAGTGAACTTCGTCTATCAATTTCAATTGCTAGTCCTTTACTACGAGGAACGCATACTGTTCCAAGTTTTTTGGCTATACCACTCGCGGGTAAAATGTATTATTATGCTCCCCGCTAGCAAACGCGTATGGATGCACCCGATTTCTGCACGTAATTTAACTCAAACTAATTAATAAAAATCTCATGAGCAATTTATCAAAAGAAGAAGTACCACAATTAACTTTGTCGTTAATACCCCGTTTTATATGGAAGTATAAGGTTTTCATTTTTTGCTTTACCAGTTTTTGGTCAGCGCTCATGGTTGGATACGCGATCAGCAAGCCAAACATATATACTGCAAAAGGGCTGTATATGCCGAAAGGCGCAGAAAGTGGAGGCTCATTAGCAAAGCTAGCTGGACAGTTTGGCGGGCTTGCCAGTATGGCAGGGATTAATATTGGCAAAGGTTCGACAGATAAGACCGATGTAGCCTTAGAACTATTAAAATCAAGAGCATTTCTACAGAGCTTCATAGAAAAACATAACCTAACCGTTGCTTTATTAGCAGTAGAAAAGTGGGACAAGAGTACTGATCAACTAATAATTGACCCTAAACTATATGATGCAGAAAAAAAGGTGTGGGTGAGAGAAGTACCTGAAGGAAAAAGTGTTATACCAACTCCATGGGAAGCTTACTCTAAGCTTTCAGAAAATATTTCGGTAGACTACGCGAGTAAAAAAGGTACATTAAGCATAGAACTCTCCTATTATTCCCCAAAAATAGCGGCTGAATGGCTCGATTTATTGATCAAGGAAATGAACTTATTTTGGCAAGAGAAGACTCAGCGGGAAACAGAAAAGTATATTACTCTCTTGAAAGAAAAAGCGGTTCAAACGGGTAATTCAGAGCTTCAGTCTATTCTATACGGGCTAATTGGAGAACAGACTAAGATATTACTCCTTAACAATATTACTGATGAAGTGATGTTTGAAACAGTTGGTCCCATTATTGTCCCTGAAGAAAAGTCAGCACCAAGTAGAGCGTTACTTTGTATTATTGCATTTATTTTTAGTGGCTTTATTTCCGTTATTATTGCTGTGTTTTATGGGCTTGATCGCCAAGCTAAATCGCAGGTTACTGCTTAATACCGCCCGGCATGAATCAACTTCGAATATTTAACGAAAATATCTTGTGGCATCAACTAACTATCTTAATGATGTCTGTGTATTTACTTGCGGACATGCTTGCAGGATTTGCTGTTATCTATTTGGGAGTTGACCTTAAGATTTCACTTATTTACAAGACCCCCTTAGTTTTTTTGTTGTTAATATTATTAGGACAACAAAATCTCAAGGCAATGTTGTGGATTGTTAGTGGCATCCTTTTTTTCTTCATCGGGCCATTTTACCAACTAGCGTTACACGGTAAAACAGCTTATTTTGTTTATGATTTCGCGTTAATATTAAAAATCATGACACCAATCATAGTTTTTCTATATTTCCGCAGTATTTTTAAGATTAACCAACAATTTGCTAGTAATAGCATTGAAAGAATTTTGTGGATAAGTTTTTTTATTTTATCTTTCAATTTCATATTAGGGGCATTAGGTCTAGGTAAAAGTACTTATCAATTGACTGGTGACGAAGGGGCTGGTTCCACTGGTTTGATATTAGCAGGAAATGAGCTTGGTGGTGCTTTCTTGGTTACCTTCGGTTTCGCTTTACACTATGTTTGGAATAACGGAAAACTACCTTCCTATATATTGCTCGGATTGTTCACCGTGATCTGTGGAATTTCGGTTGCGACTAAAACGACAATGATCGCCTCTGTTCTAATTGTATTCTTGATTCCAATAGCAAATGAACGGAACCGCTTGTATTTTTTTACTCGTTTAAAGGTCATCATATTTGTACCTTTAATTAGTATCGGTGCCGCAATCGCATATCTTATTGTCGATATATTAGAGCAAATAGGTCTCTACGATCGTATTATGTGGTTTTACAATCAGAAAGGCTTGATGGGAATACTACTTTCTGGTCGTGATGATATGGCAGAAAGTAGAGCAGAGGTTGTTCTAAATAAGAGCAATTTATTCGAACAATTATTTGGACAAGGACAGGCGCTCGGTCAAAAAGACCTTAAGGGTTTTGTTGGTGTAGAAATAGATAGTATTGACATATTTAATCTCTATGGCGTCTTTACACTTGTCGCATTGACCTCATTTTATTTTTGGGGTGTATACCGTTCCCATAGAAATACCATTCGAAATGAATCGGATATAGCCCCATATGTATTCATCATCAGTTTCCTTTTACTGTGTCTATCGCAATTAAGTGGTCATATTTGGACCTCTGGTACGATAGGCATATTACTCGGGGCTATGACAGCACTAAATTTAAAAAAAATGCATACGAACAGGAGCACTAGCAAATAGATGATAGGCCTCTATCTGGGTTGTAACGCTAAAACCTTAAATCAGTCTCAACTAGAATTTCAAGAACTTCATGAATCCTATCAGTTCACGGATATTCATGGGATTAGAGGAGAAGTTATATTTCACGGGGACACTGAGGGATATCACTATCAGCAAGATGAAGAGAACAAAGCTAGGGTGTATGTTTCTGGGTGGATTTTGTATAAAGACAAATTAAATGATATTTCTGGACTCTTTAACGATTTAAACCATCACGCCGAAGACGCACTGCTAAACATAACTGGTGGAGTATTTGTTGCACTCTTTGTTTCGGAGGACAAAACATTCCTGTTTAATGATCCCATGGGATTATCCAATCATTACTATACATTGAGAAACGACAAGCTATATTTGACGCCGACCCTTACAGCATTTGAGAGAAGTGATTTAACGCTGGACCCCGACCCCAAATTCGTACAAATTTTAGACAAGTTAGGGCACCTATTTGGTAATCACACCAAATATGTAGATGTATATCGAATGGAGCCTGGTAGCATATTATACAACGACGCCGCCGTAAAAAAGTATGCTGATGTATTGTCGTCAGCACCTATTTCACTCGAAAAAATTGTCAATAGATTCAGCTCAATCATCGAGCAGTTTCCTGAGTCCAAACGACAATTACCACTTTCTGGTGGCATGGACTCGCGATTGATTTTGAGTGCGGCAAAATTCTCATTTGGATACTGCTATGGGCCTGCAAACAGTGGCGATAGGCCAATAGCTAGACAATATGCTCGGGAATTTAATAACTTCATCGAGTTTGAATTCAGTCAAGCGATTAAGCAAGGCAATGAAAAGGCGATTTACGCCGAAATATGCGAAACGCCTCCTGAAATGATTAAGTCAGAATTTTTGGCGAGTTATCGACAAGTCGCTACCCAGTCAAATGGTGCAAACATAATTTTTGATGGCTTTTTAGGCGACACCTTGCAAAGAGGGGTCAGGATGCATGTGGGTGGACTACTCGGAGAATTATACAGATTTTTTCCAATTCTATACTCTGTTCGTGGTTTTAGTGCTCATGAAATCTTCAAAAGAAGGTATAATAATTTGTCTTCAAGCGAATTTGATATGCTGTTTGAAGATTTCACCCAAAGAACAAGCGATCTAGACATAGATGATTATGCGAAAGTTACCTATTATGAATTTATTTGGGGTAGAGGCGCTAGGTTTATCAACAATGGAGCGTTATTAATCAATGGGCAATACGGGCAAATTGTACCAATTTTTGCAGACCCAATTACTTTCTCTTCATTGATTAAACAAGATTTTTTAAGAACTGTAAGATTCAAGACATTATGCGACATTTGGCAAGGCGTGGCTCAAAAGTTTAAACAAGTTAAGTTTGAAAATGGATATAAGATCTCTACTCCAAACATAATCAAACCCAAAATTGCACTTGTTTGGCGATTACTCGCCAGATACGTACCAGGTTTTGGTAATTACGGTAACTCTTAGTACCGAATCAATAATAGATAAAATTAGGTCTGACAAATTGAAAATAGTCGTATTAACTGGTCGCTACCCATCTCAAGATAGCCCATATAGCCACATGTTTGTTCATACAAGAAATGTAGAATATGTTGCTAAAGGTCATGAAGTGATAGTATTGGTTCCAGCAAAAAATAATTTTGAATACGAAATCGACGGTGTCAAAGTCATTTTGGCCGATGTTGAAACTCTTGCGAAATCACTTGAAAATGCAGATCGGGTAATGATTCACCTGCTAATGCATCGCTTTGATAAGTCTGTTGATGCTGAGTATTTATATCAAACTGTACTTAAAGAACGGTTACCAACTCTTTTTTTCATCCACGGGGTTGAATCTCAAACAATTTGGCATAGTCGTCGTGAAGATATTAAATGGCATAGCCCAAAGACGGTTGCTCGATGGCTATATCGTGACTGCTATTTAATTAAGCGGATGATTAAGACGTTAAAAGAGTTTAACCATCCAAATGTACCCTGCAAATTCGTCACGCCATCCAAATGGATGTTGCATGAATCGATTAGGCATACAGGAATAGATTTGACTGATAAGTCTTTAGTTATCCCTAATGGCATAGATACTGAGCATTTTAGATTTACCGATCATTGGGAGAATCGCCATAAATTACTCAGTATTAGACCACTAATATATCGAGGCAAATACGCCGTTGATTTATTGCTTGAAACAGCCAGCAAGCTCAATGACGAATTCAAAACGACACTTTATGGCCAAGGCCAGGATGAGAGCATAATAGCCGATACAGCTAGCAAGCTCATTTCGCAATCGGAATTTTCATTAAAACCAGAATTCATCAATCAAAAGGATATCCCAAAAATTCACGCTGAGCATGGTATTTATCTTGCTGTGACTAGGATGGATGCTCAAGGCGTCTCTATGTGTGAAGCAATGGCATCTGGAATGCCAACCGTTTCTTTTGATACTTGTGCGATACCTGAATTCATTGTTCACGGCAATACCGGTTTATTAGCACAGTCATATGATGTAGAACAGTATGCCAATTTGGTAAGTGAATTAGTGGAAGATCAATCGCTATTTCAAACTATTGCTAACAATGCACGAAATGCAATGGAGGCCATCGATGTTCGCAAAACCACAGAGCAAGAACTTAATGCCAATATCTAATATCTAATTTATTCGAGTATAGAGATGCAGTTTCAATTTACCATTGGTACACCAGTATACAACCGTGCGCATTTGCTCCCTCGTTTATACAGCAGCTTGTTGCAAAATCACGCCGTGGCGGCCAACTTTGAATGGTTATTGATAGATGACGGAAGCACTGATGATATTCAAGCATTTGTTGAACAAGTTAAAGCAGACAATATTATTCCCTTTTCCTACATCAAGAAATCGAATGAAGGAAAACACAGCTGTTTAAATTTTATATTTAAAGAAGCTCGCGGGGAGCTAATTATTGTTTTAGATTCAGATGACCTATTAGCGGAATCAGCATTATCTAGAGCACAAAAAATATGGCAAGATATTGAAAACAAACAGAATATAGCGGGTATCATTGGGTTGTGTACGCAGTTGAATAAAGGAGATGTATTGGGTGATAAGTTCCCGAGTTCTCCTATGTATTCAACAATCGTTGCTAATGCGTATCAATTGAATATGCGCGGAGATAGGTGTGACTTTGTTCGTTCTGATCTTCTAAAGAATAAGCGATTTCCGATAATCGCAGGTGAGAAATTCATGCCGGAAGCGCTCATTACTTTGGATTTTGATATTGATTATAAGTATTTGTGTGTGAATGATACATTTAAGATTGTTGAATATCAGCAAGAAGGAATAAGCAATAACTTTGCTAAGCTTTGTATGAACAACCCTAAGGGCCTTATCCTACGTTTTGAACGCATGCTTAGAGAGGATGGCTTGCTAAAACAAATCAATTTTAAGTCGAAAATAAAAATGTACGGCAATTATACAAGGTACTTATTGCATGATAAGCAGCCTATTTTAAAAAAACTCACTTCCTTGAAAATATTTTATCCTGCGGCATTTATCATAGGTTGTATATTAGGTAGTTTATTATTTGTTAAAGATATTGCCACAATTAAGGACAGTTAAATGTCTGTACTATTTTGGGGTTACTTCTCACGAATATCGAGCATCGCCAGCAGCCTAATAATTATGCCATTTGCCTTGGCTCAATTTTCTGCTGAAACTTTCTCTCTCTGGATGGTGTTTGTCGTATTCTACGGCCTCATCGTTGTGTTTGATTTTGGATTGACGACAACATTTGCACGTCAATATAACTATTTGCTTGCTGGTGCTGACTCTATTGAAAAATCGGGCATTAGCCATACCTCGCATGAGAAAGTGAGTGATGCGCTATTTACTCAGCTATATATAGGTTCACGCAAAATCTTTTCGATGATTGCAATCATCGTCGGGCTACTTTTAGCCCTCGTATATTTTTACTATTTTAGGCCATTAACAGC
This sequence comes from Thalassotalea fusca, assembly GCF_053485835.1. Lineage (NCBI taxonomy): Bacteria > Pseudomonadati > Pseudomonadota > Gammaproteobacteria > Alteromonadales > Colwelliaceae > Thalassotalea > Thalassotalea fusca. The sequence goes on from NZ_JBQRUN010000002.1 coordinate 133,320, forward strand.
AGAGTACACCACCAATATCACACTGGAATGGGTACTGTACTCCATCGCAATTATTATCAATTTATTCTGTTTAACTTATAACGCTATATTTTTTGGCACAAATAATGTTGCGTCGATTTATCGCGTATGTAGCATCAGTAATATTGTCTTTTTTGCACTCGCGATTACGCTCATTTTATTTGACTATGGGCTACTCGCCGTCGCCATCGCACGTATTTGTTCTGCACTAATATACTACGTCCACGCTAGACTTGAGGTTAGTACGTTCAACATGCTTGCTCACTATGACCCCAAATTTAAGAATGGTAGTCACAGCGTACTTAGAAACCTTATTCCGAATGCGGCTAAGCTAGGTGGAGTTACGTTAGGTAATTTTCTGGTCGGTAAAGCATCAGTTTTAATCGTGGCAGCCTATTTACCACTTTCTGAGTCAGGGGCATATTCTCTCGCACTAAACATTTTCTCGGTAATTATCTCCATTAGTCTGCTGTATATGACAATAAAAACACCACTATTAAATACCTTTAGGCAGAAATCAAAGCATACCCAATTACTCAAATTGCAGCGTAACATTCGTAAAGTCTGCTTGATAATGGGTAGCGTTTCGTTTCTTGCCTTTATTGTATTGGGTGATTTATTGCTCAATATGATAGATTCAAAAACTCAACTTCCTTCATTGCTCGCTTTAGTGCTTTTCTCGTTACTCTACTTACTCGAGCTCAATCGAAATATATCAATGAATTTTATTATGTCGTCAAACAAAGTGCCGTTTCTAAAGGCATCTCTCATCACTGGTGCTTTTTGCGTAGGACTAACCATTGTTTTATTCGAATTGAATTACACGTTAATCATTGTTCCAATTGTAGTGCAATTAGTCGCCCAAAGTGTATTTAATAATTGGTATTGGACTAGGCAAGAATTCATTGAAATAAATTTACTCTCACAAAAAAGCCTCGCTTAACTAATGTAGATATCTGTTAAATTTAGCATTTATTTTTTCATCAAGCTTTTATGAAATTTATCAGTAAACATTGCTAGGTACGCCTTAGACCTTGCTGCACATAAACAAGCGTTCACGGTTGTTAATTAATGTAAATGGAATTAACATACCGCCCTAAATTACATTTGATTTAATGGACAATACTCTCTAAAGGATAATTATGAAAATTAACATTTCGCTCACATTCTTAATAGCGATTAAAGCTGCATTAGCTTTATCGTTTACGCATAGTGCAAATGCACTAGAATTCAATAGTTTTTGTGATGCAACACAAGCAGAAAGAGATTGCTCTGCTGAATTTATTCAAGCTTTAGAACAAGTCGCGCTAAGTGGCGAACCACTATTGTTTAGAAAAAATGAGGTATTTTGGCTTGATTGGGTTTCGACAGATGACCTGCGCTTAGATGGCGTGACTATTATCGGTGAAGGTAACGATCAAGACCGACCTAAGATTGTTACTAATCGCTTAGAGTTAGTGAATATCTCTAACCTTAATATTAATAATATCATCATCAATGGAAAGAACAACGAAGAAGGTGAAAACATCCAAAAACATGCCGTTGTTTTGCTTGGTGCTAAATCTCTTTCTAAGCGTGTTGAAAATATAAGTATTAGCAACACCTTATTTAATGAAAGCGCACAAGATTTGCTTGCAATTGCATATGTAGATAAAGTCCAGCTCATCAATAATACTTTTAAGCGTGCTGGATTAGGCATGCATTTAGAGCCGCTAAATTCTGATACTGACCCTAGACCAAGAGGTTCAGGACTTCTATTGAATAATGTGGCTGACGCAAACATCATCAAGAATAATTTCTTTGAAATCAAAAAAGTTGGAATTTTTCTTGGCGCAAGCCAAGTTAATAGCAAAAATATCATAGTTGCCAACAACTTGTTTGATTTGCAAAACTTTGAAAAACCAACACAACGCTACGGTTTAAAAGGTGGTGTAGGTATTTACTTTGACCAAGATGGTAATTTTTCAGATGTGAAGTTAATTTCAAACACAGTGAAAAATTATCATTTAAATGGCTTTAGAATCAATGGCAAAAACTTCTATGTAGAAAACAACCTATTTAATTCTGTCGAAGGTTGTGGCACAGAACAAACTAGCTTTGAAGAACCAATTGGCGGGCCAGCAGTTAAGTCTCATTACATGGATGGTGCGTGGATTAAGAACAATTGCGTTCATAATTCAGGTGCACTGACGGTGTTAGAATCTTGGAATATGATAAAAAATGTCACCATTTCAGATAACAAAGTATACAGCCCTCACTCAGGCATAGTAGCTGAATACAAGTTTGGTGGTCGTTACCAAGACGTTAAAGTGTTACGCAATGAAATATATCACGCGAGAGCATTTGCCATTGTATTTAGAGCGAGCGAGTATTCTCAAGGCAATGTAATTTCTGGTAACACTATTTCATCTTTACTCCCTTACACAGGCGAAAGAGTCATAGCAGAAAGTCCGCTTTTATACTTCCAAAAACAGGAAGGACTTTGGTTCTATAACAACTGGATCAACGCAGAAGCGCATTCAGCAGGTTGGACAACTGCCCGATTTGATGGGTTGAGATACTCTAATATTGTTCGCAACGCAATCATTTCTCCGGCAATTGACAGTAAAGATAAAAGCTACGGTGGTATTCGATTAGATGGTGAATCAAGAAACAATACAATTGATCGCATTGAGTTTACCAATCTAAACCCTGGAATACATGACTCTGGTTCAAACAATCAAGTATCTAACATTACATTGTTTGAATAGGAATAAACTAAGATTCTGAATTTCACTAATTTTTAGAAACAGAATATTGGACTTAATCGGGCCTTACTAACAAGGTTTGATGTCATTAGAGACCGTAAGGGTGGCTTACTAACTAAGCCACCCTTTTTAATAAAATACGCTACACAACTTTATTTTACGATAACCGCATCACTACTACTTTCTTTGTCTTGCGAAAGCTCACGACTAATTTTCTGCACATGCGTTTCACCATTAGACTTGGCACTCGTTTCACCTATTGATTTTTCACCGATTGATAGTGTAGACAACTGACTAATGAGCGTTTCATCCAATTGTTTGTTACTTCGCAACGTGTCGACCAACGGCACTAAAAACGCTTCCAAATTCGAGGAAAATTCTGTTAACAAACTCGTTAGGTGTTCATTATCTGACTGTTCCACATTCACTTGTAATTTCAAGTTAGCCAGTGTTTCATTGAGCGAATCTAATCCACCTGACTGAGTGTTTTGTAATCCCTCGCCAATTTGGTTTAGTCCTTTTTGCAGCAAGGAGATTTGATTAGCAATCGTCACCATAGGATTGTCGCCGCTACCTAAATTTTGATGGCGTACATAGTCTTCTTTAATCTGCTGCCAACGTTTGGCCTGCTGATCTGTCAATGTACCACGTAATTCAGCTAGCTTGAGTAGATTCTCTTCTGCGCCAATGGTTAACGTTTGTGCTTCGCCACGATAATGATCAGCAATGAGTTGCTCGACCTCTTCGTCAGTCATCACTGGTACCACTTTTTCCGCCATCTTGTTCATATTACGATAGCTGCCTTGCAACTTAAATGGTGGTTCGGTGCGGTATTTGTCATCTTGTGCAGCAGACGCAATGTATTGTTCATTGGCCTTGAGCACAGTTTGTTGGATCTTGCGAATACGTTGAATCACTGCAACAATTTCATTAATTTCTGCTTGCGAGTAATTATGTGCCAATTCCGTGCTGGCTATAGGTTGTCCGTCAGCCATCGCGACTAACTTATATAAGTCAGCCATATCACGTGTTGCCATAGGCGCAATATAAGAATTACTGGTTAAGCTATTTTCGATAAAACTGAGCGAGAATTCATGTTCTCGACCACTCAGGGTATCACCCAGATTATAGATGTCTGCACGGTTTGCGAGCATATCTGGAATAGTAAACGCTTCGCCCGACTCAGTATAAGGGTTACCTGCCATAACGACCGCGAATTTTTTACCACGCATATCGTAGGTTTTGCTTTCACCGTTCCAAACACCATCAACCTTTCGTGAGCCATCACAAAGCGAGATAAACTTCTGTAAAAATTCGGGATTCGTATGCTGAATATCGTCCAGATACAACATCACATTATTACCCATTTCAAATGCCAGATTAATCTTCTCTACTTCATTTTTGGCCGTTGAGTTAGTGGCTTGTGCCGGATCTAGTGAGACTTGCTCGTGGCCTATCGAAGGGCAATTAATCTTCACGAACGTCATGCCAAGCTTACTCGCCACATATTCAATCAAGGTAGTTTTACCGTAACCGGGCGGTGATATGAGTAATAACAAGCCCATGAGATCGGTGCGTTTATTATCACCAGCAGCACCAATTTGTTTGGCTAAATTCGCGCCAATAATTGGAAAATACACATCATTGATCAATTTATTACGAACAAAAGACGACAAAGCACTTGGCTTAAATTCAGATAAGCGTAAGCGTTTTCTTTGCCCGGATAATACCGCTTGCTTTTGCTGATGAAACTGCTTAAACGCAGGTACTTGCACTAAACTAAATTCACGTAGACGAGCAATATACTCTTGATAAATAATCGTTAACTTTCGGTCGACGATATTCTGGTGTTGCCCAAGCAATCCATCAACTTGCCCTTCACTATCAGCATTTGAACGATAATATGCTACCCGTTGTTCGAACAATAAATAAGTCGCCGCTTCTTCTAGTGCATCAGGTCTAAGTTCTAGTTCTTGATGATTGCCAAACGATGTTAACCAGGCGTGATATAACTGGTATCGCTGCGCAAGTGTTGAACACGCAGCAAGTGCGTTATTTATTTGCTCTTCTAAACTCTTATGCTTTAGCTGCGTAAGCATTTGATTGCCTAGCTCAACGCATGTTTCTTTAACCACAAAATTAGGCTTACCTGAAGATAACTCTTCGACTAAATACATGGCGGCCAATGGGGTGTCTGTATCAAGCCATTTATGTTCAATAATGAATGTAGATAGATTGTGCGAGAGTTCTTCGACCAATTGTTGTCGTAAGTGATTAGGCCCGAAGGTGCTTTCCATCAAATGTAAATTATGACAACGGTTTATCAAGTCATGCTGATGCTCTTCAGGTAAGTTTACGAAGTAACACACCGCTAACCGTCTTGCATCTGCAGGATATGCTAACAGGCCAATTTGTTCACGCAAGCTCAATAGTTTTTCAAGAATAATAGTTGCATCTGCGTCATGTACGCCTTTGTCATAGCCTTCTTGATAACGAGGTTCGGCCGCTTTCTTAACGAAGTTAGCGAGTCGATTTTCTTTAGCGGCTTTTGCTAATTCAGCTAGCGCCATTGTCCCTTGTTGTTCAGCTTCGAACAGCAAGCTCGCCGCCAGATACTCACCTCGATAAACCGTATCACTTTCTGAAATAAGCTCTTGTTGCCATAAATGCTCTGTACCAGCAAATAGGGCGCTATCTATAGCTTCAAAATACTCACTGCCACTAATGTGCAGCATCATCGAATCGTCGCGCGGCAACAAAGTGAGTTCTAACGATTGGCGATTTACGGAAAACTGATGGTCGCCTATTTTTACCAAACTCCCGTCTGTAGAATAAATATCTGACTTGTCGCGTAATGCACGTATACCTTGCTCTTTAGTGTTCTTTAGTTGCGCTTCAACGTCATCTGCTCGTACGTGATCGTCAAGCTCACGTAGCTGGGCGATAAGCTGCCTCAACTTGGCCACCATTGGATCACCCGCAAAGTAGCTATTCAATGTATCTTGATCATTGAAGCTCTGACTTCGACGCACAATACCTTCAATAATGCGTTCCGCCGCTGTCATAAGATTTAAACAACGGCGTTGCTGCGCGTCCATCAACTGCTGTTTATGCTGTTCGAAGTTATCGTATATTTCGTTTCTTTTCGCTAAAATTTCCTGATAGAACTCATCGTAATCACTAAACTGACTTTCTAAATCTTCCAGTTGAATTAAAATTTGTGATAGTTGCTGATCGCAGGCTTGTGGGGAGTCACTGGCATTTAAGCCGCTGGTAACGCTCTGGCCTAATAACTTAAAGCGCGCACCAAATTCCGCGCGAGCTTCCTCACTTCCTACATTTTTAGCAGCTAGATCGGCGCTCGCTTTGACACGATTCACTTGGCTAAATACGCTGGAAATGTCTTCTAGGATTCGAGTTCTCTGTCGGCTGTCCTCAATATCGAGTGACAACATGGTGTGGTTGAGCAATTCTAAGCCTTCAACCAACAACTCAATTTCGCTACGAATAGGCTTTAGTGCAGTAATTGATCCACTTGCTTCGATAGATGCCGCTAGTTCGTCAATTTTACGTTGATAGGGCGCCAACGCTTTATCTTGTTGCAAGAAATCTGCAGTCGTTTGGCTCAAGTTTTGTGTGAGTTCATCAATTTGAACTTCCATCATGTCGAGCGATTCGACATCGATGTACTTCAGGTCTTTATGCGAAATAATTTCGCCCTTAAACTGCGCCAGTTCGGTCAAACTTTCAACAAACTGCGTTGCGTGATCAAAACGCTGTGGCTGAACTGCTTGGATGAGTGACGCCAATTTTTCTTGCGCCTGCGCCATTACCGCATTAGAGTTTTCCTGAATGCTAGCAACTTTTTCAAACTCATCCAGTACCAGTTCGGCCGTTAACGCAACCTGCTTGAGTAGATCATTAAGAGCGGCCAACTTATCGTCAGCAAGCCAGTGATATTTGTCATATAGTTGGTGTGACGCTTTAACTAAATCATTGAAGTGCTGCGTACTTGGTGTTTCTACTGAAATTAATTTTGCTACACCATATAAATCAGATACCCCTTTTACCAACTCAGGGTTGCCTATTTTTCCAAAGAAACTATTGTCTGCCGGTTGATTGCTGGCATGCTCGTCGCTACAAAACGGTGTTTGCCAAATCTGCATCGCATGGACACGTGATGGCTCATTTTCAGCGGTAAAGACAATTGCGCGACCATTGTTGTAGAGGCTTTGTCCGTGTCCATAAATCGGGTTTTGCAGTGTTCTGGTGATCAGGTTGTAACCAAATAGCGCATATTGTCCTTCATTGGGTTCATAGAAAATATAGAGAAAGTCTTCACCGTTTGGGGATTTGACAATGCGATGTAGTTGTAAATCTTCCGCATCGTCATCAAAGCTCTTATGCTCACCATTTTGCAAATAGTAACCACCGGGAAATATAATCCCATGATCTTCCGGCAGCTGAATACAAGCATGCCCTATGGCATCTTGCCGCAGTACCTGATGAGTTTTGCAGTTATAAATAAGGTGACGGGTTTCTTCTTCACGGTAGGGTCTGATTTTTAATAGAATTAAATCGCCAACTTTGGCGTATTGAATATCGGCATCATCTAATGATTGATGTTCGTCATCTACTGGCTCTGTGTAGATACCTTCACCGTCTTCGGTATTGTTCTCTACTTTGAGCGTAATAGAGCCGCCAATCGCTTCAACAAACAGTGTATCGAATAAATTGTAGTGCGGATGCTTCCCTTGTTCTTGTTGTTCTCGAGAAACTTTTTGCCATTCAAAATCAAAGTTGTCCGGTTGTTTGACTTCGCGCTCACCACGGTTATCGATATAAGTGACTTGATGATTAACGTCGATGCCCCATTGGAATACGCGAATATCATCTATGCGCTCGCCAATGCGAAATACCGCGAACAGCTTACTTCCCTGACGATAAACGTGCGTTAGATAAGTTTTCTTGTAGTAGGTATAAAGTTCTTCGAAGTCTCTGACAAAGGTTGCGTCGTCCAAGAAGCTGCCTTTGTGCTCAAGGTCTACTATTTCAAATTCGCCATCCACTTCTTTTAGTTGATGCAAGCTGAATACATCGGCTACTGAGATATTGCGCTTTAGTCCGAGAAACACGTTATAGCCAAACAACAAAGTATCGCCAATTGCAGCGATATCTCGAGCGATACAGTTATGCTCGGTACGAACACGTACGCGCGCTTCAACGGCCATGTCAGTAGCACCAAACGTTTGCATCCGCTCGTCATTTAACTGCTTAATTTGAGATTGTAAATCGTTACCCAAGGCCGTTAGTCGGCGTTGAATAAGTTCGTAAGATCCACCTTCAGCGACTGCTTGGTTGGTGACGCTATCCTTATCTGTCATGTAGACTCCGTGATACCTAATTACGGCCTTTTACTATCAAGGCAAAGAATAATACATGCGCCTACGGTGTGGGTGCAGGCACATGTCACTACAGCAAAACGTGCTATTTTACGTCAGACGTATTTTGTTGTACGCCATTCAGTAAGCTCGCTAATGCGCCTTTTTGCGCGTCATCTGCATTATTCAACGTTGACAATAACTTCGCCATGTTGAAGTTTTTCAAGGCTTCACTAGAGTCAGCGGCACCAGACATTACGCCTTTTAAATCTTCAACAATGTTGCGATTTCCGTTTAGGTGGTCTTTAAACAAACTTTGTACCGTATCACTTTCACTGACAATGCCATCAAGTGATTTACCCACCGTAATTGACTTCATGAACTGACGTAAGAATTCACCATCGCCGCCCATGATATTGATATTCGCATCACTCAGTGCTGTACCTAAGACATCCGCCTGCTTCTCGGCCAACTCTACGCTGTTACCCAATTTCGCGAGTGTTAATTCACGCTCCTGGTTCAGGCGTAGGCCAAACGTTTCAAATTCACGCGCTTGCTCTGACATGGCATTGAGTACTTCTTGTTTCTCACGTAAACCTTTCGCTTCTGCCAGTGCTTTTTCTTCAATACCTTTAGCTTCTGCAGTAAGTTTCAGCTCTAGTGCTTTCGCTTCTGCTTCACCATGACGCTCTTGTGCATCTGCTTGTGCCAATGTGACCTGTGCATCAGCTAATCCTTGCGAAGCTGCTTCTGCCTGCTCACCTTCCGCTAAGATTTTTTTCGACTCTGCCTGCTTACTCGCTGCTTTCAGTTCTGCTTCTGCAATAGTTTGCATCTTACGAGCTAGGTGTTCTGCGGCTTGCTCTTGCGCTTTTGCAGATTCAATGTCTTTTACTAACGCTTCTTCTGCTTCGGCTTTCGCTCTAATCACTTGTTCTTCTTTCAAACGATTTGCTTCTGAAACCACACGTAAGTCTTTGATACGCTCTTCTTCTTCCGCCACGTTCTTTTCAACGACTATGCGTTCACGCTGAACTTCTGCAATATTCTTGCGCTCAACTTCCAACGCTTTTTCTTTGTCAATACGCAGTGTTTCCACTTCTTTTTCGCGATCAATTGATTCGATTTGACGTGCACGAGTCACTTTTTCTTCTTCAATCGCTACCGCACGTAAACGATTTTGCTCTGCAATATCTGCTTCACGTTGTTTGTTCTCTTCTGCCACAGCAACAGTTTGCTCTGTTGCAATACGAGCTTGCTCAGCTTTTGCACGTTCTTCTTCAACGATTTTCGCTGTTTCTGCTTCTTCTCGTGCTTTTACTGTAGCAATTTCACGTGCTTGTTTCGCTTCTGCATCCGCCAGCTGGCGCTCAAGCTCAAGTCGTTTTTCTTCGGCATCGATGTCTTGACGCTTAATTCGAATTTCTTCCTGACGCTTAAGATCATTAGTTTCCACCGATTGTTGTGCAGTCAATTCAGTGATCCGTCTGATACCTTCAGCATCCATAATATTGTTAGGGTCAAGATCATGAATCGAAGTTTGTTCTAAGAAATCAATTGCGACATCTTCTAAAACATAACCTGATAAGTCTTGCCCGATCACTTCTTTGATTTTGTCGCGGAATATATCCCGTTGTGTGAACAGTTCCGTAAAGTTTAACTGTTTACCGACTGTTTTTAACGCTTCAGAGAACTTGGCTTCAAATAGTTCCTGCAGCGTTTCAGGATATGAAGAACGATCACAACCCACTTGTTTGGCCACACGTAGGATGTCTTCTTTCGTTTCGTTCACTCGAATATAGAATGTTATGATGATGTCAGCACGGATATTATCCTGACATATCAGGCCTGAACGACCTTTACGCTCTAACATCATTCGTTTAGTAGAGATGTCCATGATCTCTTTTTTGTGAATGACAGGAATGACCAAACCACCAGTGGTACTGATTTCGGGTTCGGCTCTTAGCTTGTTAATAATTAACGCTTGCCCTTGCTCAACTTTGTTATAAAACTTAGCAACCATGATAAGCATCGAAAAGACGAATAAAACGCCAATGCCAATTGCTAGGAAAAGTGGTTCCGTTACCATATTTATGTCCTCTTTATAAATATAATTATCACATCCGTGAACGATTAATGTATGGGTTATTTTCAGTAAGTTTATGAATAAGGCGCTACGATGTAGGCATGATTTTCTTTTGAGTAATCAATGAGCAAAACTTTATCGCCCATTTTAAGGCTGTGTTCTGGTGCGCAACGAACATCTAGTAGAATTTCTGCACCATCATTGAATAATTTAGCCTGACCAAAGGTTTCAGTAACATGGCCTGTGGCAATAGTGGCATCTCTGCCAACTAAATGTTGACTCGTCGTTGTTTCTACACTTTTGAACATGCCTTTTAGCGGCCGAATCACGATAGCGGTAATAGGCAAAGCAATAAGAAAAACGATGAAGTCGGCAACCGTACCAAAGAGATAATATAGCCAACCATCAGGCAACCAACTCAATAGATAAAGTTGCAAATAGAAACTGAGTAACCAGCAAATGAGAATAATAATGCTGATCACTAGCGTGAAAGGAATGCCGGTTAAGCCAAAGGTCAACATTAGACCTGCTAATCCGCCTACAGAACCATCAATTTCAGTATCAACTTCAACATCCGTATCGCCAGTTAAGTCTAAATCAACGATACCAAACATTCCGATGATCCAATAAACGACGACGATGCCTAATAACACAGAATAAATAACGGTAGGAAACTGAGCGGCAACTTCGAATAATTGGGTCATATTTCATCCTTAAAATTAAAATCAGCAATTTTTAACACTGATTACTTCTTATAATTTATTTTTCACTATACACGCTGGACATAATATGTCAAAAATGTATTGTGAAAAATAAATTTGATCTATATATGTGCGAGCATTAAGGGTAATTTATATGCTAGCTACATTCACATAATGCAATGATATATGTGAAAGTTTTTATCAGAACGCTATATTATGCATTCACCAATCTCGATAATAACATGTAAAAAGGATGTAAAGTAATGAAATGTACGAGTTGTCAGCAGGGTGATTTAATTCCAAGCTTCATTGAAGGTTTATTCAGAGCACACACATGTGCTAGTTGTGAAGGCAACTGGATATTGATAGAAGATTACGTTGCATGGAAAGAAAGACACCCAGAACACGTTTTCGACGAACGTGTCAGCTGTGAAATTGAAGAAAGCAAACATGCACTATTGTGCCCAGTTACCGGTACAATCATGCGAAAATTTCGGTTATCAAATACTACTGAACATCGCATTGACTATAGCGCGAGTGTAGGTGGCGTGTGGCTCGACAACGGCGAATGGGAGCTACTTAAGCAAGAAAAGTTAGCCGGCTCGTTGAATGCTGTACTTACTGCCTATTGGCAACGCAATGTTCGCATGAATTCAACTAAAGATAACTTCGTTGAAATATACAAAGACAAGTTTGGCGAGGAAGACTACCAAACGGTTAAAGAAATGCGTGATTGGTTATCTTCACAACCGAATAAACACGACTTAAAAGCCTATTTGCTAGCAGAAGACCCGTACACAGCGGAAAAATAACCTAGATTTAAGATAAGGAGTCACCATGAGAGGTGCAGGAGGAACGTCCGGCGGGCTTGGCCACTTTTTTATTGGCCTTGCGATGATGTGCGGCGGATTTTATTTGTTATTCAATGCTATTACTGTTTCATCAACTTTTGGTATGAGTTCACGCTTATACGGATTTAATGCGCTAGGTGGAAGTTACAATATTACCAGCGGTACCATCATGTTACCGTTTATTTTTGGTATTGGTTTGATTTTTTATAATGGTAAGAATATTGTCGGCTGGATACTTACGCTTGGCTCACTTACTGCACTGATATTCGGTGTTATTTCATCCATTCGCTTTTCTTTCAAAACAATGACTTCTTTTGATTTATTGGTCATTTTAGTACTTGCGATTGGTGGTTTGGGCTTGTTCTTACGCTCACTTAAGTCTCTGGATAAAAGCCTACCCGACTAATCTTTTTCTTCTGCGTATTGTCTACTAAGACGCACAATTGACAATTTATTGTATCAATTGTGCATCCAATCTCATGGTTCATGCATTCATTAATATAACTGGTCGCAACTATTTGTTAGCAGATTTTTTAAACTTATTTAAGAATCGCTGCAACTGTATATGAATAACTAAGGTAAGGTGAGCGTGATGAATGAACACATGTTATATGATTTAGTATTGCAAGTAACTGCGGCTGTATGTGTAACAGCGCTGATAATAGTTGTGTTGCTTGTCGCTAACAAGCAAAGAACCATGAAACAACAAACGCTACAGAAGCTTATCGATTCAGATAAGGCGCTCACTTCAGAAGTATTAACCACTATCGGCTTCAAACAAGAAAATCAAGCATATAGAGACTTGCGAAAAGGTGTAATGCTGACCATTTGTGGCATTGTACTAACGCTGACATTTATGCCAGTTGGTGGATTCGGTTGGATATTTGGATTTCTGCCGATAACGCTCGGCTTAGTCTATTTAGGCTTATCACGCACACGTGCAAATAAGAGCTAGTCATGGAAGATGCGCTTATTCGCAATGTAAAACAACATGGCGATCACCACGCGTACGCACATCTAGTTAAGATGCATCAATCGGCGGTACGAAATTTTCTGCGTAGGTTAGTACATAACGATGCTATCGCCGATGAACTGGCACAAGAAACGTTCATTCGTGCCTACACCCATATCAACAGTTTTCGTGGCGACGGCAAGTTTCTATCATGGTTATTTAGAATCGCCTATCAGGAATTTGCCAAGCTTTACCGCAAAAATAGCACCGTTGAATTTGCTACTAACGAAATAATTGAAGCAGTAACTGAAATGGAACCACAAATAGTGGCAGCGAAAACCGCAGAGCATCTTTTACAATCATTGCGGCCTGAAGAGCGAGCAATGATCTTGCTGCACTTTTCACACGATTTGAGTCATCAAGAAATTGCCAAAATTCTAGAAACGCCGTTAGGAACCGTGAAATCACTCATAAGAAGAGGGCAGCAGCGATTGTTTCATTATTACCAAACTAAAAATCAAGGAGTTGTGAATGAATAACAGTAACGACTTTGAGCAATGGCTAAAACATGAAATTGCCGAACAAGTGTTGCCTGACAACCACTTTTCATCATCAGTACTTGAACAAATATCGCAAAAAACGCAGTTAACAGCCAGCATTAATCGCTGGTGTTATTTGGCAATAGCTTTAGTCTTGGTGACGCTCGGCATAGTGGCAATCGTTCAGATTTTATATCCGTACACTGGGGCACATCCGCTATTTTTGAATAGCTTTTCTACGACCAGCGTGACGGTCTTTGCGTTATCTTGCGTGATTTGGCTATTCACGCATTTGATGGAGCTACTTGATTAGTAAATTTGTCGTGACATCGTTATGTTTGGCTAGCGGCAGATATCTACGAACAACTTATTCCCTAAACGATGAAGTACTTCAGGCTTGGGGTGTGTATGTGCAAATGTGCGCAAACCATAGATCCCCATAACCAGATATTGCGCTAAGTGTTGGGCGTTTTTTTCACCGTTTAATTCGCCAGCATCAATGGCGAGTTGCAACTGTCCTGCGATCGCATTTTCCCAATCAATCAAGTTGTCGCTGATAAACGTTTGGATCTCGTCATCTTGCTCAGCAACTTCATTTAATGCTTTGGCAAGTAAGCAATCTCGTGCTGAATCGCAAGTGAGACACTCTTCAACAACATGATTAATATATTGTTCAACCTGCTGCAACTTGCTGCCATCTCCTGTAAAAACACGAGAAAATTCGGCATTTCTATCAGCCTTATATTGGCCTAATGCAGCCAGTAATAGCCCGCGCTTATTTTCAAACGCACAATAGATTGAACCAGGATGCAAGCCAGTTGCCTGCTTAAGATCTTGCATGCTGGTCTTGGTGTAGCCTTTTGCTAAAAAAGCCGTCATGGCACTACGCAAGACAGTTTCACGATTAAATTCTGCGTTTCGCAATTTCTACCTCATCGCAATCGATTGAATTGTGGTGATTGTAACCAATCTTGAACGATTATTCAAAAAAGTAGTTGAATGATCGTTCAAATATCTATATCTTGAATAAACGTTCAAGAAAGAGACCTTCAACATGACAGATAACTTATTTCAACCCTTCAAGTTGAATGACCACATTACGTTGGCAAACAGAATATTAATGGCACCGCTAACTCGCTGTATGGCTGACGATGATTTGGTACCTACAGATGACATGGCTGCTTATTACGCTAAACGCGCAGGCGCAGGACTTATTATTTCGGAAGCGGTAATTATTCGCCCCGATGGTCAAGGTTATCCCAACACACCTGGCCTATTCTCAGCCGAACAAATCGCCGGATGGCGAAAAGCGACCAAAGCAGTACACGATAACGGTGGTAAAATTTTCGCACAGTTATGGCACACTGGCCGTGTTGCCCATCCGTACTTCTTTGGTGGTGGTGATGTACTGGCTCCTTCAGCGATTAAAGTAGAAGGAACGGTTCCTCGCATGAGAGAGTTGGTCTATCAAACGCCAAAAGCAGTGACAACTCAAGACATTACCCAACTCATTGAAGATTATGCGCAGGCAGCCTCAAATGCCATTGAAGCTGGTTTTGATGGTGTTGAAATTCACGGCGCCAATGGCTATTTGATTGACCAATTTTTGCATTTTGCCAGTAATCAGCGTACCGACGATTTTGGTGGCAATGCACAAAACATGGTGCGGTTTCCGTTACAGGTAGTCGACGCTATCATTGCTCGTATCGGGAAGGAGCGTACGGCATTGCGAATTAGCCCGGGCGCATACTTCAATATGTCGCAAGACGCTAGAGATCGCGAAGTATTCGATAAGTTGCTTACAGAACTTTCGACGCGTGACTTAGCATTTTTGCATGTCGGTATATTTGATGATGCGATGGAATTTGACTATTTGGGAGGGCGCGTCTCCAGCTATATTCGCCGTCACTATAATAAAACACTCGTCAGCGTTGGTGGCTACACTGCTGAAACAGCCAGTGAATCTATCGCGTCTGATCACTTCGACCTAATAGCAATTGGTCGCCCATTTATTGCTAACCCTGATTACGTCAACAAAGTAAAAAACGGCGACGAATTAGTGGAATATAGTGAGGAAATGCTGGCAACGCTCATTTAATCGAAGATCTGCTTCACGACTGCTTGCTGTGGTCACTTTCTGGGTACTTAGTTCAATGAGCTAAGTACCCTTTTTTATGCCAACCTGGCATGAAAATCCATCGAATATTTTCGCCAATAATCAAATCCTTGACTACGCTTAAGTGCATGAACACTTATCAACAAGTGTTAACCAGCGTTCACTGAAACGTAAAACGAATAACACACATTGAGAATACAACCATGCGGGAATTGCTTAAAAACCTTAAAATCAGGCATGCATTGATAACCATTATTACTGTTTCATTGCTCACACTGACGGTAACGACAATCGTTTTAAACAATATCATGTTCACCAATGTATTCGAAGATAACATTGAAGCAGATCTTCTCCCTAATCAGTTGGCTAAAGTTGAAGCGAAAATACGCTATCAATTAAGTACACCGCTTGAGCTATCCAAAGCCATCACCCAAAATAAAATGCTAATTGACTGGTCGCTGGCCGGCGAACCTGCCACTCAAGAAGCACAGTTGATTGACTTTCTCTCCCATATGAAAAAAGCGAACGATGCATTTGTTGTTTTCTGGGTATCTAATGTCACTAAGAAATATTTTAACCAGTCTGGTCTTTTGAAAACGGTAAGCCAAGCAGATGACGGGTGGTTTTTTAATTTTATTAATAGCAATAAACCATTTGAAGTGGCATTCGACTTTGAAGAAGGATCATCTGAGCTGACTGCTTTTGTCAATTACCGTGTGCGAGCTCAAGGCAAAGATTTAGCCATCGCAGGTTTGGGTTACAGTGTCAGCCAAATCAGTGAAGATATCTTAAGTAATAAAATTGGTGAAACAGGTTATGTATTTGTAACTGACCAGCAAGGAAAGGTAATGATCCACCCCGAATTGTCTGAGCTCAAACAACGACAACTCCAACAATTTGACGGCTTTGCCAATGTGTCCAGTAAGTTACTTACCAAGAACCCAAACTATGTATTCGACTACGTAACCAAAGATGGCATTGACTATTATGTTGCGAGTGTTGGGATTCCTGAACTGGAATGGAAAATCATTGCCATGCTGCCTGTTGCAGAACCAATGGCGCAAATTAACAGTGCGTTAGCCAACACCGGCATCATCAACTTAATCATGGCTTTCGGCTTTATATTATTGATGGTGTTAATAGCAAACAGGATTACTAAGCCTATAGTCGATATTGGTGACCGTTTACTCGAGATGGCCAATCACGGCGGCGATTTAACGCAGCAGCTCGATGACCAACGGGGCGATGAGTTAGGTCTTCTTGCCAAAGGGTTTAATGCTATTCTTTTGAAAGTTAAAGAGATTATGGTCGACATCAAGAAGACCGAAAATGTCATGGCCACATCATTTGACAACTTAAGAGACATGACGCAGCACGTAGAACAATGCGTGCAAGAACAACGGATAGAGTCCGACTCGGTCGCTGCTGCCACCACAGAAATGAATCAAAGTATTCAAGAAGTAAGTGACCTTGCATTAAATACCGCGAACAAGACCGAGACTGCAGAAAAGCAAATTGAAAGCACCAATGGCCAAGTGGACGACACTAGCAAAGTTATGGCGCAACTACACCAAAGTAATCAATCGACACAAGAAAAAATAGCGGAGCTTGCCGCACAAACACAGACCATAAGTTCTGTTGTTGATACGATATCCAGTATTTCAGAACAAACTAATTTACTTGCACTCAATGCTGCTATCGAAGCAGCCAGAGCAGGAGAACAAGGGCGTGGTTTCGCGGTTGTGGCTGACGAGGTTCGATCTTTGGCGGCACGCACGCAAGCTTCTACAAAAGAAATCAATGATGTGATAGAGCGGTTACAACATCAAGCGAAAGAAACGGTTGAATCAATGAGCCAAAATACAGAACTGGCCGGCGAAGGACTCGAAAAAACCAATATCGCTAAATCTGCTCTTAATGAAGTTGTACAAGAGATCAGTCAAATCACAGATATGAATACCCAAGTTGCTACCGCCACCAATGAACAATCAAACGTGATCAGTGAGCTTAGTGTCAATGTCACCAAAATTGCCGACATGGCATCACAAGTGTCTGAGTTATCACAGCAAACCAATAATATCATTGAAGAACTTGATGAGCAGAAAGTGCAATTAGGGAATTTGGTTTCGCAGTTTAAGACCAGTTAACTGCCATCATTCGATCGCAGCAATTTTATGTGGCGAGCTTTGTTTTATGCTCGCCACGATTGAAAGTCACTAGCCCATTAAGAGATTAGTTAATTGCGTATCTCAAAAAACCTGAGACTCTGGTTTTTCATAAACATCACGCCTTTAACACGAATACATTTGTAATCGTGAATCGCTCTGCATAGCGTATGCGGTAATTTCCAGACTAAGTTAAATTCGATATACTGCACTTTTTGCACACAAAGGTATTAGTATGTTTAGGCATCTAGGCATGTTACTAAATTTAGTAGCAATCGCATTATTCGTACCTGGCATTTTGCTTCCGATGTTTACAATGTCGATGGATGTTTTTGCCAGTCTATCCAATTCTCAAATGACTACCAATGTCGTCGATAAATCGCTGTCTGTTATTGGCACAGTAGATGAGCTATGGCAAGACAACCGTCAATTGGTAGCCGGATTAATTGTATTATTTACCATTATCATTCCAATTGTTAAATTCATAGGAATTGTAGCGGCTTATGCTAAGCCACGTCATGCCCTAGAAAAACAAATTACGCGTTTTATAAGTGCTATTGGTAAATGGTCTATGGCAGACGTTTTTGTGGTAGCTATATTTTTAGCGGTGTTGTCGACCAATCAAGCGGAAACACAAACGGCCCATACGCTTAATTTATTAGGGTTTAAAATAGAATTACTCATGAGTAGTGAAACCTTATCCAATGTTGGTGCAGGCTTTTATTACTTCACCGCCTATTGTCTGATTTCCATGTTAGGGACGCAATTGTTTGGTTACCACGTTAACCGACAAACAAAGCAGCAATTAAAAACTGAGCCCGCGCTACATAGCTAAGCATATGAATTAGCTATGTTAACGCCAACTGCATTCTAAATGCGTCTTTATAGCGACGTGATAGCTTGAGTACTTTATTGTCAGCCAGCAATACTTCGCTATCACCGCTCGCCAAAGGCGTAATTGAGACGATATGATTAACATTTATCGCATAGGAACGATGAATTCGACTAAGTCCATGATTTGCTAATTGCGTTGTTAATGATGCCAAGGTGGCTCGCATGGGATATATACGGCCAGCCACATACAAATTGACATAATTTCCAGCTGATTCCATCCATTGGATATCTTTTACGTCGATAATGAATTCTTTGCCGAGTTTTTTCACGATCAGTCGATCGATGCTGCTCGTGGGTGATGGCTCTGGTTCTTCGCCACAGTCAGCTTGCTGAATAGGCGTTGCTTCGCCTAGCCAACGGCTTATTATAAATTGATATCCATGGTAGATAATTATCCAAAATACAAAGCTCCACACATCCTTTTGCATTTCATAAAGCAATTCAAATGACCAGTGCCCAAATTCATAGTCACCACCGCTCACCCAATACACAAGTTCACGTAATCCAACCATAATCACAACATGGCTTAAGGAGTAAATTACCGCCGCGCCAAGATAAATGACCATACCTTTACTCAATGAAAGCCGCGTAATCGGCGCGAGTTTAATTACCCAAACAATAAATGGAAATATAATCAAGCTACTCAATGCGCTTGTGTATTCCCAAGCAAACGGCTCCCACAACGCAGTGGTGTTATCACCTACTCGATACAACTCTAAATATTGAGTTATGGCATTAATCGTATTGTTCACTAACAAGAAAGAAAACACAGCCAGTGCGCCAAAGGCGAATTGATATTTTTGAAATGTTTGACGGTTTATTCCTACCATTGAGAAACCACGCTAAATTTTTTGTCCCCGTTATCCACCGCTTGTCCCTATTCATTGTCTGTTGGGCTATTGAAGGATTTACACATTGCTTCTGGCTGTTCAAGCTGTTGAATGTATGACACCTTTTTGAACGATAACATTAGATGAATATAACAACCAGTATCAATCAAGAAATCTTAAATAGAGCCCAATCCGTTGCTTCCGTAGCTGATGATTCACGCTTACACCAACTCGATTGGTTGCGAGTGTTTGCTTTTGGGTTATTAGTGCTTTACCACACTGCCATGGTATTCGTTGCTAATTGGGGCTTTCATTATAAGAGCCAACATCAATCAGTCGATTTGCAATATCTTATGCTTGTCGTTGAGCCGTGGCGAATGGCTTGCCTGTGGTTTGTTTCGGGTGTCGCGCTACAAATGTCGTTTAGTCGATATTCGACCATCAATTTATTACTTAAACGTTCCTTCCAATTATTATTGCCTTTATTGGTTGGCGTGCTCATTGTGGTTCCCCCGCAACTCTATGTAGAAATGTCCGCCAATGGCGATTTAGATGTTTCATTTATCGAATTCTTGCGTCACTTTTATAGCAGTGACAGTACAATATTCGATAAATATCAGGCAGGCATTTGGCCTCATATCGACGTTAATCATTTATGGTATCTGCGGTCTTTATGGAAGTATTCGTTGATACTCATTATTGTCGCGCCGCTCATTAACAACAAATGGTTAATTAGTCGTTTTAATTCAATCCTGTCATCTAAACCAGCAATAGCTATCTTACTGTGCTACTTACCTTTGCTCTGGCTGCAATTCTATTTGGATGGCGAAGATAAGCGATATGTTTCAGGCTTTTTGTTTCTACTCTATGGTTTCATTGCGGCAAAGCAACCCACACTGTGGCTACAACTCTGTAAACACTTAAAAATCATCTCTTTAATGACAATCACCAATCTTGTCTTGATGATGCTGTTTTATAAGTTCACCTTCGCCACATCAAACCAAACACCCGACACAGATTGGCTGTGGGCGCTACGCATTTGCTATTCGTTGGCTAAATTGCTCGGCCTCATATTGATGCTGTCGATCGCGACACGTTTTTTTGGCAAACGATCTCAACTAGTGACTAAACTCAATCCAGCCGTTTATCCTTGCTATATATTGCATCAAACCTACATCGTAGTATTCGGCTGGTTATTAAGTGTTTACACAATGGATGGCATGAGCATGTTTTTCTTAATCGTTCTATGTACCATGACTGCTTGCGCACTAAGTATCTGGATTATCCAACGATTTAATGTGCTACGTTTGTGTTTTGGTATGCCCACAACAAAACCAATACCCAAAATAATGACTTGGATATTTTATCCGGTTGCAATAATTGGATGTATTGTTATTGGATTGGAAATTCTGCTTTGAGTTGGGTGTTCTTTGGCTATACGTGACATCCATATAGTCCCGTGCATCCTGAGTGTGAAGCAACCGAAGGACACGTCATACCGTCCGTCCCTGGACATGGACGCTCCTTGCCATCCATGGCACTGCGTCATACCGTCCGTCCCTGGACATAAAAAAGGGTAGCTTTGCTACCCTTTATAGTTACCATCGCGCGAGCATTTACGGATTAGCTGTTAGACTAATCGCCACATTACTGGCTTGGCTATAGCCATACAAATCGATGTACCAAGTACCTGCTGACGGATTGTCAAACGTACAAGATTCGCTGTTGCCATTATTCCACGAGCGGCAGTTATATTGGCTTTGCGTTGATTGCTGTCCAAATGTAACGTACAGATCAGCATCACCTGTGCCACCAGACGTCGTAATCGTCATATTGCTATAATTCGCTGGCATTTGGTAAGTGTATCGTGCCCAGCTACCGTAATTGACAACGCTTGCTGTAGCGGAAACATCAATTGGCTCAAGTCCACCTGTAGGCGCTTTAAAGCTTCCCGTTAAACTTGCCCCATTAATCTGATTCCACGCTTGCACCATGACATGGTATTTACCCGCTTGAACGTTTGATATTGAACACGTTTCATTGCTGGTTGAAGTCGTGCTCTTACAATCTGAACTGCTTAGCGTAGGTGCACTACCAAATTTAACATACAAGTCTGCATCGCCTGTACCACCTGTGGTAGTGAATTTCAGATCTGTTGCCCCTGCCGGTACGTCAAGCGTATAGAAAAACTCTTGTTTTGCTGCACCTGAAATATTAGTTTTGGCAACACCATTTTCTAACGTTTCTGGACCTGTCACCGGCCCTGTTGGACAAGTACCAACACCAACTGCACACCAAGCAGTCTCTACCGCTGTTGCTTCCGTTGCGCCATACAAGTCCGTAGCAGCTTGTTTAGTTGCTGTACGTGCGCCAGCAAAGTCAGTACTTGAATTCATGTAAGTCGTTAAAGCACGATAGAAAATTTGCTCAGCTTTTAATAACCCCACCGAAGGAACCACAGCGGTTGATTTATTGCGTGGGTGTGTGCCGCCATCTACTAATAACGCAAATGCTAGGTTAGCAATACCAGAGTTACCATGTACGCCACCATAATCGTTAAATCGTGTAGGATTACTTTCGTATGGAATACGTTCTGGCCACCAATCTTTTGAATAGTTATCTGCCGTCGGATTATCCATATAACGCATTGCATCACCCGGCGTATTTGGTGTGTAGCTTTCTTCAGCTAACTTCCAATCAGCCGTTGTTGTATTGTTCTTGTAAGCTAGTGCCGCCACACCCATAATGTCTGACCAAGCTTCATTCAGTGCACCGGATGCGTTGTTGTATACCAAATTAGCAGTGTATTGAGTAACCCCATGAGTTAATTCATGGCCGATAACATCGAAACTCAAGGTTAAATCAGCAAGTGTTGAACCATCGCCATCACCGTACATCATTTGCGAACCTGTCCAATAAGCGTTACCAACGTTATTGCCCAAGTGCACACTCGACACCATTGTCATGCCACTACCATTGATACTATCGCGGCCAAAACGTGCTAAGTAATAGTCGTATACTTTTGACGCGCCATCATGCGCTCGCTGTGCCGATGCATCGTTACATACTTGGCTGTTGGTACATTTTAGTACACCAGGTGCAGCATTTTGATCTTGATTTTGTAGATCATATGTTTTCCAATTCTTTGCCGAATGTACCTTGGCATGACGTGTTAATTGCTCTACTGAACCAGCGTCATAGAAAAAATCATCGCGACCAAAGTCTTCACCACCATTGTTCCATGTGACTTCCACTTTCCAAGCAAGTTTTGTTTCTTCAGTAAGTGGTAAATAAACGTATACTTTTTGTGGTTCCGACGTAATTTCACCATGCGCGCTTGCCGCTGAACTTACTGCAGCAATAGTACTTGCGTCTGACGTCAAAGATTTTAAATTAGTATGTACCACAGGGTTTTTAGCTAATACACCACTAACTGCGTACACTTGTTGAGCCACATCAGCTTTTTGTAAGCCGCGTTTTGAACTTTCAGAGTGAATTGTTAACGTAGTACCATATACTGGCAAACCGTTGATATGCTGACGCACTTGTACGTGGCTCTTGCCCAGTTTGTCAGACCATTGACGTCTCACACTAAAGCTCTCATTGCCTACCATTCGTTGCGTGCTATGCATAGACAAAACGTCACGAATAGCGTCAGAAGTGAGTTTACCCTTTGAAATTTCGCCAAGTTTACCAGCAGAAAAACTGGCGGTGCCCTTGTATGTTGTTGCTTTGACCGTATCAGCAGCCAATGCGCTTGATGAAGCAGTTGAGAGTGCGATCGCTACTGCTAAGCTGATATAATTAGTTTTCATAGTTTTCCTATTCTTCTTAGTTTTATAATTATGTTTCCTGTTTAAGGAAAGCTAACCATAAAACCCAACAACTGACTTAACAAAAATTAAACATAATATTAACCATTTCTAATATTATCAATATGTAACAAATTAGTTACATACCAGTAATTTTCGCCAGCTTTAAAAGAATATAACTACAGAAGAGGTTTGACTATAAGCCTCTGTATTATAATCAAAATAATTTATAAATAATAAAGTCAATGAAAGAAAAACACCGAAACAACAATACATTCTCAGATAAACCCCAAGAACCCATCATTAACAAAACATTCACTTTACATACACCTTTATTCGTAGTAACAACGTCTATTTTTGCATGCTATTCAGCCAACTTCTGGGCAACAATTGATCACTTAGATAACGTTAAACGGTGCAATAAAACGGCAGCTTTTTCGATATTTTTGTGGAAGCTTTGGAGGTCACCTACTTCGTCTTTGGTGTGAGCACCACTGCCCATCATACCGATACCATCAATCGCCATGTCAACGTGTTCCGCGGCAAAAGAAATATCGGCAGCTCCTGCATTGCGTGGGTTAGCAGAGCTCACTTTGTTATACCCCAAGTCTTCACTTACTTGGCTATAAAGAGCCAACAATTGCGTATTTCCACTGGTTACCGCCATCGGAGGGTAACCAACGGAAAAGGTAATATTGCTTTCTATATGATTGGGTGCTGCCGCCACAATACGCTCCATTTGGTGTTTTGCTTCGACAAATTGTGCGCTTGATGTCGCTCTAATATCACCTGTTACTTTGGCAGATGCAGCTATTACATTGCTTTTACCAAATGCTTCACCAGTATATGTGCTGGTATCATGCGAAATGCGTGTTCCACCGATTATCATGCCGGGGTTATAGGTAAGATCCTGATATTCACTCAATTGCTCTCGAAATTGCGATAAGATTCTCGCGGATTCATAAATAGCACCGTAGCCAACCTGATCGGTAAATAAACGTGAAGAATGCGCACTCTTAGCTTTGATCTCCAGTGTCCATCCCACATAGCCTCTTCTTCCAGCCATTGCAGTTCTAATATCACTATCACCGCTCTCAAAGCCTAGCGCGATATCCGCCCATTTGGCGTATTCCACAATAGCAGCTTTAGATTTGCTTAGCGGACGGCCGCTACTTTCTTCATCACCCGTCATTACAATCGCAATATTCATTTGTGATAACAGACCAACTTCTTTTAGCGCTCGCATTGCTGTGACAATAATGGTATTGCCCCCTTTCATATCGTTTGCACCGGGCCCTTGCAGGGTGTGTTCATCTAATAGTTGCCACTGTTGAAATTCGTCATGTTCTGCGAAAACAGTATCTAAATGGCCAATGAGTAAAATTTTTGGGGCGTTTTCATCCTTGCTTTTGTGAACTGCGACCAAATGTCCCGCTCGATTGAAATCACGCCCATCTAACCACTCTGTGTGAAATCCTATTTCTGACAATTGTTTATTATACAAATCACCAACTTTTCTTACTCCAGCAAAGTTCATGCTTCCACTATTGATATTAATGGCTTGTTGTAATTCCTTCACAGCATTTGGCAGAACCTTTTCTACCGCTGTGCGAATGTCGAGCTCAGTGGGAGTAAGTTGATTTTTCGCTTCCACAACTGCAGCGTTTAATGCCACTAGCACAAACAAAACGCGAGAGATAATTTGAACCACGAGTATTCCTTTCCAAAACAATGGGGTGAGTTGCTATAGCATACTGAACTTGTTCAACGAAACCAACGTTCAACTCACTTTCGAATGTGAACAAACTGTTATGATTGCATTGAAAAATGAAGCAACTGGTCGCTAAAAGATACAAAGTGCAGTGAAAAGTGGTAAACTTGCCGCTCCTTTGGTTCGGATTTTGATACATGTTAACGTTAAGAACACTTTTTTATTCGCTATTAAAGCTTCCTATTAAACTTCTTGTGAGAAGTAAGATTGTGGCAGACACCTCAATTGCAGCATTTGCTAATAGCCAAACAGAAAACCTGTTCTATATTATCCACCACCGCTCTGCGAGTGATTTAATAACCTTACAGGCCGCATGTAAGCGACAAGGGTTGCCTGACCCATTGTCGTCAATCGTCATTAACAACAAGACGTACCCACGAACCATTTGTATAGAGCGCCCTAATTCTTGGCTAACTAAACTTTTCGGCCATGAAAGTTCGGCACTTGTTCAAGGCTCAAACCTTCTCGCGTTACAAGAGCAGTCTAAAGACCTCGACTTACAACTCATTCCAGCCCATCTAGTTTGGGGACGAAAACCTAACGTTGAACGTAATAAGGCGAATGTTGGCACTATCTTAGCCGATCAAGAATCACCAAGCTGGTTTCGTAAGCTATTTATCGTACTATTTCTGGGAAGAAACTCGCTTGTTCGTTACAGTCAGCCTCTTTCGCTAAAAGAAATGTGTGGTAAGCATGGTACATGTGAACAAACCGCGAAAAAGTTGCTGCGCGTAGCTCGTTTTCATTTCTATCGACAAACGATTGCTGCGACTGGCCCGCGCTTAATGCACCGCAATCAAATGTTTAAGACGTTATTGGCGATGCCTTCAATACAACGGATAATTCAAGATGAAGCCAAGAACAAAGGCATTAGCATACAGGCGTCTGAGAAAGAAGCATTGCATATCATGGATGAAATTGCTGGCGACTATCGCGACTCAGTGATACGCGTAGGTGAGCGCATACTTACTTGGTTATGGAAGCGGTTGTACAGTAAGATAGAAGTGCATCATGCCACGCGACTGCGAGAACTAGCACAAGAAGGTCATGAAATCATTTATGTGCCCTGTCATCGTAGCCATATGGACTACCTACTCCTCACTCATGTTATCTATCAACAGGGATTAGTAACCCCACGTATCGCTGCAGGAATAAACTTAAACTTTTGGCCAGCAGGGCCAATTTTCAGAAAGGCTGGCGCATTCTTTATCCGCCGCACTTTTGGTGGTAATAGACTGTATTCAACGATTTTCCGTGAATATTTAGGACTACTGTTTGAGCGCGGCTACGCGGTTAAATACTACTCTGAAGGTGGACGTAGTCGTACCGGTAAATTGCTTCCTCCTAAAACAGGGATGCTGGCAATGACGATTCAAAGCCTGTTAAAAGGCATTGATCGCCCCTTGAC
The DNA here is from genome assembly GCF_053485835.1 of Thalassotalea fusca. NCBI lineage: Bacteria > Pseudomonadati > Pseudomonadota > Gammaproteobacteria > Alteromonadales > Colwelliaceae > Thalassotalea > Thalassotalea fusca. The sequence goes on from NZ_JBQRUN010000002.1 coordinate 159,591, forward strand.
GCTGGTACCTGTATATTTAGGTTACGAACATGTTATGGAAGTCGGTACTTATCACAAAGAATTGAGCGGTTCAAAGAAAGAAGGAGAGTCAGCGCTAGGTGTCGTTAAAGCGATCAAAAAATTAAGAAATTACGGCAATGGTTACGTTAATTTTGGACAACCGATTAATATTAATCAGTTTCTTAATCAGCATGAGCCCGACTGGAAGGCTGCAGTTGACCCAATCGATCCGCAAAAGCCGAGTTGGTTAACACCTACTGTGAATAAACTAGCGGCTAACGTGATGACATCAATCAACCAAAGCGCCGCGATTAACGGTGTTACATTAGTTGCCTTGATTTTGCACGCCACCGAAAACAAAGCCATGACCAGAAGCGATTTAGAAGCACAAATCGACTTCTTCATTGATGTGCAAAAATTCACGCCGTATAGTAATGAAACGGTGATCCCTGAGCAATCAGGAAAGGAAATTCTTGATCACGTGATCTCACTGAACAAAGTCACCGTTGAGCACGATAGTTTAGGCGACATTATTTCCCTAACAGGCTCGGCATTGTTAGAGATGCGTTACTATCGCAATAACATCTTACATTTATATATTCTGCCTTCTTTGGTTTGCCGTATTTTGGACAAGACACCAAAAACAACAACGGCTGTTATCGTCGAACAAACTCAGGCAATCATCAATGTCATCCGCAATGATTTTTACCTATGGCAAGACAATACAACCATCGCAGCACAAGTAGAGAGTGTGTTAGCGCATCTTGCTAGTCTATCGATTGCCAAGCATAGCAAAGCAGACTTTTGGTCATTAGATGCGACAACGGAGCAACATGCTTGTATTCGAGTAATTGGCGAATGTGTTGATGAGACCATTCAACGGCTCGCTATTGTTACCTCATTATCAGGACGCTTAACACCTGTCAGTCGCGCTGATTTAGAAAGCAAAGTGGTCGCCATTGCCAAGCGCCTTTCAGTGATCAACAACATTAATGCACCTGAGTTTATCGATAAAAAAGCGCAATCCGTGTTAATTAATGCCTTGAAGCAGCAAGGTCATCTCGTTGACGACGAGCAAGGAAAATTAGTGGCCGATGAATCATTAAAAGAGTTTCGCACCATAGTGAACAATTTAATCGAAATATCGGTACTTCAAAGTATCGCTCGATAAGGACATCGCGCAACGCGATCTGGAATGGATGTGATTGGTTAGGGCATCACAATGTGATGCTCTGTACTTATCGCTAGGCCATCTAATGTAAGGTTATAAATATTCAATGGCTATGCCGATGAATATCACTAATCCCACCCAATGGTTATTCAAGAACGCTTGAAAGCAAGGCATACGTTCACGGTTGACTATTAATAGTTGTTGATAGGTAAACAATGCAGCCGCAATGACTAAACTCAGTTGATATGGCCAGCCAAAAGCGAGAATATCGCCCACACTCCACAAAAGACCTAGTACTAGTAATTGCAATAAGCCAATGATTTTTTTGTCATATTGGCCAAAGATGACCGCCGTAGATTTAACCCCAATTTTTATGTCATCATCGCGATCAACCATGGCATACATGGTGTCATACGCAACAGTCCAAAGCACATTAGCAGCAAAAAGCATCCAGGCAATCGTCGGAATTTCACCTTGCGCTTCTGCGAATGCCATCACCATTCCCCAACTAAAAGCCGCCCCTAAAACAACTTGCGGAAAGTGAGTATAGCGTTTCATGAATGGATAGCTTGCGGCCAGTGCCAGCGCCACAACAGATAGCATAATGGTGTACAGCGAAAGTGAGGCAACAAGAACGAACGCACATCCAATGAGAAAACCAAACAGATTAAAGGCTTCCTGTGTCGTCATCATGCCCGAAACCAAAGGACGTTGCTGCGTTCTTTTTACCTTGCCATCGACTTTCCTATCCGCAATATCATTGATCACACATCCTGCGCTTCGCATAACAAAAACGCCAAGCGAAAACACAGCCAGTAAGTGTATTGGCGGTAAACCATCACAGGCAACCCACAACGCCCACAATGTTGGCCACAGCAGTAAGTAAGTGCCAATTGGTTTATCCATTCGAGTAATAAGCTTTATCGCTTGCCATTTACGCGCGATAGTTGTCATTAGCACACCTTCACTTGTTCATACGCTAATGCGTTGGGTAAGAACACTTCCGCTACCATGAGAGGCTTTTGTTCGATCATAAATACTGAGCGGCGACCCCATAACGCTTGCGCCGCTTTTAAATCAAAGTGTTTTAATATCGAAGATAAATGCGTGTTGACGTCAAAATCAGCCACTTCAATGCATTTCCGCTTAAGATCCGGATGATTGAATAATACCTGCCCCAGCGATTCGTTACCTAAGCGTGACAATTCTGACTGATTGCCCGTTAAGCTTCGTAGCGGTAGCAAACTTCTGGCAAAAACATGGGGGACTTCATCGCAAAATAATAATACTTCACGTGCAATAACCGCTTCACCAACAAGGATATCTTCGTTCGCTTCATGTGGTGCACAAGTGGTAACTTGCTGACCCAAAACTTGCACGCGAAAACGCTCGCTTGATGCAATAAGTCGTTTAGTCAACGACTGACGATCAAGGAGCCAATCTCTTAAATTATTATCGAGTTTCTCTGCTGCAGGATCACGCCAATTGGCGTTCAGGCCTACGGGATATATAGCGTGTTGCGTTATCATTGTTACTTCAAATCGTTACATCGCGCGTATAATAGCAGGTTTTATAATAAGGCGCTCGTGAATAAATTGACCGAATGAGAACCCTACTGCTACGATTAAGCTATCAATAGATTTTTGGCTACGCATAAGTATTTGAACATATTTAGCAAAACTGGTGACGAACCCCATCATAATGAATTCGCCTCAACACGACGATTAGTGTTGCTGACGAGCATATTGTTTCTCTGTTTATTGTTATGGCAGAGTTATTCAGCCAGTCACGTCCATCAACAATATCAAGAAGCGTTAATGGATGATGTAGCAGACGATGTGTTGAGTGAAGTACAGTCATATTTTCAGAGAATGCGCCGAGAAATCGATTTATTTCAACGCCGTCATCATGAAGCTATCAGCAATTTATATAGAAAAGGTAGCTTAGCGACAAAGGATGAGTATTTTCCAACGTTACATGCGTTAAAAGACGAATTAGCACATACACGATTGTTTGCTGTCATTGATGAGAATGGCGATGGTTTGCTAAAACATATCACCGGCGATTTTCTCCCAGCATGTAAAGAAGAAGTGGCGAGTACTATCGTTAACGGAACGCAAGAAAAACTGTTTTTACACCGTAGTGAATCGAGTGTACATTTCGATTTGTTGCAACCATTAATAGCTTCCCCAAATCACAAGGCTTATTTCTTCACGGCCTTTAATCCGGTAGTACTAGAAAGCATACTGAAACGTTACCAACTTCCTCATCAGCAATTGTTCTTAATGCGTTCAGACAACATTGGTAAAATTGAGTTATCAAGTGAACATTTGCCTACGGCGCCACATAAGATGGTGATGTCAGCAGAGGAACTCAATCGTTTTTCATTCATCAAGGCGATTCCGGGAACACGTTGGCAAATTGCCATTCGACTTGCGCCAGAATACAGCAGCCGTTTATATATCAACGGCTTAGTAAAAGCGATCATTATCTGGATGTTGCTGACGCTGATCATTTATGCGTTTTATCGCATGCAAAAAATTGGCATTTTAAAAAGCATACAAATGGAAGAACAGCTCAGTTATCGAGACAATCATGATAAATTAACTGGGCTTGCTAATCGCGCCTATTTCGATCAATCACTTAGTCAGGTGTTAAATCAACACGTTAATGAATCCAGTAGCCGTGGCGCCGTTTTCCATATTGATATAGACCAATTTCAAGTACTGAACAATACCTTTGGCTATGCGACTGGTGACCGTGTGTTGTTCCAATTGTCATTGGCGATCAAAGAACAACTCGATAGCTCAGCGACCATGTGTCGTCTAGGCAACGATGAATTTGCCATTTTATTGCCGTCATTGCCACATGCGCAAAGTCAACGTGTGGCAGAGCAGTTACGTCAGTTCATCCAAAAACTCGATTTAAATAATATTCATCGCAATACTCAAATCACCGCCAGTATAGGTGTCATCAACTTGGACGATGAACAGCTCGAAGCCGAGCAAGTGTTGTCGTCGCTAAACCTGTGCGTCAAACTCGCTAAACAAAAAGGGCGTAACCGGGTGCAAATGTACCAAAGCGACGATATACAGTTACAGCAACATGCACATGAAATGGCAATATTGCATGATCTTTCAACGGCCATTCGCAACAAGCAACTCATATTGTACCGACAAGAAATTAAGCCCCTGCATGAAGAGTTGCCGTATAAGAAGTATGAAATTTTAGTACGCATGATGTCACCAGAGGGCAAAATCATACCGCCTAATGTCTTTATACCGGCTGCAGAAAAATACGGACTCATCAAACAACTCGACCGTGCCGTCATTGAAAAAACCCTAAGTACACTATGCCGACACCCTAATGATAAAGATCACTATAGTATTAATCTTTCGGGGGCATCATTAAGTGACAAAGATACCGTCGATAACATCCAGACGTTGTTAGATACCTTTCACATTACAGCCAACCGTATTTCATTTGAGATAACTGAAACATCGGCCATTAGTCATTACGAGTCTGCGATCAAACTCATTAATCAACTGACTTCGGTAGGCTGTCATTTTTCATTAGATGATTTTGGTAGCGGGGTGTCGTCATTTAGTTATCTTCAAAAGCTGCCAGTATCTACAATTAAGATAGATGGCGCTTTTGTTCATGACATAGATACCAATGCGATAAATCGTATCTTCCTTGAAAACATCTTACGTACGGCCAGCGCCATGAATAAACTTACCGTGGCAGAATACGTAGAAAATGCCAATATTGAACGTATTCTCACTGAAATAGGCATCCATTATGGGCAAGGGTATTTCATAGATAAACCTTCGAAATGGCATGATGCTGAAGATCACTAGCGCGTATAACATAAATAATTTTTTTTGCGTGAAATAAAGAATTTACGAAAAACCACCACACAATCGGGAAATTTCGCGTTATTATATCGTTAATATATAAAATTTGGATTTTGGTTAATGAAGTACATTTTTGCTTTCATCATCACATTTAATTTCACCAGTCTCTTATCAAGCGCACAGGCAGCAGACTATGCCTATTACGGCTTTGAACCCGACATAGTAACCAACTACGTCGCGGTAAAGAAAAAAATGGGTTACGTTCGATTGACGGTGGAATTGATGATAGATGACTCATCGAATTACGAAATAGTTGAACATCACGCGCCGTTACTTCGCGACGCCATCATTAATATTATCGGGCAGCAACCGGAAGCCAAAATAAAGTCAATTAACGGTCGGAGCGAAATTCAAAAACTTTGCGAAGACAAAGTAAAGAGTCTGTTACAAAAAGAAACGGGCGAACCATTGATTAAGAAATTACTCTTTACGCAATGGTTAGACAACTAACCATTGCACTCAGACATCTAGTCGCTACTTGAATGAGATTTTGGCGAGCGCTTAGTGCCGCCAAAATCAAGCCATGCCAACAAACAGCCCGTCACTAAACCAAGTAAGTGAGCGGCATTTGCTACGTTAACCGGTAAAATGTTGGCAAAACCCAATAATAACCAAAACAGCAGAAAACCAACGATGGGTTTCGAAAGCGATAAGCCTATATGTGGAGCGAGCCACCCGGCCCACCAAACATAACCAACGACCGCATAAACAACACCTGATAGCCCACCAAAATTGGCGCCTGTCACGAGAAACTGTGCCAAATTAGACAATATGGCTGATGCGAAGAATAACGACAGCAGGGTTCGCTTTCCTCTAACATTTTCAATAGCGCCTCCCAATTGCCACCACCACATGGTGTTAAAGACAATGTGAAGCCAGCTAAAATGGAAAAATGCTGGCCCAACTAGCCGCCATGGTTCAGCAGCCATCCATTCATAAGTAAGCTGAGGAAAAAAGCGCACTGCTGCAAATATTTCTCGTTGCCAACCAAACAGACCTAGTAACCAAAGCCCCCAACAAACAATAAACACTGTCAACGTTACTAAGCCAGCGTGTGCCAAAAAATGCCGTTTAAACTCGGCTGTGATAGACGGCGCATGGTGTTCGACACTTACCGTTTCGCTTGCTGTCCAAGCGGCGTGTTGGTACTTAGGGTGGGTAGGCTGTTCGATGAATTGTTTGAATTCTGATCTGGCTTGGGTGAGGTCTTCGTCTCGGCAATATATTGCATACTGGCCATCAAGCTTTTCAACCTGTGCATAAATATTGATGCTGTTAAGATATTGGCAGAACAAAAGCGCGACATTGTGTTGATTCAATGCCGCGATAGGATGTAAATCAGTCGACATTATTTGGCAACGTCTTCCGGATAATGTAACTGCCAGTCGGTAAATCCACCATCAAGTGAATAGACATCGGTAAAATCCTGACTCACTAAAAATTGCGCTGCTTGCTGACTTGATATACCGTGATAACAGCAAACCACGGTTGGTTTGTCCATATCAGCTTCCCGCAAGAAATCTGGCAGCGAATCATTGGTTAAATGAATTGCCCCCGGGATATGACTCGCCTGATATGAAGCCGGATCACGAATATCTAATACCACATGTGATTGTTCAGCCAATACTTCATGTAATTGACTGATATGCATGTGTTTAAAACCTACGTCACTCATTAATGCGTTTACTCCCAATTCAAAATGACTTTGCCTGACTGACCCGAACGCATCACTTCAAATCCTTCTTGGAAGTCATCAACACTATAGTGGTGAGTAATTATTGGCGTCAAGTCTAACCCTGATTGTATAAGACTTGCCATTTTATACCAAGTTTCGAACATTTCACGGCCGTAAATACCCTTGATTGTTAGCCCTTTAAAAATAACTTTGCTCCAATCAATTGCCATGTCGTTGCCAGGAATGCCTAACATAGCTATTTTGCCGCCATTATTCATATTCTCTAACATATCAGTAAAAGCAACAGGTACCCCTGACATTTCCAAGCCGACATCAAAGCCTTCTGTCATGCCCAATTCAGACATCACATCTTTCAGGCTTTCACGGCTTACATTGACGGCTCTGGTGGCTCCCATTTTTTCAGCCAACGACAGACGATAATCATTTACGTCTGTGATGACTACATGACGCGCACCAACATGCTTAGCGACAGCCGCAGCCATAATGCCTATAGGGCCAGCACCGGTGATAAGTACGTCCTCACCAACCAAATCAAATGAAAGTGCCGTGTGTACAGCATTACCAAATGGGTCAAATATTGCAGCTAAATCATCGCTAATTTCATCCGGTAACTTGAACGCATTAAATGCAGGGATCACCAGATATTCCGCGAATGCTCCTTCACGATCAACACCAACACCAACAGTATTACGACATAAGTGAGTACGACCGCCACGACAGTTGCGGCAATGCCCACAGGTAATGTGACCTTCGCCTGACACGCGGTCGCCAATGTTGAACCCTTTAACTTCCTGTCCAATCCCAACAACTTCACCAGCGTACTCATGGCCAACCACCATAGGTACAGGAATGGTTTTTTGCGACCATTCATCCCAGTTGTAAATATGAATATCGGTACCACAGATTGCCGTTTTTTTAATTTTGATCAGCAAATCATTATGACCTAACTCAGGCATTGGTGAGTCGGTCATCCAAATGCCAGGTTCTGCATGTAATTTCGCTAAAGATTTCATCATCGACTCCTAAATAACGCCCATTTCTTTACCGATACGCGTAAAGGCGTCAATCGCTTTGTCTAATTGGGCACGAGTATGTGCTGCAGATATTTGCGTTCTAATGCGTGCCTGGCCTTTCGGTACCACTGGGAATGAGAAGCCAATCACATAAATCCCCTCAGCCAGTAATTTATCAGCCATATCACTGGCAAGTTTAGCATCGCCCAACATTACTGGTACGATAGCGTGATCAGCACCTGCACAGGTAAAGCCTGCTGATTCCATTTGCGTACGGAAGTAATGCGCATTGTCTTTAAGCTGTCTACGTAGTGCATCCCCATCAGCCAATAAGTCGAGCACATGGATTGATGCATTGACGATTGCTGGCGCTAATGAGTTAGAAAACAAATACGGACGAGAGCGTTGACGTAACCAATCAATTACTTCTTTCTTACCTGAAGTGTAACCTCCTGACGCGCCCCCCATCGCCTTACCTAAAGTGCCCGTAATGATGTCTACTCGCCCCATAACCTCACAGTATTCGTGGCTACCACGACCTTGCTCACCGACAAATCCAACCGCGTGCGAGTCATCAACCATCACCATCGCACCGTATTTATCAGCCAAATCACAAACACCTTTAAGATTGGCTATTACACCATCCATCGAGAACACGCCATCGGTGGCGATTAACTTAAAACGAGCGCCCGCTTCATTAGCCTCTTTTAAGCATTTCTCTAGTTCAGCCATATCATTGTTGGCATAACGAAACCTTTTTGCTTTACATAAACGCACGCCATCAATAATAGACGCATGGTTTAATGCATCACTGATGATCGCATCTTCAGGACCTAGCAACGTTTCAAATAAGCCTGCATTTGCATCAAAACATGAAGAATAAAGAATCGTATCTTCCATCCCAAGGAAAGCACTTAGTTTTTGCTCAAGTGTTTTGTGGATGTCTTGCGTACCACAAATAAAACGTACAGAGGCCATACCAAAACCATGTTCATCTAAACCCGCTTTGGCGGCAGCAATTAAGCTAGGATGATTTGCTAATCCCAAATAGTTGTTAGCACAAAAATTAACGACTTGGTCTCCCGAAGATACGTCTATTTGCGCCTGTTGTGCGCTAGTAATAACTCGTTCAGCTTTGAAAAGCCCGTCTTGTTTCACTTGCGCTAATTCAGAAGATAAGTGCGAATAAAAATTTGATACACGATTAGAAGTCATAGCCGCCTCTGTGCTTGTTTGTTATGGATTAGCAATAATACTAGAGTATAAGAGCTACAGATTAAATTTGGCGCTATTGTACGCCATAATAACAATCGGTACACTCCGATCTGTTACCTAATGAGTAAATTTTCATTATCGTACACAATTAACGAAACGTTACATTCTCTTTTTTAAATGAATAACTCGCAGAAAATGCACTTATGGTGGGTATTGCAAACATAAAAAAGGCTCTAGCAAAACGCTAGAGCCTCGTTAAGGGAAATGCAGGGGATGCTAAATTAGTGAGCAAACACTGTTAATTCAACATTTGAATATTCAGCAAAATCACTCAAACTGATTTGCCATTCACCTTCTGCAGGACGCTCGATAACAATCATCTCATCATTACCTTGCTCTGCTGACATATAGAAATCACCCGTGTCACCCATGTCATCCCAGAAGTCGTCATAGTACTCTTCTTCACCTTCATCTTGCGTTAGACGCTCAGCAATTAGGTCAACTTCACCTTCACCACCTTTCGTTGCGATGTAGATAACATTTACCCCTTCTGGCACATCTAAAATAAATGATAGTGCTTCTTGGTCAAAGCTATAGCTTACAGCTTCTTGGAAAGCTAAGTAGTTACCTTCTGAATCACCTGAACCATCACCATTGTCGCCACCGTCAGAACCACCAGCACCTGACGCAGGTTCATTACCCGCAACTGCACTGTCAATCCAATCTCTAAGTGCAGCAACATTCGCATATACACCGTATTTGTTTGCTGCAGCACAACCATCACCCCAGCTTACAACACCGACTTGAACAAAATCATCACCTTGGCGCATCACTAGTGGGCCACCGCTATCACCTTGACACGAGTCTTTACCACCTTCTTGGTAGCCAGCACACATTTCAGTATCTTGAACTTGACCATTATATGCATCAGCACTGTTACAAACATCGTTAGTTACGTACGGAACACTCACTTCCATCAGCTTATCTGGCATTGCACCACCTGATGTTAGCGTACCCCAGCCCGACACAACCAGTGGCGTACCAGATTGTACATTAGCGTCAAAAAAAGCTTGGTCAGCTAGTCTAATGGCTTTGGCATTTTCATCAGTAATCGCTGTGCTTAACTTTAATACAGCTACGTCCTTTGAAAGGTTAGGGTAATCTTGGTTGGTATAAGTTGTGGCAACGGGAATTGCTTGACCTGAATTATCTGTAAGGCTATGAGCACCCACTCTTACTTGCAAATTAGGGTTGTTACCATCAACACCATCTAAACAGTGCGCTGCAGTTAGTACTAAATCATCACCGATGATTGAACCACCACAAAAATGCTCACCTGACATAGATTGCAATGAAACTTGGTAAGGTCTTGAGTGAGGGTTCGATTCCTCACCACCAACAATGCGAAGTTCTTGTGAAGATATTACCGACTTCAATGTTGTAGCCGCCATCACGTTAGTACTGGCAATTATGCTCAGCGTAATTAATGATGTTTTTAACATGTTTTTCTCCTCGTTGAGTTAATAGGCAGTAAACTAATTGTTTTTGTTTTCCGTACTGCTGCCATTAATCATTGCGGAGAATCGCACAAGACTTTAGTCACTTTTTTTAGCGGTTTGTATCCACTTGTATCAAGCGCAACACGAACATCAGCTTGATTATTTTTTATACAGGGAGGTGAATAGATTTAACGCACGCTACGGTATTAACGGATTTGTTGCGAATCAACACACGCACTTTTGTTACTAAATTGTAAACAGTCAAAATGGTACATTCCGATACAATTGGTGAAATAATATTACTACTCACCACACAGCTATCACCTTTACTATAGGAGTCCGTCATTCGTCTAAGGGGTATAAGATGAAAAAATTGGTCTTAGTATTAGCAACACTATTTACCTTATTGATAGCGAGTTTAGTGAGTATGTATGCCATGGCACAAACAGATCACCTCGAGACCCTATACGGTGTCAGTCGTTCTGACGATAACTTGCATATAAAAGTCCGTTCCTTTGGGTGTACCCAAGCAGAATCTTTTGTGATTGAACAAAAAAAACAAGGGCTTGCTATATTGCGAATCAAACCAGACAACTGTCGCAGAATGCCACATATCATAGATGTCGTATTGCCTTTACCTGAACGTCTTGATGCCTTTGTGTTATTGAACCCATTTGCGGGGCGAGCTTGATTTGTTATCCTTTAGGTAACACTTAACGACGGTTACCTTTTATGAGCGCATCAACAAATAAAGTCTTGCTTGTTGACGATGACATCGAACTCACCACGCTAGTGGCACAATACCTACGTGCCAATGATTTTCTGGTTGAATGTTTGAACAATGGCGACGATGTAGAAAAGGTCATAGAGCAATTTGCTCCTAACATCGTAGTACTCGATCTCATGTTACCGGGCACGAGTGGCCTCACAATTTGTCAGACAATTCGCCCGAATTTTCACGGTGCGATAATTATGCTTACTGCGCTTGGTGATGAAATAGATGAAGTCACTGGTTTAGAAGTGGGTGCAGATGATTACCTAGCTAAACCTGTGAAGCCACGTGTTTTATTAGCACATATTCGAGCGCAACTTAGACGCCACAATCATATTCAGCAATTGCAAACAACCACAGTGATAGCCTGCAACGATCAACAACTTATCATTGATGCCAGCAAGCGCACCGTTCATAATCAAGGCCAATTGGTAACATTATCAAGCGCGGAATTTGATTTACTATGGTTACTGGCACAAGATGTTGGTCAAATAGTCAAACGGGAACAATTACACGAAAAGATCTTTAAACTTGAATACGATGGCATTGATCGCTCTATCGATTTACGAATCTCCCGAATCCGCAAAAAACTTGACGATAACCCCAAAGAACCACAAATTATTAAGACTGTACGTAACGTCGGTTACCTGCTTGCTTCATAACTTCAGCATTAGCGCAAAATATGCGATAACCACCCGGCAATGTTGTGATTGAGAAAAGGCTGATGCGCTATCAGCCGATGACCAAAACGATCGCCTTTGAACAATTGGAAGCTAGAACGCTTGTCGCCATTCCACTCGTACAATTCTTTCGCGGTTTGATAGGTATTGGCATGATGTACCGAGCTGACAAACAATACCGGAATGTCAAATAGGTTCTTATAACGTTCTTTGTCTGAGTAACTTAATTCAGGTGTTATCATCACAAAACTGGAAACTCGGATAGACTCCGCCAGTGTGATGCCATAACTAGCGGTGCATCCCGCCATTACGACAGCAATTTTCGCCTGATCGCCCACTTTATCACGTAGAAAATTAAAACTCGTCAGCAGATCAGCCGGCCAAAAAACACTTAACTTGGCCATTTCCCCCTGATAAGTAACAACATCTTTAGACATTCGCTTTACTTTGTCATGTGAAAATTCGTCAGAAATACTTTCGCCAAATCCTCGCAAATCAAGCGCTAACGCATGCACACCATTATTAGCTAGCAGTTGTAATAAGGGTTCATATTGCTCACTGTCGTGATCACAATCATGCAATAGCAAAGCCGCTGCGGTGTTGTCTTGAGCAGGATAATAACGGGCTGACAACATGAAGGTGTCTTGCGCATGAAAAGATACACGATTCATAAACTCTTGCTTGCTTTTCTCATTATTTGCATCTGAATTGGCAGTTTGCGCGACACAATGCTCAGTGAACATCGCAAATAACAATGTAATCAGTGTCCATCCAACTGCATTTAATCCAGTCTGCTTTCTCATGACCAACTATTCCTTAACGTTGTTGTTTAGCGTCAACACTTTAACAATACCAATTAACTCGCGATATTTCCTCAAAATGTTCTATTGGCATTTTGCATCAAATATGGGTAATTGTTTTCGTCGCACGTACGATACAGTATACTAGGTGCTCGTTAAAACATAGTCGCCTTATGCCGTGCGTTACTTTTTTTCACTAACACTATATCGAATTATTGTCATTGCTTTGCTGCCAGTACTTTTGCTGGCATTGTTGCTGCGGTCTCGAAAAAACCCAGCGTATCGTCAACGGATTCGTGAGCGCTTGGGCATCGTGCCAAGCAAAATAAAGCCGAATTCTATCGTTATTCACGCCGCCAGTGTCGGTGAGGTTATCGCACTAAAACCGCTAATCGATAAGCTGTTATCCGAACATCCTCAAGTTGACATAACATTTACTTCTTTCACACCAACCGGTTCACAACAAATCACCAGTTTTTATGGCGACAAAGTACAACATTGCTACCTGCCAATCGACTGCTGGCCATGCACATGGATGTTCTTGCAACGATTGAAACCCAAAGCATTGATTATTATGGAAACTGAAATTTGGCCTAACCTGATCGCACAAGCACACAGTAAACATATTCCTTTACTGCTGATCAACGGCCGCTTGACCGAGAAATCAGTGAAGCAGTACAAAAAATTTAGTTGGCTAGTGACCCCAACACTAAACTGTTTCAACAGGTTGCTGGTGCAAAGCATCGATAATTTGCATCATTTTCAAGCATTAGATGTTTCTAAAAAGCATTGTTCAGTGTCGGGCAACATTAAATTTGATTTATCTCTCAGTGAGCAAGTCAAAGATAAACACCAATTGTTAGCAAAATTTATTCAGGATGAACGACCAACATGGCTTGTTGCGAGCACTCACCCTGGTGATGAAGCCCTCATACTGGAGAGTTTCTCTCAATTAAAGCAACAACATCCAGCTTTGTTGTTAATACTGGTTCCACGTCACCCAGAACGCTTTGCCGAAGTGTCAGCGCTTTGTGAAGCACAACAATGGCAGGTTGTAAATCGTTCAGATAAATTACCGGTTACTAACGATATTGATATTTGGGTGATAGATACATTGGGCGAGTTATTGCCAGCATGTGCATTGGCAGATGTGGTCACCATGGGCGGCAGTTTTAACCATATTGGTGGTCACAACCCATTGGAACCAGCCTTATTCAAGAAGGCCATCATTGTTGGACCGAACATGTCTAATTTTGCCGAAATCACCCAACGCATGCTTGTTCACAACGGCATTATTCAACTCAATGAGCAAACACCTATAGCAAAACAGTTGTTCCAACAGGTGAATGATATTTTACTCGACGAATCAGAACGTTCAATTCTCGGGCAACAAGCCCATGATGTGGTGTTAAGTAACCAAGGCGCTACCGATAAAACCTGTCGCGCCATAGTCTCATTAATCAAGTAGCAACTGTGCGCTACACCAATTCAGGATAATGATCTTCAATCAGTTGCCTGATCTTATCTTCAACTTGGCTAACGCTAATGCCCTTCATCAAATCACTGCCTTTGGCTCGTATACCCCAAGGCAGTTTCGCTAGCGGTTTGTGATATTGCTGCTGAATAGCAGATTGATAACAGCTCACCACATAATGGTGATAATAGTAAGGCCCTGTTCGATGTGGGTTGCTGTGTGCGTATAGACCGATAACTGGCGTACCTACAGTAACCGCCATATGCGCAGGACCTGTGTCAGGAGCGATCACTAAGTGTGCTAGTTTGAGAACCGCCAACAGTTGCTTTAAGGTTGTTTTAGCGACTAAGTTAACAAGGGTAGCAGTGGCCAGACTTTCAATTTGTTCGGCAAGTAGTTTTTCCTGGGTTGTAGGGCCACCGCAAATCACGACCTGAAAGCCTCTTTCGGTGAGGTGATCGGCAATTTTCGCGTATCCTTCTGCATGCCAATTTCTTTCTATTTTACTGGCCGCAGGTGAGATAACAGCCAAAGGCTTATCACTAGTGAGCGTTTCGCTTGCCCATAATTGGTCATCATCAGTCAAAGGCATTTGCCACTTTGGCTCTGTGGTTGGAACACCCAAAGCTCTGGCAAATGCCATAAAACCGTCTAGCACATGCGGACGCTCTTGCGGTTCAATCTGACGATTGGTAAACAACCACTGTCCTTCTTTAGCTCGGCGACGATCAAAACCAATTTTCACCTTAGCGGAAATACACAAACTCGCAATACTTGCTCTAAACGCGACTTGCATATGAAGAAGCACATCAAACGTTCTCCCCGCGAGTGTTTTACGTAGCTGCTTATAACCTTCTAAACCCGCGCGTTTGTCAAATATCACAAATTCCACATTTGGCAATCCTGCCAATAGGCTCGCTTCAACTTTACCTATCACCCAAGTAATTTTAGTGTCAGGCCAGTACGCTTGTATTTGTTGTACCATTGCAACAGCATGACAAACATCGCCAATCGCCGATAAGCGCAACAAACACAAATTTTTTGGTGGAGTTATTTGACCCAACATAAAGGATTCACCACAATAGAGCTTCTATATTTTCGTTCAACATTAGGTGTATTATCTTGAACCGCAACACAATTGTAAAACCCTGTCACGAAAAAGTTTATCAGCAGGATGGTATTTATTGCGGATACAATACTGACCAAGTTAAATCCTTTACGCCTGATTTTTTCGATAGTGAGTACTGGCAATCTCAAGGGTTAATCCTTGATACCGCTACAGGCCGCGGTACCACTTACTTTGTCCAGCATGAACAAAAACAATGGGTATTACGCCACTATTATCGCGGTGGGTTAATCGGCAAGATATTTAATGATGGGTTTATCTATCTAGGCATGGAGAATTCACGTGCGGTACTCGAGTACCAGTTGCTTAATACGATGCATAGCTTAGGTTTACCAGTACCTGAACCCGTTGCCTATCGAGTTATACGACATGGCATGTATTACCAATGCGACCTCATCACCGCAAGAATTATCAATAGTCAGGATTTAGTTGCTGTGTTGTCGCATGCACCACTTGACGAAAAACAATGGCGAAAGATTGGTCAGTGCATTGCGCAGTTCCACCGCCATGGCATTTACCATCATGATCTCAATAGCCACAACATCTTACTCGATAGTAACGAGAAGATCTGGTTGATTGATTTCGATCGCGGCAGTAAGCGACCAATTAAGCAATCGTGGCAACAAGCTAATATGTCACGCCTGCACAGATCATTTCGTAAAGAAAAAGCACGACTTAACACATTTCACTGGCAGGAGTGCGATTGGCAATACTTAATGGAAGGTTATTTATCTTAAATTTGGTGATTAATTGATGCTAACCAAAGCGCCTAAGTGGCGCTTTGTGTTATACGGCGCTACGCAACATCATTAAGCGCATCTTGATGACGCTGACGATACATCGCACGCGCTTCGATAAATTCGCCCATCGCCGATTCAGTGATATAAGGACGAATCATCACTAAGATTTTCAATACACCATCATAAAATACCGAATCATTAATTTCGGCATCTTTGTTTTGCGTTTGATAAAAACTTAGCCAAAACGTATTGATTAGTCGAAGAATACTGACAATATCAGGCAATTCTTCGTCATCAAATTGCATCATGTTAGCATCGCGTAACGAGATAAGCATTTCGCTGACACGTGATGCGATGAGATCTTGCACTTCAACATACTTCTCATGCAATAACGGGTTTTTGGCCAGCAAAACAGGCAAGTTAGCGTAGAAAAAACGGAACTTCATTAACGCCTGAAAAACGGCATCCATATAAAGAATAATCGCGTCGAGTGGCTTAATATCAGGTGAAACTTTTGGGAATGTTTCTAGTAACAGATTACGCGCATACTCTTCATATATCGACAAGATAATGTCTTCTTTATTACGGAAATGGTAATAAAGATTGCCAGGACTGATACCTAAATGAGCAGCAATATGGTTTGTCGTTACATTACGCTCACCTTGCTTATTAAATAACTCGATACTTGCCTGAATTATCTTATCACGGGTCTTCATATATTCACGTTGGCCTGTTAAATGGGTAATCGTTTTATCATACTATCAATAATTGACCAAGGTAAACGACTTTTTGAGTAAATACTTTAGAGGTTGTTGGTCACGCAAATTATTTTGATCCAGTTGCCATTATCAAACGTGCTTGCGTACAATAAACAATATCCACTTATTAAGAATCAACATCATGACAGTTAGAGCTATTTATCCAGGGACATTCGATCCCGTCACCAATGGGCACACCGATCTTATCGAGCGCGCAAGCCAGCTATTTAATCATGTAATTGTTGGCGTGGCGGCAAGCCCGAGCAAACAACCTTGTTTTGATTTAGCAAAGCGCGTGGCGTTATTAGAAGAAACCACTAAGCACTTAGACAATGTGCAAGTTGTCGGTTTTTCAGGGTTATTGGTTGATTTTGCTAAAGCACATCAGGCCAATGTGTTAGTGCGGGGGCTACGTGCAGTTTCAGATTTTGAATATGAGTTTCAACTAGCCAATATGAACCGCCGATTGTCGCCCGATCTGGAAAGTGTATTTCTAACTCCTGCGGAAGAAAATTCATTCATCTCTTCTACCTTGGTTAAAGAAGTAGCATTACACAAAGGCGATGTAAGCCAATTCGTCCACCCCGTAGTACAACAAGCACTAGAGCAGACGCTAGGACGTTAGCCGCAATATTGCACTAAATTGGGCATGCCCAAACGCAATTTTCTAGCAATGATTATTGTTGAAGTGTCGTTTTCATGCCCTTGTTCCTTAGCAATTTTCAAACTTACCCCCTTTTCGTAAATTGTATAAACCTTCGCACTGCCCAACTGGTCAACCAGAACAGTACAAAAATAGAGACTGATTATCGCCAGAATTGCGACGACAAACCGTTTATAACGAAATTTTTCGTATAAAAAAGCACTCAAAAAAAGTGATACTTTTGCCATTTTTATTGTAAGACATTTGCCATATGCGGTTTAAAGCAATGTCCTAAAAAATATTTAGTAACATCTTCAAACGGCATAAAAACAACAACATAGTAATTTTATGTTAAAAAAAGTTAAAAAAAATTGAACTTTAGTCTTGCCGTTCTCGCTAAGTCGCGTAAAGTGTCTATCAGCTACTGAGTAGCGTTAGTCGCAAGGACGGCCCAATAATAAGAAACGTCGCTTGGAATGTGACTTATATATCGAATGTTTCGATATCAACAAATTCGAATAGGGATGGTTAACTTATATTCAGGAAGAATGTTACGTTTATGTCCAGGAGGATATAACAGGATAGCCCAAGAAAGCGTTAGGAAGACCGAGAAAAAAAATGCTGATAGGGAAGCGTTAATAAGAACAGTGGAACATGTCATTGATTACAGGGACTGTTAAACTAGGTTAGGACAACCATTTAAGAATTGGAAACACACATATTTGCCGCTTAAAGCCGCAATTATAATTCTCCTAAACGATGGCTATGCCATCGTTTTTTTCTTTCTGCTAATAAATTTTCTATCAATTGTGGGTTTTCTTCGTGAGAATGTCGTAAAATAGCGTTATTAATGCGCAATTCAATTTATTCACTATGACACGCAAGAAAAAATCCAGAAAGCCTGGCGTCGGTTCCATCGGGGCTGTAAAAGAATCTAAACTGGCTTTTACGCCGTCAGATAAGAAACCGAAAAAGAAAACCGGTAAAACGGCTGGCAACCGCCAACAAGAAGCCCTCAATAAAAAAGGCACAGATAACCGCACCAAAGCGGTAACAGATCCACGCATTGGTAGTAAAAAACCAATCGCGCTTGGCACGCCTGTCGCTGAAAAAACAAAGCAGCCAGCGAAGAAATCGGCGAGTCAATCACCTATTGCCGCGATCAAGGTGATGCAATCGTCACTTTCAACCGCGGATAAAATTGCCGCCATTGAAACAGATGAGAAGTTACAAGGTATCGTTGAAAAGATCGATCAAGATATCGCTCTTACAGAAGAAGAAGTGTATTACTACAATGACCTGATGGAGCAACACGAACAACTGTCAGATCAATTAGCCACAGAAACAGCGGACGAAATGCCGAAAAAGCAGGCTGTTGATATAGATGATGATGCCCTTTGGGATAAATTCGACAGTGCTGATTTTGATGACTTAGAGTATTAACCATATGACCAGTCCTTTAGGTTTAACGTTAATTGGTATTGGTGCTCTTATCATTGCAGGTTTGGCCTTTTACGCAGGTAGTTTACTACGCAAGCTAAGTCAGCAAAATAAAGCACAGGCCGAGGCACAAATTGCTCATGAAAAAGCGCTAAACGAACACGATAAGAAGGTGCTTGATAGTGTCGTCATTATTGTTCGCGCAATGAAAGAAGAACAATGTGATATCTCAGAAGGTTGTTGGCGCTTGAGCGTATTGCTAGATTCAATGAAAACAGTCAACGGCTTGAGCAAAGAGTTTCCGGCGGTTTTTGAGCTTTATGAGGCAATTAAGCACATGCCAATATTAGAAGCGCGTAAGCAACTCGCTAAAAAAGAGCGTATGAAACTTGATCTAGAACGTACCAAGGTTGAAGCAAGACTCTTCACTGATGTGCATCAAAATATCGAGCTGATCCATCAATATGCCATTGAGAAACTAAGCACCATTAATAGCCAATTGGTTGGATAACGTTAAAGCAATTCAACGTCATACTCTTTAAAAGTAAAGAACGGTAACCGTCTATGGCAGCCGTTCTTCAACTACACATACCCCAATCAGCTTTCCTTAATGAATTTTCCTGTGAACTTGTCTTGCACCAGCTCTAACGCTTTACCATCTTCCGAAAAAGTAAATAACATGGCGGGAGCATACATTTGCTCAAATAAGAATTGTCGTTGACCTTGGTAGATCAGCTGCTCTTGGAATTCGCCTCCGATGATATGAATGAGCACATCGGCCTGTCGCGTAAATACGACCTTGTCTGAAGGATCTGATGTTGATGTATAAATACCAACATATTTTTGCAGTTCAGCGCTAGAGATTTCAATGGCTGCATCATCAAAATATGCTTTGACTACGTCGCGAAATAACCCTTCTATGTTGTCATTAGAGCCATTAGACGTAACCACCAGAGTAACCTGCTCATCAGGAAAGTAGACTGCAGACGATTTAAATCCGTCTATGCTACCGCGATGTCCATATGCATCTCGACCACTCAAGGTATAGTGTTTTAAGGCCATACCAAATTGATTTTTGAGCGTTTTCATTTGCTTAACATATTCATTAGATACAATTCGCCCGTTGAACAACGCGTTCATGAATACTGAAACTTCATTCGGTGTGGAAACAATCGAGCCCGCACCGAACGCAAGCGACATATCGGTTTCAGGCGTTACCTGCCAATTGTCTATATAGCGATATGAAACGGCTTCATTTTGCGAGATGTTCACTTTTTTACCAACATAGGTAGCTGTTAATCCTAGCGGCTGCACTATATGCTCGTTCAATAATTGCTCGTATGACTTGTTGTAAATAGACTCTAGTATTAGTGCCAATAAGAAATAATTGGAATTGCTGTATTCTGCTCGGGTATCTGGCGGAAAGTTGCTAGCGTAGCCCTGTATCATCGTGAGCATTTCTTGCTTAGATTTAAACTCGGTATGGTAAGTTAAGAATTGTTTATCTTGAGTGAAATTCGGAATGCCCGAATGATGCTGTAGCAAGTCAATTATGCGAATGCGTTCTGCATTTTCTAGTTTAGGAAAAAAGCGTTCAATCGTCTGTTCCAATGCTAGCGCACCATCTTCAACCGCCTTTAAGATTAGAGTCGCCGTGTAAGTTTTAGAGAGTGATCCTATACGGTATCGCGTATCTTGGTTCGAGGGTTTCGTTGTTGAGACATTAGCATATCCGATTGCTCGACTATAAATAAGCTCACCAGCTTTGGTCAAAGCGATACTACCCATAAAATCGTTTTGTTGAGCAAAAGAGTCAACTACCACGTCAATTGCTTCCTGTGGTGACTTTTTCTCTTGTTTAGAAACGGCTGAATACGGCTCAGAGGTAGAATTTGTCGCGTCACTGCACGACATTATCAGCGTTAAGCACGCCAATACCATGAAGGAATATTTTATCATATTAATCACGTTCTTATTATTACGTCATGTCATACTAAACTATATGACGCCACATTAATCAATGTTTAATTATTGAACGCAATTTGATAGGTAATGCAACAGCAGTGATAAATTGCATTACAGGCGCTAACACCTTCCTTTCTACGCTGATAGTGTGCTTGCCAGAAAGTATTAGCGATCTCATGTTTAATTCTAACGGAATATATACCTGTAGATTATTACATGTCTGAAACAGCAATAACTCCCATATCAATCACCTGAGATTTTTAGGCTGAAACACGATTATTATTGAATGACGCAGAAGAAAGAATGGGTGCTAATTATTCGCGGATGCAAGTATCGCACTGGTGAGTATTATACTGTTCAGTTCGATACTTTTGAAAACGCTAATGGTGCAAGAAACACCTGTGATTAATCACACTCAGAACCACTATAAAAAGGGATAATTATCCATTTTACAACACAGTTAATGGGATAATTATCCTTAAACAATACAACAACCTTAAAACTCAAACTTGAATAATTTTATTTTTGAGGGATAATTATCCATATTAAGACGCAATTAATGGGATAATAATCCCTAGCGAGTTGAGTATGGCAAGTGTAGCTGGTCACAAAAAACTGTTTCCAAAACAAAAGAAGATTCTTACCACGTTTGGTGAAGACTTATTTCTCGCCATGAAGCGCCGAGAATTTTCCAAGGCATTGGTAGCAGAACGTACAGGGTTAGATCCGAAGACCATCACCAAAGTATTCAACGGCGACCCAGGCGTTGCTATTGGCGCTTACTTAAAAGTGATGGCGGTGTTCGGCATGGAAAGTAACTTTGCTGATATGGCCGGGCACGATGAGCTGGGAAGCAAGCTTCAAGACATGAAGCTACTGGAGAAAAAACGATGAGTCGAGTGACTGCGGAAGTTTATGCTTCTTGGTTTCCAATAAAAGCGCCTATTTTAGCTGGCCATCTTTTATTTCAGGAAACATCACGAGGTGGCGTATTTAGCTTTGAATACGATAGAGATTTCTTAAAGTCTCCGTTTCGCATGCAGCTCGACCCGTCACTAGCATTAACTTCTGGAGAGCATTACAACGATAGAAGTGATAAGAACTTCCGCGTGTTTCTAGATTCTTGCCCAGACCGTTGGGGCGAGCTATTAATGAAGCGGCGTGCGGCTCTCGATTTTAAAAATGGCCACAGAGAGACCGCCAGAATGACAGCCATGGATTATTTACTTGGCGTTCATGACTCCTACCGGATGGGAGGTTTACGATTCAAAACAGAGCCCAAAGGCAATTTCTTAGATGATAATGCTGAGTATGCTGCACCACCAATGGCGTCACTTAAACAACTAGAATATGCTTCAATGATGATCGAAAACGATGAAAACATTGATAGTGACGAGTATTACCGTTGGTTAAGCATGCTTATTGCGCCAGGATCTTCATTAGGTGGCGCTCGCCCTAAAGCATGTGTGCACGATGACAACAATGATTTGTGGATAGCCAAGTTTCCCAATAGTAACGACACTACAGATGTCGGCGCTTGGGAAATGGTCTGTCACAAGTTAGCTCTTGATGCTGGCATTGACATGTATCCATGTGATATTCAAAAGTTTAACTCTACTCACCATACGTTTATCACTAAACGATTTGACCGAGATAAAGGTCAGCGAATACATTTTTCATCAGCCATGACTCAACTTCAGTACTACGACGGCAGAGGCGAAACAGAAGATGCAAGTTACTTAGAGCTAGCAGAATTTTTAACAGTAAATGGCTCGCAAACTCAAAAAGATTTAGCGCAGTTATGGCGCCGTATTGTGTTCAATATTGCTGTATCTAATACCGATGACCATTTACGTAATCACGGCTTCTTACTGACAAAAAAAGGGTGGGCACTGTCACCTGCCTATGACTTAAACCCGTCTATTGATAAGACTGGCTTACACCTGAATATCGATGACATGTCAAATGAGCTGGATTATGGCTTGGCATTTAATGTCGCTGATTACTTTAACTTGAAGGAACTTGAGGCAAAGAAAATCTATGACGAAGTGATGCTCTCAGTGAAAAACTGGGAAGCTGTTGCATCTGGTATAGGAGTTAGCAGGCAAGAACAGCTTGGCATGCAAGAAGCATTTAGGGTCTAGGATAGTCACAATAGTGGACTTCAAGCTCAAACACTGAATGACCAGAAAATACTCAAATATTTCCTTCGTGCGCAACTATCTATGTAAAAAAGGTAGATAGTTGCGCATGAACACCTCTAGTTGAAGTTACAATGTAACTCAGTTGGTGTTTAGTAAAGTCTGGGAAGTCCACTTAAAGTTATTAGCCTTAAGCGAATCTTCTGACAATTCTGTAATTTAAAAACTCCGAGCTTATAAACCCATGTGCAGAATTGGAAATGGTTTCCCCATATCATCGACTGGCGAACGTGCGAAAACGTTAAAGCCCATATGCTGGTAGAATCCTACCGCTAATGGGTTCTGTTCATTCACATCTACCTTTTTGGCGTGTAAATATTCGATTGCATGTTGCAAAAGCCCCCGACCAATCCCTTTTCCTCGTGCGGAGTTTAAGATAAATAACATTTCAATTTTGGTTTCGTGAACCCCCACAAAACCAAGAATTGCACCATTAACATCTTTTACGCATTTCAACACAACCGCTGGAAACGCTTGCTCGATAATAATCGGTTTAAAAAACTCAATATCTTCTTCTGTAATGAAGTTATGAGTAGCTCGGACTGAGTTTTCCCAAACAACTAGCATTTCTGCATAGTCTTTGGGAAGCGCATCTTCAACAATCATAATATTTTCTCTTAGTTGACTGAAAGTTATGTGCAGCCGCGAGCGTATACTCTATCAAGAGAAATAGAACAAATCTATTGAGTACAATGCATAAGGTGCTAGATAAATATTTCATTAGCAAGTCTTATGCTTACATTTTAAATAGTGCCAGCCAAGCATTGTTTTTTTCTCAAAGCATCATCAATTAGTGGTGGTAATTTAAGCTCTGAATTAATCACTTCTGAAACAATTGCGCCCGTATCAGATTCTTCGATCCAAAGAGCAATTTGATTATCTTTAATTTTTCTATTTAGCTTGTAACTCTTTCCAGCATCCAATGTAAGATTAAAGTTAACCACTGTTTCTTTTTTACTGTTTACAACGCCTCGCTTAGCTACACTGGCTTTAACCCAAAGATTGTGCTCACCATTCACGTATTGTTTGGGTTCTGCCCAGCCAATAGGTTTTTTCCTATAACACATTAGATTAATGTATTCTAAATTAGTGCGGTCATCACGTTTAAAGTTCTCAAAACGAAAGTAATTTTCACGTATTTCAGATTTAATTGGCAATACACTACAACCTGAAATAGCCCCAGCTATTAACCCTGTCATAATCACTGTTAATATTTTCATAATTTTCCCTTTATTATTCACTCAATTTAACCCTTTCACGTATTAACCTATTCACGTATTAACCAAAAGTCAACATTAAGCCTCACGGAACACAATTCTACTTTTTCACTAAGGTTCTTATACTTAGAAGTTATGTATTGTTAATTGATTACTAAATTCGTTCTCGTCAATTGAGCGCTCAGTGCATTTTTTCATAAGTGCTGATGAGGCACGATATACTAGATCTCTCGTGCCAAAATCTTTGTCATAATCAGCCTGTTTCAAAATAAAAGACAAACTTTCATTTGAAGATGCTACAACATCATCCAGCAGGCGTTGATTGTGACATATATGGTTGAATAATTGTTGCTCAACATTGATTAAGTAGTTCGTGGTTGCGTTTTGTACATTATTGGACACTTGGCCAACTCGGCTTTCGGCATGATCATATTTTGGCTTTAACTGCTGCTTATCCAGTGTGAGTTGTTCAAGTTGTGCCTCGCTTTCTTCAATGAGCCGACTTATCATTTGTGGATCGTCACTGGTATTTTTTGACTGTTTAAGCGATTTTAGTTTACGTTCAAGTCCGTAAATTTGATGTGATAAGTGCTTTGCCTGTGCCCGTAATTGATGAAACTCTGCTTTCGCTTGTATTTGTTCTTCTGCCGATATTGCATGTGTTGCATGCGCGGCATTTTCTTCTACAAACCAGCTATTGAATGGCTGATTAAAAGCAAAGATAAAAATACCTCCAACACCTTGAATGTAGTGATAACTTGATGCACTGATAAGTGAACTATGATTATTCTGCTGCTGAAACTGATCGTGCAGCTTGTTGGACAGTTGTTGAAATTGTTGATGCCTGTTGTAAAGATTTTCGTTGGCCCACAGTGACAGTGAACTGCAGCAACATAGTAGGAATAAATAAAAACGCATGATTACCTCGCGTAGAAAGTAAACATCCCTGTTTATTAAAACCTCAATTCATAGATTAGCTATTTTTTAATGTAACTAACCAGTTTTGCCACTGACTTTCATACAGGCCAGCCCAAGTATTGAGTTCATTTTGGTAGCCTTGCCAATCAGCGCTTCGTGTTAAACTGCGCAATAGATCAATATCATTGATATTGTTTTCAAACATAAAACGCACGCCCAAGTAACCCCAGCGGTAAATCTCGTCGCTCGAATTACTGTAATTGGTATTGAATACTTGAGATAGGGTGCGATTGTTACCGTTAGCTATTAACGCAACAGCATCAGTATTATCATCTTTTAGAGCGATATACTCGGCTAATCCTTCGCTCCACCAAACAGTATTGGTTGGATAGTCTGAAAAGTTACCTTTCAAATCAAAGCGGCCATCCAGATAGTGCACGTACTCATGCTCGAGGTTCCAAATTGCAAACTCTGGACGCAGCCAGTCTGCTTCATGCGCATAAAAGCTCGCCTGATTATTTGGATCAGTTGCATTACCTTCGATATACATGCCGCCATTATTCGTATTGATGCCAAACAAGCGCGAACCATATCGGTTGTAGTTGCGATAATCATCAAATACGACCATTCGTAAATCTTCATTCAAATCGTTATCAACAGGTAACCATTGCGTTGATAGCTTTTGATGAAAATAATCTTCTTGAATGGCAAGCAAATTACAAGAATCCTCAAATTGCTGCGTAGTCATATCCTGCGCTCTAAATTTAAGCGTGGCGCTACAGGTATGTGTATGGGGCAGTATGTTTTCCACCGTAGGTTTGCCTTTGGCCAGTGTGGCACCGGATGCAAGTAGTAACGATACGCTGCACGCCATAATGGTGTTTTTTCTCATTGACATAGTTGTTCCTAGAATTGTTTTGTAATTGTTAATAGTCAGCCAAATTTTGTACTGACACTTAACAAATAGCACATACCGACAAAAGGATCCAATATATTGTATGCAAAATATTCTTGATTTTAGTCTCTTTTGGTATTAGTTAAAACTAATGGCTCGTAGTCTATACATAAGTAAGGAGGGACAGAGTGAGGAAGTGAGCGATCTAGCAAAGATGTTCGTAAGACAGAATAATCGACTAAAGTTCTTACCTGTCAATCAGTACAAATATAACTTTAGCCCGTTTATGTTATTGAATATTTAATGTCTTGATGACGCTGACGTTTTATTGAAACTTTATTGTTCAATCTGTTTGACACTGCTCACAATACACTGAGCTACGATTTGATTGTCTTATTTCTTTGAGTGTAGTGCCACATGTAACACATGGCTGACCTGCGCGGCCGTATACATTAAGCTTTTGTGCAAAGTAACCCGGTCGTCCATCAGCTTGGGTGAAGTCTTTTAATGTTGTGCCGCCTTGTTCAATTGCCTGAGCTAACACTTCTTTGATGATATCCACCAGAGCAAACATTCTTACTGGGGCAATTTGACTGGCTTTAGTCGTTGGTAAAATTCCTGCCCGAAACAAGGCTTCGTTTGCATAAATATTGCCAACACCAACGACAACTTGGTTATTCATCAGAAAAGTCTTAATCGGTACGCTACGTTTCTGGGCTTTGTTAACAAGATAATCGCCATCAAACTCTTCAGATAAAGGCTCTGGGCCAAGTTTAGCCAAAATGCCATCGTTGTCCTGATGATCAGCCAACCACAATACTGCACCAAAGCGACGAGGGTCGTTTAAGCGCAGTGCTTTACCATGTGCAAAAACTATATCTACATGGTCATGTTTAGCTACCGCGGTATTTGAATCAATAACGCGGATCGTGCCCGACATGCCCAAATGAAGTAACACTGTTCCCGTATCAAAGCGCAACATTAAATATTTAGATCGACGATCAACACTGAGAACAGACAAGCCAACAATATCCTCCAATTCCTCTGGCACTGGCCAACGCAATTGGCGCTGACGCACAATGACTCGCTCAACCCTTTGTGACAAAACATGTGGACTAATACCTAAACGGCATACTTCAACTTCGGGTAATTCAGGCATCTAACATTGGCTCCAGTCGGCTTGTCCGACACATATGAATTCTGGATAAATCAGACAAATTGTCCCGATTTATCCAAATATTTGCAACTGTCTGTAAGGCTTTTAGTTAAAGCGTAATTGATGACATGCGCTCGACAAACGCCTGTGCAAAACGTTCAGGTGAGTGCGCGTCCATGTTGAAGTATAGCGATGGCTCAATCAATTCGGCTTCCATTAAGGCGAAACTGTCGCCTAATCTAACAAAGTCAACCCGCGCATATAGTGGCGTCCCATTCAGGGCATTCAATGCAGTTAACGTATTATTAGCACATGCGACTAATTCATCTTCTGGCTCTATCGCTTGCAGCCGACCACCATGCTCTTCTTGCACACGAAAATCATCTTGTTTAGGCGTTTTTAGGATTGCATGACTGTAATGGCCATTAAAATAGAACAACGAAAACTCACCTTCAGAAATAACATGTTCAACAAACGGCTGGATCATGAATTCTCTGGTAGCAAAAGCTGACGCCATTTGTTCAATGTGCTGTTCAACGTTATCCGTTGTAATCCAAAAGGTATTATCGGCATTCGCACTCACTCGTGGTTTCAACACAATTTGATCGGTATTGAAGTGGGCAAAATAGCTCGGTAGCTCTTGTGCATTAAATGTCTCACGCCACAGTGTTGGCACAATTTGTACCTGATGCTGTTCCAGCTCTTTCAGATAAACTTTATCAATGTTCCACAGCATAGTCGCCAAGTTGTTTTCAAGATGCGCCGATGACTCATCAATTGCCCTTAGCACCTCAATAAAACCTTGAGCATCTTCTTGATAGTCCCATGGCGTGCGAACTACAACTGCGTCAAAGGCGTCCCAATTTACTTGCTTTTTACGCCACGAAACCCATTCGCATTCCCAGCCTCGTTCTCGCATTGGTTCAATAATAAGGTCATCATATGCTTCGAAATCATCTAGGCAGTCCATTGATAATATTGCACATTTATTCATAACACGTCTCTGAGCTATTGTTAGTTTAAATTGTTTCTTATTGAAGCGCGCCCTCAGGAATTAGCTGGGCATATCGCTGAATTGGTAAGGCATACCATGTTTCACTTTGTCTATTGTATACCAACAATTGTTCGTCTGTCGCAAACAATTGTAATACCATAGCCTTTTGTTCACCGGCTAACGCCACGCTCACAATTAAGCCAAGCTGCGTATCTATTTCTGGCGGCTTACTGACGATGTTTGCCGTTAAATCGTGCCATGCCATCATCATTTGATCAAGCGCCTGCCCAGTAACAGTCGCAGGATTAGCCCGCCATGTTCTCCCAATGCGCTCAACGACAAAAGATTGGTTTATCGTTAACGTGAGAATAACCGCATTTTCACCCAGTAAGGGAATGATTTGCTCATCCGCTGCATCACCAGTAAATAATGAATTGTTTGTCATGTTGATCAACAAGATGTAAGCCATCACCGAAAAGATGATGACATTATTCCAGCCTGTTTTTGATAATCGAATCATGAAATTACATTGCCAAAGAGTTTGTTTCACTATAACGAAAATTGACGAATTTTGCGATGAGGGTGACAATTTTATCGTGCGAAAAAGATTACAAGGCCAGTAGGTTTTTGAATAATGTTGATTGACGTCTAGATACTTCTACTTTGCTACCGGAGCGCATTGTTAATTCAAGCCCGCCGCTACTACAAAGCTCCACCGAGTTCACTTGGCTCAGTTGGACAATATGGCTACGATTGGCTCTGAAAAAACTCTCTTTAGGTAAACGATCTTCTATCTGCGCTAAGGTGCGATAAACCACTGTTTTATTTTGTTCAAAATAAACTTGCGTGTAGTTTCCTAACGCTTCAAATCTTTCCACTTGCGCCAACGTAATTAACCAACATTGTCCACCGTCTTTCACGAAAAAACGGCTATCTAACGTCATAGGTTGTGACCCCTTACGCATTGCCGGTTCATCATGCTGTTCGTTGATGGATAATCGTTCTATAGCCTGCACTAAACGCTGCTGTGTATAAGGTTTGAGCAAATAATCAACCGCGTTTTGCTCAAACGCCTTTAATGCAAATTCATCAAAGGCTGTGGTAAATATCACTTTAGGGGCATATTCAAGGGCGGCTAACAAGTCAAAGCCGTTGCCATCAGGTAAATTGATATCTAAGAAGATAAGGTCAGGTTTTTCCTGCGAGACTAAGGTTTTCGCCTCGGCCAGATTACGCGCTTCACCGACCAAACTGACCAATTTAATATCAGCAAGCTGTGAGGTTAGCTCTAGTCGAGCTAGGCGCGAGTCTTCAACAATAATGGCCCTAATCATTTTTGCTTCCTAAGGTTAACTGAGCAACAACCGTATCGTCTTCTTGTGCAAGATTAAAGTGCGGCGTTAATCCTTGCAGTCGATTTTGTTGATCCAACAATAGTAGTCGCTCCTTAATATTCGTTAAACCAACGCCAGTACTTACTTTCAACTTATCGATAGCGCCAGGATTACTTACTCGCAAGGTAAAACAGCCAGCTTCAATTGAGGCGACTAGTGTTATTTCACCGCCATCAGTTTGCTGGTTAATACCATGTTTAATCGCGTTTTCTACCAAAAGCTGTAACATCATGCATGGAAACACCTGAGTGAGTGTTGCCTCATCAATTTGCTTAACTACCTGTAATCTTTCTTCAAACTGTAGTTTGTTCAAAGACAGGTAACTATCGACCAACTGAAGCTCTTGCTCAAAGGTCCAAACCTTGTCTTGCTTTACTTGCATCGTAACGCGCATGACCTCTGACAAATCAGCCAAGCAATCACGGGCTTTATGTTTGTCTTCAAGAATAAGCGCGCGAATATTATTAATGGCATTAAAGACAAAATGCGGGTTGAGCTGATTCATCAAAACATCTAATTGAGCCGCTTTTAACGAAGTCACCAGTTGCTCTGCTTGCTCTTTGGACTGGCGCAATTGGCGTTGCCTACGTACCACCACATATACCGCCGACCACAACAACGTGAAGAAAATAAGGTTAGGCATGCTCCACAACATTTGCTGCCAGACATTAGTGAGTGGCTCGCCAAATAGCCACTGATGGTTGGGTAAAACTAACGCCGCAACAATCAGTTCGGTAACAACAGCCGATACCGTTGACGCTAAGAAGATCTGTACCAAATTCCACAGTGTGTTGTCTGAATGTAAAAAGCGCTTGTAATAGCGTCTAAGCAATGAGGTACTTACCACAAAACCCACAAATAAGGCCAATGAGTTCGCCAATTCGCCCATTTGAGACTGGCTGTGAGGGCTACGCACAGCAAAATTAAAGAGGCTAAACAACCCCCAGCCAATGATTTGGCACCACCAAAAAGCGTTAGATTGAGGTGATGTATTCTCATTGAGCATGTTTAATTGGAGGTTGTTTTTGTTTTTCATAGTATCAATTACTGCGTGATGACCCATTGCGCGATATCTTTAGCGACTTGCGGAGAGAATGTAATGTCAATTTCCGCATATTCGTTTGGCAATCCAGTTGATGCCGGTTGAAATAGATGATTTAGGTTGTCATAGATTTTAGCCATCAACAAGTTTGATTTTACATGATGTTTAAAACCACTAATATTTGGCTCAGCTAACACCTGCACATCTTTACCGCCGTTTAGTGCCAAAACCGGCACATTTATTTTGGGTAAGTATTTTGCAGGATCAGTTTTGACAAATGTGCGAAACCACGGCGTATCAATTTGTGCCAGTTGCTGACCAATTTGCTGATCATTCATACCCGCGGTAGCCATAAGTTGTTTCAGTTCTTCACGTGACTTGTCTTGTACAATCGCTCTTAAAATTTGTCTTTGTGCTTTGTCACTTTCCTTTAGAACAGCTTCTGACGCCCCCATTAAGCGGTGAATTTCACGACTTTGGTCAATCAAAATTTGTTCGCCACTCGTGCCAGGTCCCGCCAAGGAAACCATAAAATCAATAGGTGCATGACTAGCAGCAGCAATGGTAGCAATGAGACCACCTTCACTATGACCAATAAAACCAACTTTGGACTGTGCCAACGTTTTGTGTTGACGAACAAACGCAATAGCCGCCTGCGCATCTGAGGCAAAATCAATGCTAGTAGCAGACTTGTGATCTCCTTCCGATTTGCCAACGCCTCGGTCATCAAAACGCAAAACGGCGATCCCTTGTTTTGTCAGCAAATCAGACAACACTAAGAACACTTTGTGACCAAAGGCAAATGAATCGCGGTTACTCGGACCAGAACCCGATAAAAGCACCGCGGTATGACTTACTTTTTGCTTTGGTATTGTTAATGTACCAGCAAGCTTATGACCGCCTTCTGGATTACTGAACGTCACTTCTTCTATCACATAATCTACGGCAGATGACGGCTCTTGCGGGCGCGGCTTAGTTTTTTTAGGTTGCTTTATCGCGACATCCGTTACTCGACGCATATCAAGTGTGAATTCTGCGCCGCTTTGGGCATAAGTACCGTTGATAACGTCGCCGGTTAATTTTCCTGTATATGCGATTCCAGCAGCCGATAGTGCCAATTCAATTGCGTGTTTCTCTACTTTCACCGTGTCAAATGGTAAGTTGAATTGTTGCTGCGCAGGAACATCCATGGTTGCCGTATAAGAATCACCATTTCTGACAACATTAAACACGAGTTCAACACTCATCGCGTCATTGATGCGTAACTCCCCTTGCCACCGGCCATTAAAATCACTCGCGTTTGCCACTAAGCTGTTCAGTAACATCGCAAACAACCAAATTGTAAATAGTATTTTGAATAAGACTTTCATGGTGTTTCTCCTTATGTTTGATTGGCAGGTTAACTGACAAAGGGATAACGTGGCTGATTTTTATATCAACGGTCGAATATTGATGTAAACGGTATGCTCAAAATCTCTTATCATTAATCCTTTTCGATATTTGTTATAGCACGAGAATCTGGTAAACGATTTACGCTGCTGGTCTTACACTATAGAATGAGGCCACTTCCAATTTCGCTAAAACAACAAAGGTAATAAACGTGCTAAAAAAAATCACCGCTATTGCGTTACTAACGCTATCTGCGAATTTTTTACTTGCTGCTAATGACTGTCATGCAAGTGAACAACAGGCGACACAAGCCTTTAAGCAACTACTTGCCGACCACTGGCAAAACGCCAATCAAGAGCAAATATTTTTCCGCAAAGATCCTGATGCATTTCGCATGAATGGTAAATTACCCGACATGTCAGACGCTGGTCACGAGCGCCGCGCTGAATTTAATCAAAAAATGTTACAGCGATTAGCAAAGATTGAATTGTCGGAATTATCAGCAGAAGATCAAGTTACCTACCGATTGTTTAAATATGAAAGAGATACAGAAGCAAAGAGTTATCAACAACTTGATCATTATTATCCGTTAAATTATTACTCTGGCTACCACAGCTACTTTGCGGGTGCGCCTGCGAATATGTCGTTCTTAACAAAACGTGATTACGACAACTACTTAATTAGCCTGTCAGACTTTCCACGTTATAACAACGAACATATCACAACATTAAAACAGGCGATAAACGCAGGGCATACTCACTTTTGCGAATCTTTCAAACACTACAGCAAGAGTATTAGCAAACACCTTGTCGAAGACGTAAGCGACAGTGTGTTTTACGCGCCATTACAGAATATGCCGGTGAGCTTTTCACAAGCAGAGCAACAAACATATCAAACGCAGGCAGCACGTCTAATCAAGCAAAAAGTTATCCCTGAATATCAACGCTTTTACGACTTTTTCGTTAACGATTACATGACCAAGTGTCGTAAGATTGCGGGCATCAGTGAATTGTCTGGTGGTGACGCGTATTATCAATATCTGATTGAGTTTTATACCACTACAAACATGTCGGCCGATGAAATTCACCAACTAGGCTTAGATGAAGTTAAGCGTATTCGTCAAGAAATGGAAGCCATTATGAGGCAAGTAGGCTTTCAGGGGGACTTTAAAGCGTTTATTGAATATCTACGCACCGACCCAAAATTTTACACAGACAGTGCGCTCGATTTAATCGAAAAAGCGAGTTACATCACCCGTAAAGCAGCAGCCCAGTTACCCAAATGGTTCTCTGTACTACCTCGTTCAACTTTCGATATTAAATCGAGCCCAAATGGTGGCGCTTATTATGTTGCTTCTGATGGCAGCGGTACAACTCCGGGCACATATTTTATCGACACCAAAGATTTGAAGAGTCAGCCGTTATACACGCTTGAAGCGCTAACTTTTCATGAAGCTGAGCCAGGCCATCATTTCCAAAGTGCTATCGCGCAAGAAGTGGATATGGCAGAATTTCGTAAAACGCTATACCACGCAGCGTATGGCGAAGGCTGGGGCTTATATTCTGAACGCCTAGGAAAAGAAATGGGCTTTTATCAAGATCCATACAGCGATTTTGGTCGCCTCACTTATGAGGCATGGCGTGCCTGCCGATTGGTTGTTGATACAGGTATTCACGCCAAAGGTTGGACCCGTCAACAAGCTATTGATTACTTAGCAGAGAATACAGCGCTCAGCATGGCTGACGTAGCTAGCCAAATTGATCGCTATATTAGCTGGCCTGCGCAAGCGTTGTCATACAAGATTGGTGAAATTAAAATCCGCCAATTACGTGCTATGGCCGAAGAAAAGCTTGGTGATAAATTCGATATTCGCAAGTTTCACGATCAAATGCTGGCCAATGGTAGCCTGCCGTTAGCCTTGCTTGAAGAACTCACCATTGACTGGGTGAATCAACAACTCGCTCAGTAAATGGCTAACTATCGACGTGTTGTGTTTTATGACACAACACGTCTTACTTTCCTGAACTAGGCGTAGCACCTAGTGTTCAAACCGAATTACATCCCCTTTACTCGTGATCAACTCAGCGGAAATTTCCTGCTTGTCTTCACTCAATAACAACTGGCCAATTCCACTGCCGTTATACAATGTATTAGATGAGTCAGGATGAGGCTTTCTTACTGCCACTTTCATGTGCCGACGTTTAGTGAACCAGTTAAGAACTGATGATTCGCCATATAAATAACGATTAAGTGAATCTAGTTTACTAATTAGCTTCGGCGGAAATTCATTCTTGATGCCACTTGCAGTCACTTGCAGTATCTTAGAGGTATTTCTACGTGATCGATGGGTCACTTCATAGACAAACGAATAATGCACGTCGCCCGATAAAATCACAAAATTAGGGGGCGTTTTAGGATGCTGAAAGATATTAAGCATCACATTCGCAGTGCCTTTATGCGCCATCCAATTCTCTGCATCCACTATCAGTGGGTAGCCAAAAAATGTGAATATCCGCTGAATCGCTTCGATAACTTTCACACCGTAGATAGGAGCAGGCGACACCATAATAATATTTGGCTCACCAATGAGTGCTTGCTGCATCTCGGTCATTGCTTCCCAATCCATCAGCCCTGAGGGTTTGCCGGCGTTTGACTCAGATCGCCAACGGTGGGTGCGTGTGTCTAGCACAACAACCTTAGGAAAGGTGTCAAGATTATAGTGCCATTCATCCCAGTCTAACAGGCGACTAACCAACTCATCGTGGTTCTCAACTTTAGTTGCAGTAAAATAGTTCGACTGATCCTGAATCAATGTTGAAAATTTTGCTGGCGCATTGCCCCAACCCTGACATAACCAATAGCCGATTAACGCATTACCAATAATACGTCGAGAAAAATCATGATTATAAGCAGCGTCTTCCCATCCACGGGTAAGGTTCCAGTCATCGGTAATATCATGGTCATCAAAGATCATGTACACAGGTACGTGAGCCATCGCACGACGTACTTCGCTCAACCCAGCGGCAAACTCACTGATGATTTGCTGCTCTTGTGTATAGATTTTCAAGAACTCATCAGGAATTGCGTGGTAGTCCAAATCAACCAAATGCCATAATTCAGGTGACCAAGCCAACAGATACATTGCGATGACCTCAGATAGCGTCACTAAGTGGTTTTTGGCATTGACTGAGGTAAAAATTGGCTTTTTGGAGTAGGCAAATAACTTATCGTATACCGCTTTGTTCACTTCATCACGCGGTAGCATCAGTTCGCGATGATAGTAACAAGAGTGGCTTTCAAACAATGCCTGACTGTTATTTACCACCGCACCTTGCCAATGTTCATCATATAAACCAAGCAGGGTGATCACTTGATGTATAGCAACCAACATCGGGCCAGCCACATCATCAACATAGACTTGATCACCTGTCATCAGCAACATCGATGGCCGAGAATTAACATCATTTGATTGTTGAGCAAATACTTTGTCAATTTGTTTGATGCTGTCTTCACTTGGAAAATGCGGCTTACGGCATGAACCATGTAAGACTTTATTGATATTAGGTTGGTAAGAAAAATTAGGTAGTGACGATTGATAGCCGATATCATCAATTAGATCTGCTAACCCTTTAACGCCTTGCTCGGTATGTAATCTTACATCGTAACTCAGTAAGCTGGCTTGTGGTAAGGGTGATGGTAATGTCACGTTGATCAACTGGATAAAGGCATGTTTACCCACGGGTACTACGCTCACCTGCTCAGGCGATAACTTCTCATTAAAAATATGCGATGTATCGCTTTGGATCAGCAATTCACATGGGTAGGGTGAAGAGGTTACCAGCCATATTGTAATTTCTGAATCGGCGACATGCCTTAATACCGGGCCCGCAATGATCTCGGGCAAGACTTGATTAGCAATAACTACAACTCCGTGACAATAATGGGCCAGAATATCGTTATTTGTTTAGCTTTTCAAATACGAGCAAGTAACAAAAATTAAACTTTGTTAGCTGTATAACTGTTCAAACAGTTTATCGATTTTATCATTGATAGATGACACTCTTTCTTGTTGTTCTGGTGTTAACCGTTCGAATGCTTTGTTATTTAGCTGCTCTATTTGCTCGAACAATGCTGAAACACGCGTTTCCTGATCTTCGTCCAACACCTCTTTATCAATAAGGTTACCCAGCTGTTCGTTCAATGATGTCAGACGGTCTTTTTGTAAAGCATCTAATTGTGTCGCGATAATGCTCATTTGTTCTTCATCTAGCGTATCAATTTGTGCATAAACTACATTTTCTTGTTGCTCTAGTTGTTCAAATGCCTTGTCTAACGCCGCTTCGGTTGACTCCAGCGTATGCCAATCTGAATCCGAGAATTTTTGTTCGGTTCGCGTATAAATTTGATCAATCTTATCGAAAAT
Organism: Thalassotalea fusca; assembly: GCF_053485835.1. Lineage (NCBI taxonomy): Bacteria > Pseudomonadati > Pseudomonadota > Gammaproteobacteria > Alteromonadales > Colwelliaceae > Thalassotalea > Thalassotalea fusca. The sequence continues at coordinate 196,129 of NZ_JBQRUN010000002.1, forward strand.
TTTGTCTGCTGAATCTAGCTGCTGTTCAGAAAAATCACCATTTTCGAATATTTCGTCAAGCTGCTGATATGCGCTTTTGATTTGTTCCCGTTCATCTGCTGACATATGCGCTAAGTAAACATCATCTACTTGTTGGCTTAATGCATCGATTGACTGATACAGTGTTGCGGTGCTGGAGAGCGAAATGCGCGTAGTATCGTGTCCGTTAGTCTGATTTGTATTATCCATAAGAGGTGTAGACACTGTTTGCGTTTGTTCCTCCTTCTGAACCGGCTGTAGCTGAGAGGTAAATAAAGGGGAGGCATGGTCAGTTATTTTCATTTTTTTGTTGTCATCCATAGTGCAAGCCAATGTTCAGCATAGCGCTATGAACTAGGATTAAAAACTAACATTGTTATTCAGTTTGTATCGAATTGTAGCGCAAGTAGGTTGCGTTATGGACGAATGAAATTGCAAAAAAAGGGAGCCGAAGCTCCCAAGTGCATCAGGAAACTAACTCGCGCAGCATTTTTAACTACGCGCTAGTTGGCTTGATTTTGTTATAGTTTACGCCAAACATCTGCTTTGCCAGGCTCTTGTCCTTGTGTCCACCATTTGGCTTGATAGGTGCTTCCGTTGTGTGTCACTTCATCTCCACCGTTGTAAACCTTACTCGCAGACCATGGACGAACTTGACCATCATCGGGCACTATTTCCTCCCATGGTCCATCAGCCGTTGGAATATCGCCTTGCGTCCACCATTTAGCGCGGTATTCAACGCCATCATACAAGACAGTATCGCCCGTGTTGTAAATGGCATTGGCATCCCACGTGGTATTGCCTGTATCGACGTTTTTAACCGTTACGGCAAAAGATTCGCTGACAACATTTGATCCATCACTCACTGCAACAGAAACTTCATAGCTCGTATCGGCACTAACTTCGTTTGCTGTTAATGATACGGATGCGCCGCTGCCAGAAAGTGTTAATCCGCTCGGCACTGTCCATGCGTACGACAGTGTATCTCCCTCAGGATCAGATGCCGTAACAGATACCGCAACGGATGTTGCTTCGTCCATTATCACATCTACGATAGGCTCGATTACCGGTGGTTGATTGCCAGTGACCTCTGCTTTTACCTTGATTAGCGTTGACTTTGTGACTGTTGCTTTACCATCTGAAACCGCAACAGTTAAGGTATAGTCTTTATCCTGCTCAACCGCAGGTGCCGTAAGCGATACCGTTGCACTATCAGTTCCAGTTGCTGTAAATTCAGTAGGAATGGTCCAGCTATACGTTAATGGATCGTTGTCACGGTCAGTGGCTGTAGCAGTCACATCGATTGACTGGCTCTCATCTACCAACAGCCCTGCTGGCATTGACACTACTGGCTTATAGTTATCAGGCGACCCTACTGCCAATCCTTCGTGCATGGCATTGAGAATATCGCCATCGTCTGCATCAATTTCCCATGCAAACAGCCCCGCCAACCCTAAATCTCTGACATAACTCCCTTTCGCTTTGACTGATCTCGGGCTGTCGTAAGTGACCAGCGTACCATTTGAGCGATTCCAAACATAAGCCGCTTCCGCCTGTTCGTCATACCCTATTTCATAACCATTAATACCTGTACCTGATGCACCAACTTTATGGGCTTTTATACCCTTGTAGTCTTGAATACCCGGCTCCCAAACACCTTCTGCCGTCGTGCCCGTGAGCTTTCCGGTACCCTCTGCGGTCATTGGATTATCACCGACGGTATTTTCCGGCATAACACCAACCCAGCCGCGACCATACATAGCGGTGCCCAACACTAATTTATTGGCGGGCACACCTTGTCCCAGTAGTTTTTGAATGCCATTGTCAGCGGTATACGCCGGGCCTTTTCTAGGCTCACCATCGTCATCAACGCCTGTCCCGTCACACTCGCCAGTACTTAAATGTTGCCCACAATAGATACCCGTTTGGTGACCAGTAACATTGTTCCAGCCACCGTAAAAGTCATAGGTCATCGCAAAAATGTAATCCATATGCTGAATGGCTTCACCATAATCAACGTCCTGAATTTTATCGAAACCCATGCCTATGGCGGAGGTCAGTTCATATTCTCGCCCAGTTTCTGCTTCCAATTCATTGAGCATTGCTCGAAGTTCACGCATCAAATCAATATATGCTTGGCCATCGTTCGCGGGGTCGCCCAAATCTGGATTTGCACCATCACCACCAGGAAACTCCCAATCTATATCCACACCATCGTAAAATTTCCACGTTTTGAGAAATTGTTTCACCGATGCGACAAATGTGTCACGGTTGGCTTTTTCAGTAAAACCATAGAAAGGGTCTGAAAGTGTCCAGCCGCCAACAGAGGGCAGGATTTTCAGATCAGGATAACGTTGCTTTAGCGCCATCAATTGTGCGTAAGTGCCGCGAATCGGATCTTTGCTGTCTATGCCAGGAAGTGCCTTTTGAATCGCAGCCCACGGGTCATGAATTACTACTTCATAGTCTTGAGAACCGCCACAGGCCGTTTGTAACGCACGCCAACTATTGCCGTTTTCAATTTCTTTCAATGATTCATTAGGTCCACATATTGGGATGAAGCCATAAAGTAAGTGCGTCAGGTTGTGCGCAGGAATATTGGTCACATCAAAGTCGCGCCCGTATATGCCCCATTCGACAAAATAGGCGCCAACAACCGTATCTTGTTGTGGCGCATATGTATTGTTATTGGGATTCACATCCATTGCCAATGGTGCGAGGTGGCCACCGTCGGTATCAGCTATGACAATCGCTTTTCCATCACTTTGTGTACACCCCTCATCGTCGCATAGTGCAACTTTTAGTGTATGCCTACCCGCTTTATCGTAAGGAAAAGTGATAGTTCCGCTTTTAGTGCCGTTGGCTAAACTTCCCTCGTTAACCACCACATCATCAAAATAGACTTTATAGCTGTTTCCGCCTGTGCCACTCCATGCGTTCCACTTAATACTGATGTTTACTTCCGATTTGGCTGTCACTAAATCCTTGTACGAACCGTTACCGTCTAAATTCACTTCCACAAAGGAGTATTCTTGCGGCTTCCAGTCTATTGATGGCTTAGAAGTCTGTGCAAGCACGGCACCACTATGAAGCGCAGAAGCGACAGCGCATGCGGTTAATAATTTATTATTCATAATTGTATTCTCTTGTTGTGATTATCATTGTTTTGTTTATTGGAGTTGCCAAACATCTGCCGTGCCGGGTTCTTCGCCTTGTGTCCACCATTGGGCTCGATATCGCTTACCGTTGTATTCAACAATGTCGCCTTGGACATAGGTCTTCCCTGCTTGCCATAGTGATACATCAGTATTGGATTCAAGTTGCCACGCATCACTGGATGCTGGGGGTTGATTACGACTCCACCACTTGGCAACATAAACTTGTTCTTGATATTTGACCTTGTCGCCTGCTTGATAGGCCGTATTGGCATCCCAAATAGGCACATTGGGATCTGTTACTGGTTCAACTGTGACGGTAAACGATTGACTTGCGGTTAATTGACCATCGGACACCGTCACCTGCAACGCAAAGATTTGAGTACTGGCAACCTCCGGCGCGGTTATCACGATATCGCTACCACCGCCGGTATAGGTTAATGGCGTTGGTATTTGCCATTGATAGGTGAGCGGATCATTATCATCATCAAAGGCATGAACATGAATGGCATGTTGTTCGCTCGAGTGAAGTATTACATCATCAATTGGTCGAACAATTGGGGCATGGTTATCTGGTTTACTAGTAATAGAGAGTTGGTAACTATAATCAGCGTTTGTCACCCAAACTTGATTACCAAACAGATTGTTAGTGTCGAACTGAATGTTGCCATCATTATCTTTGATACCTATATCTACGAGGTTGTCGTACTTCGTTGTTAATTCTTGTGCAAGTAAACTAGCCCAGCTGTCGAGATTGGCTTCAGTGACATCAAATAGCTCACTAATGAGCTCGTCGCCATCACCATTGAATACTCGCGCCCATACTTGATCACCAATATTGGCTTGCTGTCCCTGTCGCAAGTAATAGGCTATCGCAAACCATTCATCTGGTAAGGTATCGTCCCGTTCAATGATAATGTCGCTACAGTTGTAAAAACCTTCACCTGCTACGTCATTTCGCTGCCAACGAGTGTAAAGTAACGCTTGCCCCGACCGTTCTGCCGGAATGCTAACTTGCATGTAGTAATAGCGATTACCGTCGGGTTCGCGCGTCACCGCGATATTGCCATGAGACTGCACAAGTTCGAGATCTTGCCAGCTCAACTTGTCGGTATCAGCATTAAATGTTGGCTTGCTCAAATAGATCTGCCAATAGCTGGGATTATGCGGTGTTTGAGCATTGAACTTGAGGGTAATTTCGTTATTGCCATCAGGGGTGATTATCGTTTTCTGCCAGTGCGGTGAAGCTAAATTAAGCCCATCTTTTTCCGCAGAGCCAGCTGCACACAATGTACCGTCAGGCACCGCTGCTTCTACTGCCGCCTGATTGAGATAGTCAGCCACATTGACTGATATTTCATGCTCTTGCACAAATGGCACGTAACCCGACGTTAAAAATGCTGCTTTGCACGCCAAATTCGGTATTGCCGAACCATCATCTGGCCACCAATAGCCCCCTTGCGCCTGACAAATCGCCTGACGCGCTTTAGGAAATTCCACAAATCCGTGACTATTCGCCGGTAACGTTGTAGTGGCAACCCCTGCACCCGCGATAAGAGTTAAGACCACGCTTTTTAAATTTGGGATCGCTTTATAGTTGATCATTTTCATCATTCGCTCCTTGTCGATGCGCTGACTAACCCTGTTAATCAGCGCTTGGCATTACAAGCTACAAACTTGCGTCCAGTCGCTACCGCCGGGTTCAGTACTGGTCCACCATTTAGCTTCCCAAACCGCGTTGTTGTGCACCATTTTGTCACCAGCTAGTGCGTGGCTTGGATTGCCCTGCCAACCGGTGCGTGGAAAGTTCGGATAAACAGGAAGCTGCGATACATCAACGCCATCACAAGTAGTGCCATTACCGTTACCATCACCCGGCTGTGCATCGGGCAATTGAGGATATTCGGCTTTTACCGCGTATCGTTTATTCCCAAGCTCAACGGTAAAGTTAACTGGACCTGTAATGGGCATGTAATACATCACTTGTATGTCAACGGTTTCACCTGGTTTGAATGATTCAGTAACACCACCCCACTCATTGATCAGTTCAATCGAGAAACGGTGAAATTCGTTTTCAAAACCACCAATGTTATTGCCTGCGGCATTAGAGCCATTTTGTTCAATCGCCATTTTTAGCTTTTTCTGTGCATTCCAATGCGACTTAAAGATGGCCGACGTGGATACAGGCACATCGAAAGAAATCTTAGCACCGGAAAGATCTAGGCTTGAATTGTTAGTAAATGAAAAAGTTGGGCTTATAGGATAATTATCATCGCCGTTAGGGAATTGTTTTGCTTCAAACGTCACATCAACAGCCGTGTCAGGTACAATGAAATCAGGATTTCCGTTATGGGTATCGTAAGCCACGCCGCTCTGTTTAAACTTGTCGTATGCTAACGTTGTCATCGTTGACCCCATGAAATATTCTTGTTTGTTAGCGTCGTAATCAAAATCACCTGCTAACTCCCAAAACATTACACCGCCCAAGCCGTTATTAATCACATAGTCAACTTTGGTCGCCATGGATTCTTCATCTTCGATTGACAGATACACTTTCTTTTGCGCATTCCACAACCACGGAGCAACCGCCGTTTGTTCGTAAAAGCGTTGATAGCTGCCTACTAGCTGATCTTCGGGGTCGTTGACAGGGTCTAAACCATACGCGGTGGCGTAACTACCTAATTTACCTTCCGCGAGATTCTTAACGTGCCACAATGGATTGCTACCTGCTGGCACTTCACGGTCGTTTTCAACATCGTGCCAAAGATTGTCGATACCGACAGCACCGTTACCGCAGAAATTTTTATCGCCTTCTCCTGTGCCTTTCGGACAATCCGCTTGATTCGGTAGCTTTGCTTGTCCCCAAAGGCCGTTACTGCCGCCCTCAACATCTCTAAAACCACGCGTATAGTACGGAATACCAATATTGATTCGCCCCGCTGATAATGCACCGCGGAAATAGCGCACTGCCCAATCGGTATTGAGGTAACCTATGCCTTCGTATTCCTTGGTGGTATACACATCCCACGCAGCCAGTTCTGAATCTTCCCCTGTGTCGTACAGCGCAGCATTTGGCCCCACATGTGAATTCCAAGCACCGTGCAAGTCATAAGACATGATATTGACGTAATCCAGATATTGCGTGACTTGGAAGGTTTCCATTCCCCGCAACAGGTAGCCAGAAGACGGCGAAGCAATGGTCAACATGTAGTGAACGCCATCAGCTTGTCCTGCACGATCAAGTGCTTCGCGTAAGGACTTCATCAATACCTGATAAGATTTGTTTAGTGCAGCACGGCGAGGATTAGAGATCTCAAAGTCATCAGGGTGACCAGAATCCGCCATGGACGATGGATATTCATAATCGATATCAACACCGTCAAAACCGTATTGTTTGATGAATGCCACCGCACTTTCGGTGAACGCCGCAATGCCAGCATGATTAATACTACCATCGGCATTGGTGGTCATAGTGTAAAAGCCACCGCTGTTTACGCGGCCATTTTCACCGAAGTAGCCACCCGTTTCAGCCCAACCACCAACAGAGATTAACGTTTTAACATTTGGATGCTGACGCTTGTATTTAGTGAGTAAATTGAAATGCCCTTTGTAAGGCAAATTTATATCTAACTCAGCTCCCGCAACGTCTGGCCATTCCATGTTTGTTGCAGGATTGTTTTCAGCATTTGGATTACCAATCGAGATACGGTTGTTGGCATCGACATGGGCAAACGCATAGTTGATATGCGTTATTTTATCCCAAGGAATATCGCTTACCAGATACGCTGGTTGGCCGTTTTTCCCTGTACGCCAACTGGTAAAATAGCCGATGACACGACGAGGATGATCAGACCCCATGTTTTCACGGCCCGCTTCATCGTAAATTGTGCAATATGGCGTATTCACGCCTGGTGTTTGATACAAACCAGCCGGTTGACAAGCCGTGCGGTCATCGCCTGAGTTATCGCTGTCTTGCACGCTAATAACTATTGGTGTACTGGCACTTTGTGCTGATTCATCATCTGTCGCATAGGCTTGAAACGTGACCTGTCCAACTGCAGTGGCTTGCCAGTTGAAGACTCCTTGTGCACCATGCTGAGTGTAAATTTCGCTGTCATTCGCATGTAAGGCTATACGCTCTACCGTACCATCGCTATCTGATGACAATATGGCAAACGTCAGTTGGGTACCGACTTCGACCTTGTTAGGCAGGTTTTCAACCGATAGTGACACTGTTGGAGCCTGATTATCCGTTTGTCCTGCTTCAACGTTTATCGTAATCGCAGCTGCTTCACTTTGTGCGTCTTCATCATCGGTGGCAACGGCACTAATTTGCTGCTCACCTATGGTGTTGGCTGTCCAGTTAATCTCATATGGAATGTTAGTATCTTCGCCAATTACCACACCATCCACATAAAATATCACCTTTGACACTATGCCATCTTCATCCGATGCTTCGGCAGATATGACAACGCTGTCATTTTGTTGTAAAACAAAACCGTTTACGGGCGAGGTAATAGCTACCTGTGGTGAGATATTATCATCGGGATCAGTTTGGCAACTCCCTAACTGCTTCCACTCTTGCCATTCTCCGGAATGGGTTTCTGGATTTGTATTCGCCCACCACTTTGCTTCATAGGCATTGCCATTATTTTGCACCCGGCTACCGCCATGATACTCAGAACCCGCTTGCCATGGTTCGATATTGCTGCAATCAACCGTTTCAGCAAATGCTGTACTTGAAACAAGCGCGGCCATCGCTGTTACACTTTTCAAGTGATTGATATCATGCAGTGCTGTTTTTATTTTTCTATACCACATCTTCTTGTTCCTTTGCGTGTTGTTCAATTTTTAACCCTCAATATCAACTTAACACAAACTTAACAAACAACAAGACAGTTGATTTTTGTCTTGGAACATTAGGGTTTCGTCCAAAAATGAGTGTAAATAGGGATTACAGCAATGTGACAGATTTGTGAATTACCTATCACGAACCTTTTCGTACAAAAAATAAACGTGATGATATTTTCTTACAAAACAATTAGTTATGCGAAGAAGATTCTGTATAACCAAGCATTCTATATAATTTTTAGCTATAAGATATAACCAACAATTCATCCCAGTGCGATGCTGAGACGAAAAAAACGACGTTGCTCTTGTCAACAAATAATCAGTAATAATTCTTTAAAGATAAACACTTAAGGCGCGTTTAGTAATCGCGCCTAACGTTAAAAACTATGGTGGGTGATGTGGCTACTAGTATGGTGCTTGGTTAAGTAATTTTTTCCAACCTTGGACATTGGCGGGGCCTTTTTTGCGAATCATATAATTACGTATCCATCGGCCAAACGGACTACGACCCATTGCTGCTAGCTTTATGATTTTATTAGACTCTTTAACAACCCAGGCAATTCGTTTACTACGCTTTTCTTCGAATCTCTTCAATGCTTCTTCGATGTCATGCTGCGCTAGCAACGACGAGAGGCAGTTTACGTCTTCCAACCCTAAACCAACGCCTTGCTGTAAGCTTGGTGGACAGCCATGTAATGCATCACCGATTAACATAACTCTTTGATGAACCGCTTTAGTTTGTGTAACAGATTTTAATTCACCCTTAACAATAACATCATCGCTCGACAGCGAATTTACACAAATTTGCACCTGAGGTACGTATTCTGAGAATATTTGCTGCAATGCTTGCCTAGAAGGCAATTGATAGTATTCTTCTTTCTCATCAATGATTTGCCCGTAACAATATACTTGCTTATCAGAGATAGGATAAATCATGAAGGCGGAATCGTTATCAACATAGTACGTTGGATGTATTTTACGGGTATCCATGCTAGCGATGAATCGCCAATTACTCACATGAGATTTTTTTAACTGAGAATGTGGAAAGGCTAATTCTCGCACCTGCGAGTTAATGCCGTCAGCACCAATGACCAAATCATAAGTACGTTCCTGTCCCTGATTAAAACGAACGATGGTTTGATGCTTATTTGTGGTAAGCGACTGTAAGCTAGTGCTTAATTTAATATCACTCTCTATGCCTTGGCGGAGAATATTCACCAACTGAAAACGCGGTAGAGCGACAAAAGGCGCACAATCTAGCGGAGGTTCGGTTAATGTTGCTTTGGCAAGTGTTTGCCCATCAGACAGTGCATATTCAATTGTATCCACTTGATGTGCATGTGATTTAACCGTTTTATCTAGGCCAAGTTTTTGCAACTCAAGCATCGCATTGGCGGGCAAGCAAATAGCTGCCCCGTCACAAGTTAAGTAAGGCTGTTTTTCGATAATATCTACGCTGTGTCCTTGCTTCATCAATTCACGATACAAGGCGCTGCCGACGATACCTGCGCCAACGATAAGGATGTTATGCACGGTTAATTTTTCTGTTTACTCCAAAACTGGCAAAAGAGTAACGTTGATTACGGGTTCACGCAACCGTAACTTTTAAGATAAAGCCCAGTACTTTCGTCAGAACAAGCTATATATCGTGTGGACGCCCCAAATCAATCTGTTGATAATCGCAAACTCCGTCTGGAAAGATTTCGTTGAGTTGTTCCATAATATCGGTCACATCGACATGCCGATAAATCCCACGTTTAATCGCCGTTTTAACAGAAATTAATTGGCACTTGAAAATATCACCTGCCCACGTTCCTCCCGCCTGAATACGACTAGTGCTAAACATGGGAAAGACGGTTAAGCATTGTCCTAAAGGCCGTTGATTCCATTGACCATCGAATACTCCATCGCCAGACGCAATCGTGATTCCATCTCGATCAAAGCACTGATCTTTAAGTGTCTCGGGTTTTGCTTCAACAACCGATACAGATGGTTTCTTGAGGTGTGTTAACAGCCACTTATCCATTTGCTCGAATGCTAAACTCACGGGATTATGATCTTTATGCGCCAGCCAGATAACGTGATTATCCGCATGTCCATTAGCCTGCAATATGCGTAGACGGCTATAAAATGATGCCGACATATGGTGCATATCAAGTTCGTCTTCCAAGTAGTGACGAACATCAATGATCGGTAGATCAACTTTGCCAATAAATACTTGCCCCCAACGGTATGCAGCATGCATCGCGTCAATGCTACCTTGGTGACGTGTTGCGACGCCCTCTGTTATTTCAGTAATATTCTTATTACCCCAGAGTGAGAGCCAAATTGGTAGCTTACGCCCTAAGGGTGTGAGTATATCTTCTTGTTGCATAAGATGTTGCGGTTTCCAGCTGCCAATTTTTCGATTAATATCCAAGAACTCTTCCTTAGAGATATCTCCTTCAATAAGTGCCAATAGTCCATATTGGACACCCACGTTATCCCAAGTTGAGCGGCCGTAACCGTGTTCGTCTTTGCCGAACAGCTGCGCCATATCCTGCCAATAACTCCAAATCGTTTGCTCCACGACCTCTTCATGGTAAAAGTCACGAATAAACCCTTGTTTAGGGTTATTGATAAAACTTGAAAGACCAAAGTAGCCATTGATGCATTCGCTATTCCCCGTTGGCAACTGAGGCACAAAACCAGCCATGATCTGATTTACCGGCTGTAGATAAGCAGTTCGCTGAGGAAAATCATTAAGGGCGTTTAATCCTTCAACACGCTGACGCCGCTGCCAATCTAACCAAGCACTTCTATTTTCCGCTCTAAAGGTGAAGTAGTTATTTAATAGATCACAATCAAGTGCATAGGTCGTTTGCGTGATCATATCCGGATAGGAATACAGAGGAATCAATCCATCAAGCACACCTTGTGAATTTTGGCCAATGAGATATTGCGCCAAACCACCGCCTGAGCCACCAATACCAACCGTATATAATGGTTCGCCATAAAGACTGACAAAGTGCCGTTTTACGCGTCGTGCGGTATCTTCAGCTAATAACATGTTGTAAGTGTAACTCGTACGGTTTCCACTCGATGCAATTACCGCATAGCCATCTAACAATTGCGCTAACTGGCGCTGAATAACTCGCGTCGCTTTTTGTCTCCCTTGCCGATAACCTATACCTGAGCCACCATTAAACTGATATATAAGCCGTTTATTCCATTGTGATTGTGCTACACGGTCACCAACTTCCGACGTTGTAATGGGCATGATCACTGTGTAAATGAAGCGATTGATTGTGCCCTGCTCAACACGTAATAACCGCACATTGGTCTTTAACTCTGCGGTGTTAGGCCACTCAGTAAGTCGCTTAATTTCATTATTTTCGTCAACACTGTAGTAATAGAGCTGTGAAGGAATATTGCAGTCTTTGCTGTAGCCGATGATGTCTTGGTGAATGTCGATATCACGATACACTGGCACTCCAAGCCCTTCTTGATTATCAATAAGCGGCTGACCTAAATTGGAGTTTAACGTCATGCAATAGAATGGGTATTGTAAATCGCCAGAATATAAGCTTTTGGTAGGTCCATGCTCACCAAGCGGGATAGGAAATGAGTAACTTTCGGCCGGCCGTTCAGCATATCGAATGTGATTGCCGATTTCGAGCAAATGGTTGCGCTCAACAGGCGCGACAGCTTTAACTTGTCGGTATGCAAATGACGATGACGAAGGCCACCAAAAATATATAGCAGCCCCAACGAAACACAATATAGCCAGTATCAACCACTTCATTCTCAGCATGACCACACCTCACATTTCGATATGCACATTGTTCATTGGGCGCAGCGATGTTTGCTCTCGATATGCCAATTGATTTGCTACATCTAGAAGTACGCCCTTAAGCTAAGTCTAGTTTAAATGGTGTGCGTTATTAGTTGATGAGTGGCCAGTAAATTTGAAGCAATTGTTTTTGTTGACGAAAAAAATATAGTTGACAACGGGCGAGGGAAACTAAGGTGAGAATGACAATTTTGCCAATAATTTTTGGCTATAAAAAAACCCAGCATATTGCTGGGTTTTTAAAAATTCTCAAAGCAAAATTACTTGATTTTTGCTTCTTTGTAAATCACGTGCTTACGTGCTTTAGGATCGAATTTTTTGATTTCCATTTTTTCAGGCATTGTCTTTTTATTCTTGTCAGTAGTATAAAAATGACCAGTACCTGCACTAGAAACTAAACGGATTTTATCGCGCATAATGGTTCCTTAAATTTTTTCGCCGCGGGCACGGATATCTGCTAATACAGCATCAATACCTTTCTTATCGATAATACGCATTCCTTTCGGAGTTAAACGTAATTTAACGAAACGATTTTCGCTCTCAACCCAAAAACGGTGAGATTGAAGGTTAGGTAAGAAACGTCGACGTGTCGCGTTTCTCGCGTGAGAACGGTTGTTCCCTACAACTGGTTTTTTGCCAGTTACTTGGCAAACTTTAGACATTTGAGTCACTCCAAAATTAATTTCAGCTCGAGCTATCTTGCCCCATGGCCGTCGCCTTGGGATCCTGAAAAAGGTGGCATATTATAGTGAAACTGAATGGCGATTGCTAGCCTTAATGTTAACATTAAGAATAAACCAATAAAAACATTAAGTTACGGACAATAGTTAAGGCGCTTTTCAAATAAAAAGCGCAAATTTGTGGCTATTTAAACGCCATTACGCATAAAAACAATTCAGTTCTAGTCTACTTTCGAGTCGAGTAACTTGGCCAATTGCTCATGTTGCTCTTCATTACATAATTCATCAATGAGAATACGAATAATACGAGATTTTGCCAAATTGCTGTCTTCTGCCAGCAGTTGTAATTGTTCAATAGCTTGCTGTGATAACGTGAAAGTTGCATGTTTAAATGGCTTGCTTTCACCACCCTTGCGGCGTTCTTGACGTTGTTTTACCTCAAACTGCTTAGCAGCTGCGATCGCTTGTTTTAAATCTAATGTTTGATTTCGGTCATTACTGACTATTTCAGGCGCGCCTTTAGCATAATTTTCGGCATCAGCGATAAATTCTTCTACCGTAAACTTGCGCTTTTTCTGCTTAGCATCCTTGTTTTTCTTAAGATCAGTTAAACTCATGAGAGTTATCCGGTTTCATTGCTAACAACTCCTCAGCAATCGCTATTATTTCATTCGCGGCTTTACCATCTGGCTCTATCTCTAATACAGATGAACCTTGCTCTTCGCTATCATCGAACACATTCCGGTTATATGTCACTGAATCCAACACATTAATACCATATGAAGAACAAACTTCTTTCGCTTCTAAAATACGACCGGCTTGCGTAGGTAACGCAGGACACTGCGTGATCACGAACGAGGCTAACATTTTTGGGTTGACCATCTTACAAGTACTCAACATGTCTTCCATGTGAGGCACGGTTTTCAAATCTCGACGCTTGGGGCGAAGCGGTATAATAACGTGATCTGCAACTGACATCGCTGCCCGAAGAGCCAAGTTATCTTGGCCACCACAGTCAACAATGACATAGTCATAGTGTTGGCCTAAGCTCAGCAAATCATTACGGATTTTTCCATATAACTGAATACAGTTTATAGCGGGCAGTGAAGGATCGGCGTTTCGCGCCTGAATCCAATCAGACGACGTTCTCTGTGGATCACAATCTACCATCAACACAATGGCTTTCTTATCCCGGGCAAAATAGACAGCAAGGTTTTGCGCTAAACAACTTTTACCGCTGCCTCCTTTTTCCCCACCAACTAATATCATCATACGACCTATTCCTTCTACAACGCTATAAGTTCAATGCTTTTAAAGTATAGTTCAAATACAGAGTTTCATATTGAGCAGTTATTCATCTATCTGTAGTGCAATATCAAACCAACCATTTTCCTGTTTTATGCAGCGAATTACTTTACCTGAAATTTGCTGACTGTTGGGATGTGCACTGCGAAAAACTATTGTAACCACAGTGTCTAATGGAATACTGGTGTCACAATCGAGCTTAAGGCCACCGCGAGAAAAATCTACACAGACAATTTTTTTCTGCTGGGCTGCACCATTATCGTCAACCCAATTGATGTCTATTAGCTCTTTTTCCATGTCGAGACGAAAATGTTGCCTGCGCTCTTCAAATTCTTGATCGTCATTACTCATTTCAACATCCTTAATACACTCTATCTACTAACTAAAACTAACCACGAATTATTAAGCTTGCAACTTTTTTAGTGATTTTCATGATTTATTGCATCAAACCATGTTCAGCAAATGAGAAACATTGATGTCCAGCAACAATTAAATGATCGAGCACCACAACGTCAATCAAAGCTAGGGCATCTACCAGTTTTTGAGTAATTAGCTTGTCAGACTGACTCGGTTCACTTACACCTGAAGGGTGATTATGCGTCAAAATCACCGCGTTGCCCTGATGTTTAAGCACGAATTCAACCACAATTCTCGGATAAACAGCTGCAGCATTGATGGTGCCGAAGAACAATTTTTCAAATCGTATGATTTGATGTTGGTTATCAAGAATGAGTACGGCAAATACTTCACGGGTTTCAGGTTTAAGCTCCGCCATAAGGTATTCTTTTGTCATTGCTGATGATGTCAGTGCTGAACCTTTGGTTAATTCTTGCGCTAAATAGCGTTTTGTCATCTCAATGCTTGCTTGTAGTTGAACATATTTGGCTTTGCCTAAGCCCGGTATTTGACAGAAATCTTTCTGTGACGCGCGATACACGCCTGAAATGTCACCAAACGCTGTTAATAGTTTTCTTGCAAGTTCGATAACATTACAGCCAGAAATCCCTGTTCGTAAAAATATCGCCAGTAACTCGGCATCGCTTAACTGCGCCGCACCGTTGGTAAGTAGTTTTTCCCTTGGGCGCTCTCCTTGTGGCCAATCTCTCAATGTCATTCCTTCTTTCATTAGTCGTTCATCCAAAATGAACCTTGATTTAATTCAATGATTAATAGTGGTATCTTATGTAGCTAGTTACTACAAAGAATTTAAGATTAGCAGCTAATGCAAAATTTACAGGGTAAAAATATTGTATTAGGAATTACCGGTGGCATTGCCGCCTACAAGATTCCTGATCTGGTAAGGCGACTCAAAGAGCAAGGTGCTAATGTTCGCTGCGTAATGACAAATGGCGCCAAAGCTTTCATAACGCCTCTTACCTTACAAGCGGTGTCGGCAAATCCTGTTTCTGACAGTCTATTAGATCCACAAGCAGAATTAGCAATGGGACACATTGAACTCGCTAAATGGGCAGATTTAATCCTTATCGCACCCGCAAGTGCCGACACGATTGCACGAATTACTGCAGGCATGGCCGATGATTTGCTTTCCACCATTTGCCTAGCAACGTCAGCTCCAATAGTGGTTTCGCCAGCCATGAACCAACAAATGTGGCAAGCAGCCGCAACACAGCAAAATATTACAACCCTAAAAGGACGAGGCGTTCACATTTGGGGACCTGGAATAGGAGAGCAGGCATGCGGTGATGTTGGCGCTGGGCGCATGTTAGAAGTCGCCGAGCTGGTTGAGTTAACCCTTAGTTTCTTTCAGCCCCGTGAATTAGCGGGTCAACATTGGGTGATTACTGCTGGTCCGACACAAGAAGCCATAGATCCAGTACGCTATATTTCGAATCATAGCTCAGGCAAAATGGGCTATGCTATCGCTCAAGCAGCCTACAATGCCGGCGCCAAAGTCACGATTATCTCAGGTCCAGTTGCAATTGAGCCAAGTGCTGGCATAGAACGACAATCGGTGTTGAGTGCACTGGATATGCACCAAGCTGCGCTTGCCATCGCACCATCAGCAACCGTATTTATTGCCTGCGCTGCCGTAGCTGACTACCGCGTTGAACAAGTGGCCACGCAAAAGATCAAGAAATCAGCCGACAGTATGCAAATTAATCTAGTAAAGAATCCTGATATTGTTGCCGATGTTGCCGCATTGCCTGATAAGCCATTTACAGTAGGCTTCGCCGCAGAAACACAAGACGTAGTGAAATACGCCAAAGGTAAGCTAGTAAACAAGAATTTAGATTTAATCGCCGCCAATGATGTTGCAATTGAAGGCCAAGGATTTGGCAGCGAAAACAATGCATTAACGGTTATTGGTACCGATTTTGAAACACAACTCGCACTAAGTAGCAAAACGCAGCTGGCGACAGAGCTTGTAGAAATAATTAGGCAGCAGCTTGGTGCAAATCAGTAAATAACTCGCTACAATCACGCAAAATAATCTCGCGATTATATAACAAGATTACATAACAATAAGTAGAGATAAGGTTTTATGACGGTCAATCAAAAACCCAACCGAAAGCAACAAATTTTAGAATGCCTTGCCGCGATGCTACAAAGTAGCCCGGGACAAAGAATTACCACAGCGAAGCTAGCAGCGGAAGTAGGGGTTTCAGAAGCCGCTCTCTATCGTCATTTTCCGTCGAAAGCACGCATGTTTGAAGGATTGATTGAGTTTATTGAAGAATCAATGTTTTCACGGGTTAATCTTATTCTCGCAGACCACAAAGAAGCTCTTGTGCGTTGCCACCATATCTTACACGTTTTATTAGTATTCGCTGAGCGTAATCCAGGCATGTGTAGAATATTATCTGGCGATGCCTTAATGGGCGAAAATGAGCGTCTAAGAACACGTGTTAATCAGTTTTTTGAAAAAATTGAATCTCAGTTTAAACAAGTACTTCGTGAGCGAAAATTGCGTGAAGGCAAAGGGTTTGAAATTAATGAACTGGCACTAGCCAATATATTGGTATCGTACGCAGAAGGTAAAATAAGCCAATACGTACGCACCGAGTTCACGAAAAAGCCCAGTGACAGTTTTAATGAACAATGGCAATTTTTAATGGCCAGTAAATAAATCCATACACTCATTATTGATATAAAACGCCAGCGTCGCTGGCGTTTTCATTTCTAACCAGAAACAATAACCAGTAATAAATAATTCAACGTAGAAAGGACAAATTTTGGCTAAGTTATCTCATTTAGAGCCGCAATCGTTGTGGCAGATCTTCGAACAAATTTGTAGTATTCCACACCCTTCAAAACACGAACAAAAAATCTCTGCGTGGATCCAATCATGGGCACAGGACCTGGGATTAGCGGTGAAAGAAGACGAAGTTGGCAATTTACTCATTTCCAAGCCAGCAACCCAAGGTATGGAAAATCGCCGTGGCGTTATTTTGCAAGCGCACATGGA
Organism: Thalassotalea fusca; assembly: GCF_053485835.1. Taxonomy (NCBI): domain Bacteria; kingdom Pseudomonadati; phylum Pseudomonadota; class Gammaproteobacteria; order Alteromonadales; family Colwelliaceae; genus Thalassotalea; species Thalassotalea fusca. Next base: position 213,397 of record NZ_JBQRUN010000002.1, read on the forward strand.
CATGGTGCCACAAAAAAATGCCGATACTGTGCATGACTTTCTTACCGACCCAATCAAACCTTATATTGATGGCGAGTGGGTTACTGCAGAAGGTACAACACTGGGGGCAGATAATGGTATTGGCCTGTCTTCGGCACTGGCAGTACTAGCCAGCAACGACATTCCACATGGCCCGCTAGAAGTATTAATTACTATTGATGAAGAAGCGGGGATGAGCGGCGCATTTGGTCTTCAACCGAATTGGATTGAAGGCGACATATTGATTAACACCGACTCGGAACAAGAAGGCGAAGTTTATATGGGATGCGCAGGTGGCATAGATGGCACTGCGACATTTAATTTGGCGTTTGAAGCGGTGCCAGCTGAATACCAAGCATTTAACTTGTCAATTTCTGGACTTAAGGGCGGCCATTCGGGTGTTGATATTCATACGGGTCGCGCAAATGCCTGTAAACTGCTCGTTCGTTTTTTGCTCGATGCCAGTAAACAACACGGCATCAAGCTCACCGAATTAAACGGTGGTAGCCTACGTAACGCTATACCACGTGAAGCAAACGCTAGTTTTGTGGTGCCCGCTGCAAATGTTGATGCGCTAAAAGCACACTTAGATGATTATTTGGCTACGATTAAGCATAACCTAAAGAGCATCGAAACTGACATCAATATGCTATTGATTTCACCTGAGGATTTCGACGAATGTTGGACGAGTGAAGTACAACAGCGCATTTTGAATGCGCTCAATGGCTGCCCCAATGGTGTATTGCGTATGAGTGACGACATTGAAGGCATTGTCGAAACATCACTTAATTTGGGCGTTATGCGCTGTAAAGGACCTAAGTTTGTTGCGCTGACGCTGATCCGTAGCTTACATGACGATGGCCGTTTAGAAGCACAAACGATGGTTGAATCAGTTTTTGCTTTAGCAAACGCAAATATTGAATTTAGTGGTGCCTACCCGGGCTGGCAGCCTGACACTTCATCCCCCATAATGGCAACCGTTCGCGATACATACGAACAACTATTTGGTCGTATTCCTGAGATAATGGTGATCCATGCAGGGCTAGAATGTGGTTTGTTTAAAACGGCATACCCACATTGGGATATGGTGTCATTTGGCCCAACGATTAAGTTTCCACATTCACCAGATGAGAAAGTTGAAATCGCTACAGTAAATCAGTACTGGCAGTTACTACAGGCAGTAATAGCGAACATTCCTGAAAAATAATTCCTTGCTTATATTGTCAGTGATAAAACAAGCGGTATCAGCGACAAGTTGATACCGCTTTTTTTCAATTAGTGTTCATGTGCTGTGGTCGTCTTTCCATGTGGTGTGCGGAAGTTATCCACTAGCGATTGAATATGCGATGGTGACGGACCTGTTATCTTTAACACAACAAATGCTACGGTAAAGTTCACTAAAGCCCCTACTGCACCAAACGCATTGGGTGATATGCCAAAGAACCAATTAGGTTCCATGTGACCAAGGAATGACGTCCCCTGAATAAACATGATGCCTTTGTGTTGGAATACATAAAGTAGCGTGACGCCAATACCTGAACACATCCCCCAAATGGCAGCTGTACCACTCATTCGTCGGGAAAATATTCCCATCATTAGCGCAGGAAAAATTGAAGATGCCGCTAAACCAAAAGCGAGTGCCACTGTACCGGCGGCGAAACCTGGGGGATTAAGCCCTAACCAGCCTGATAATAAGATAGCTAATGTCATCACAATACGGCCAGCAAGTAACTCATTCTTCTCAGATAAGTTAGGTGTTAATACGCCCTTCATTAAGTCATGGGATACCGACGATGATATAGCTAATAACAGTCCAGCGGCTGTCGATAACGCTGCAGCCAACCCTCCCGCAGCAACTAACGCTATAACCCAGCTAGGTAAATTAGCGATTGCGGGATTTGCTAACACCATAATATCGCGATCAACTTTAACCATTTCATTCGATGCCACATCTGCTGAATATTGAATTTTTCCATCACCATTTTTGTCCTCAAATTCCAACAGACCCGTTTTTTCCCAGTCTTTGAACCATTGAGGTCGCTCATCATAGACCAAATGTTCTCCTGCTTCAGGTTCAATGGTACTCATAAAATTTAAACGTGCCATTGCGCCAACGGCAGGCGCAACAGTGTATAGCAAGGCAATAAATACCAGCGCATAACCAGCAGAAGCGCGAGCAGCTTTGACACTAGGCACGGTGAAAAAACGCATGATGACATGTGGCAAGCCTGCCGTGCCAATCATGAGTGACAACGTATAAGCAAACATGTTGAGTGAGCCGCCCATATTGTCCGTGGTGAATTCGTTAAATCCTAGCTCGGTTACCACACGATCTAATTTATCGAGTAAGTATTCGCCACTACCGTCGGCTAATGTACTACCCAAACCTAGCTGAGGAATAGGGTTACCTGTGAGTTGCAATGAAATAAAAATCGCCGGAATAGTATAGGCAAAAATCAGGACGCAATATTGCGCGATTTGTGTGTAGGTAATGCCTTTCATGCCACCAAGTACGGCGTAAACCCAAACCACGCCCATGCCAATAAACAATCCTTGGCTGTATTCAAGTTCTAAGAACTGCGAAAAGGCCACACCAACGCCTTTCATTTGCCCGATGATATAAGTGAGTGACGCAATAATTAAACACAACACAGCCACAATGCGAGCCGTTTTTGAATAGTAACGATCTGAGATAAATTCAGGTACGGTGAATTTCCCGTGCTTGCGCATGTAGGGAGCGAGTAACATCGCAAGTAGCACATAACCACCTGTCCACCCCATTAGAAAGACAGAGCCACCATAGCCAAGGAAAGCGATCATGCCCGCCATCGAAATAAACGATGCCGCGCTCATCCAATCTGCACCAATCGCCATACCGTTTTGCACCGGTGTAATACCCCCACCTGCAGCATAAAATTCACTGGTTGAGCCCGCACGCGCCCACCATGCGATGGCAAAATAAAGGGCGAATGAACCAAAGACTGCAATGTAGGTATAGAGCTTCAATTCATCCATTTATTCTTCCTCGACCTTATGTTCTTTGTCTAACTGATTCATTTTATGGGTGTACCAAAAAATCAAACCGACAAAGATGTAAATTGAGCCCTGCTGTGCAAACCAAAAGCCTAGCTTATAACCGCCAAGTTTAATGTGGTTTAGTGGTTCCACGAGTAGAATGCCAAATCCAAATGACACAGTGAACCAAATGGTTAGACAGATTAGAATCAAGCGAATATTCGCTCGCCAATATGACGCGTGACTTTCCATTGCAATCCCCTTATTTGTGACGAAATGCTTCTAAACAACTACACACATTCATCAGAAAATTTTTATTGTTATACACTCGTCTTCAGACCTAAGTCGCATATCAGAGCAAGTATTTGATCAATAAGACAGGGAACTAGGTTATCGGTTATCTTCTGTACAATGCAACCTAAATTGCATGAATTCTGCTCGGTTATTGGTATCTGTGCTATGCGATAAACTGAATTTATTCAAAACAATAATGCTCCTTTGAATTTCCGCTGCTCTTGAGTGCGAAGCAATCGCCCTTCGATACGTCGTACCTCCTACTCAGGATGTACGGAAAAACCCCTCCGCACGGCCTGAACATCGACGCTCCTTGCCATCCATTTAGTCCCGCGCATCCTGAGTGCGAAGCAATCGCCCTTCGATACGTCGTACCTCCTACTCAGGATGTACGAGGAAAAACCCTCCGTTCGGCCTGAACATAAAAGGAGAGCCGAAGCTCTCCTTTTAGATTGGACTCAATTGCTAAACCGCGAGTTAATGCGCTTGTTTACCAAATTGGTACTCTTTCGGTGGCGTTTGCCCTTTAAGATGCTCAACAAAATAATCCCAACGTTTACGCATCATATATGGCTCTCTGGCAAAGCCGTGCCCACGATTCGGTAACATGAGCATGTCAAAATCCTTATTAGCATTAATCAGTGCTTCTACCACAACTAACGTACTATATGGCGGCACATTGGTATCTGTTGTACCGTGTGCAATCAACAATTTGCCTTTAAGTTTATCGACAATAAGTTGGTTAGCTTGACTGTCATAATTTGTCGTACCATCTTCGTTTTTAACTAACATGCCGTGCCATTTCTCGCCCCACTCATCGGCGTAATTGCGATTATCATGATTACCCGCTTGTGAAACAGCGACTTTGTAGAAGTCAGGATACAACAGCAATGCACGAGTTGAAGCGAAACCGCCTCCTGAATGTCCCCAAATACCTACGCTATTAACGTCAATCCATTGATGTTTTTTGGCAAGTTGTTCTATCGCAGCTACCTGATCAGGTATACCACTATCGCCCATATTGCCATAATAGAACTCATGAAAACGTTTCGAACGACCCGGCGTCCCTAACGCATCAAGCTCTATAACAATAAAACCTAATTCAGCTATCGCCTGATTATCGCCACGCGCAGATCGAAAGTGACGACCACGAATACTGCCAACTTGTGGACCTGGATATAGATAATTCACTACCGGATATGACTGAGTTGGATCAAAGTTGCTTGGCGTATACATTAAACCATGCAAGTCATGCTCACCATTTCGGTCTTTTACTACAAATGGCTGTGGCGCTTTCCAACCTGTTGCAGTCAACTTAGTAATGTCCATGTTCTCCACTATAAAGCCATTGCCTGATTGAGTATCACGAACTTGGCTGATTTCAGGCTTATTGTATGTTGAAGCTTGATCAAGGAAATAACGCCCATCGTCACTCAATGTAATGCGATGATGGGTATTTTCAGGTGTTAACAATTTCAGCGCATTACCATCTTTGTTAATACTATATAAGTAGTGAAAATAAGGATCGCCCCCTTCCATACCTGCGCCAGTAAAGAGTAATCGACCTGAATCCTGATCAACATGAAGCAGAGAAATCACGGTCCAGTCGCCTTTGGTAATTTGTTTTTTCACCTTGCCTGAAGTTGCATCCAATAAGTATAGATGCCCCCAATTTGAGCGTTGTGAAAACCAAATTACTTCATTGCTCTTATCTAGATAACGCCAGCTAATGCCTGAAACACCCGATTCAAAAAATGTCTCTTCTGATTCAGTAAAGATAGTTTTCACTTCCCCTGTCGTCGCATTAGCGATGCGAAGTGTCGCTAACTTATGATCTCGTGATGATGAAACAAAGGCGAAATGACTACTATCGTGTGCCCAATCAATATCAAGTAACGAACCATCTCTAGCTGCAACATGGTCTGTGATTGTTGATCTGTGCTCATCAGCTTCCATCTTCAGCGGTGTCACGGCTTTTGATTCAACATCTATCACCACACGATGGATTTTGAACGCATGTTCGTCACCTGGCAGCGGGTACTTCCATACGTCTATTTTTGGGTGTCCTACTGCTGTTGAAACTATGCCCATTTCACCGACTTTACGCCCATCATGTTTGAATGTCGTAAGCTTTTTCGAATCTGGTGACCACTTAACTACTGGCTTCTTGCTTCGAACCCAACCCGCATTATTTGTCGCGTAACCAAAATCCTTCACACCATCGGTTGTTAGTTCATACTCCATACCTGTCGCAAAATCACGCATCCACAAATTGTGATCGCGAATAAATACGGCCTTTAAACCATCGGGAGCAACCAGCTCATGTGCTTTAGCAACAAATTTGTTCTCTTGACACAAATAGGTCGATAAATCACAACGATAATGAACTTGTTTTACTTTAATATTGAGTTGACCTTGTTCATCTATTTTTGCGCGACGAAACGGCAATTTATCATGATTAACTTCAGATTCAGTAATACGTGCTAATGACGCTGCTAGTTTTTGATGATCAAACGCAATTTCTTTTTTGCCATTTGTCGCATCAACTTGAAAAAACTGCACACCATTAACTGTATGGCTACGATACAGCAATTGATTTTGCTTAGACCAGTGTGGGTACTCTACTGTACCAAAAACCAGCTTATCAGTATGGTCAGCTAATTGTTTTTCCGCGCGCTGATAATCTTCCACAGAGATGTCAGCGGCTGCAATTGATGATGAGAGCATTATCAATGCAGTGAATGCGAGTTTGTTACTCATAAATACTCAACCTGTTGTGTTATTGTGACGTTATGGTAATCACTACCAAGACAAGGATCTAGTCTCACCCTACCACAATTGTTACTTTTACAAAGCCGTAACACGCTAAATCGTAAATCAATTGCGACAAAGACCATGTCACGGTGCTGAAGTCTCTGACTGGTGACAAAATAAATCAGTCATTCTTCTCTATACTCCCACCAAACACCTAAAAAGTTTGATCTAGATCAATAACATAACAACCTATTGTTGTTATTGGAGATCTGTATCAATGAATGAACTATATTTAGCGTTTTGATGCATTATCTCCACTTAAATTATCGGCTAATTACTCATGCAAGAAGTTACGTTTTCACCAGATGAACAACTCGTCTCCACCACTGATACCCAAGGTATTATTACCTATGCAAATGACGCATTTTGTCGAATTGCGGGATATTCCCAAGAAGAATTACTCGGCCAGCATCATAATATTGTACGTCACACAGACATGCCCAAAGCAGCATTTGCCGATCTATGGAAAAAATTAAAACGAGGCGATTCATGGCGAGGTATGGTTAAGAACAAATGTAAGAATGGGGACTTCTATTGGGTAGACGCCTTTGTTACCCCGCTCTATGAAAATGACACCATTATTGGTTATCAATCAGTGCGATGTTGTCCCAGCGATACACAAAAAAACGAAGCTGAACGAGTGTATCAAGCCGTTAATCAAGGAAGAAAACTCTCTGACTTTCATCTCAATACTCAGCTTAAGCGCGTTATCGCTTTTATTCTAATTTTCATTTCGATAGCGATTACCGCATCGAGTATTTCGCTAATTGCAGCGGCTATTCAATTGGCTACGCTTGTCGTATTACTCATTATTTTTTCTGATGAATTCATCCGACTACCGCGATATCTAAATGACGTAAGTAGTAAGTTCGACAGCCCATCTCGTTTTGTATTTGCAGGAAAAGGCATACAGGCATTGTGCCAATATCCTTTTTTAATGATGCAGGCAAAAATTAGAACAGTACTCGGTCGAAGTCGAGATTCGGGGTTTCATCTTTCCTCGCTGGCGACACATTTACAGCATTCCTCAAAGCAATCACTGAATGGCTTGTTTGAAGAAAACGCACAACTCGAACAACTGGCAACCGCGATTACTGAAATGAGCGTGACCATAGAACAAGTGAGCAAGAGTACAGTTGAAGCACATGAAAACGTCAATGGCATCTATCAGGAATGTCATCAAGTGGTTGGCGTTATCGAGCGTAGTCAGAACAAGATTTCTGATTTATCTAATGACGTAGAAAGTGCGGCAGGCACGGCAAATCAATTGGTTGATAAAGCCGCCAGCATTGCAACGGTGATGAGCGAAATTCAGGGAATCGCTGATCAAACAAACCTGCTAGCGCTCAATGCAGCCATTGAAGCAGCTAGAGCTGACGAGCAAGGCAGAGGGTTTGCGGTGGTTGCTGATGAGGTTCGCACATTGGCGAGTCGTACACAAAGTGCTGCAGAGCAAATTCAGGATTCAGTCGCTGAGTTGCAACAAACGTTGCGTGATTGGAGTGACATAATGCTACGCAACAAACAAGATGCAGAATCTTGCGTGACCGAAACACAGCTCGCAAACACCAATGTTATTAACATCACTAAAATGGTTGATGACTTGACCGACTTGACCGCGCAAATTGCGAGTGCTACTGAAGAGCAAAGCTGTGTTGCAAAAGAAATCAGTGAGAATGTGCATAAAATTGACGAAATTTCACGTAACAATACGCAAATAGCAGAGCAAGTAAATCACAATGGCGAACAAGTTAATCACAGCGCCAATTCGTTAGAGGCACTAAGTTCAACGTTCAGGTAGTTAATACCAATGTATCGCGAGCACCGAGGTGCTCGCAAATACCTGCGTGAATAACAGCTGGCCAAATTTAACGTTTCAGCAAGCGGCTCAGCACAACTATTTCTTCATTTTTGCTAATGCGTCAGCGAACGCGTTACCCATGGCAGCATTGGCAGGTTGCTTCGGTGCTCGACGTTTGCCATCGCTTCCTTTATTCGATGCAGAAGATTTTTTTGGCTGCTGCGCTTTATTGTTAGCACTACGCTCGTTCGCTGGTTTACGTTTGACTGCTGGTTGTTCATCAAGACGCATTGTAAGGCTGATGCGCTTGCGTTCAGGTTCAACTTCCAGCACTTTAACCTTAACAATATCACCAGCCTTAACAATATCGCGCGGATCGCTAACAAACTTATCGGTGAGCGATGATATGTGTACTAAACCGTCCTGATGCACACCAATATCAACAAAGGCACCAAATTTTGCAACGTTTGAAACCACGCCTTCTAAAATCATCCCCACGTTTAGATCAGTAATAGATTCAATCCCCTCTTTAAACGTCGCCGTTTTAAAATCAGGACGTGGATCACGATTGGGCTTAGCAAGCTCTTCTATAACGTCTTTGACCGTGATTTCACCAAATTGCGTATCAACAAGTGACTCAACAGCAACCGATGTTAATAACTGTGGCTCAATCAAGATATCTTCAACTGATTTATTGAGTGTAGCGAGCAGTCTTTCTACCACAGGATAGGTTTCTGGATGCACGCCCGTTTGGTCAAGAGGATCTGTCCCTTGGTTGACGCGTAAGAAACCAGCCGCCTGTTCATAGGCTTTCGGCCCCAATCGTGCCACGTTAAGTAACTCCTGACGATTGTTGAAACGGCCATGTTCGTCACGGTGTTTAACCACATTAACAGCCAACGTCTTGTTGAAGCCAGCAACGTGAGTCAATAGTGCGGCTGAGGCGCTATTTGCGTCAACACCAACAGCATTTACACAGTCTTCAATAACCGCCTCTAAACTTTGACTTAATTGACTTTGGCTCACATCATGCTGATATTGGCCAACACCAATTGCTTTGGGATCGATTTTGACCAGTTCCGCTAGCGGATCTTGCAATCGTCGAGCTATCGACACTGCACCACGCAACGAAACATCTATTTCAGGAAATTCCTGTGCGCCAGCTTCAGAAGCAGAATACACCGAAGCACCAGCTTCGCTCACGATGACTTTTACCGGCTTGCGGTCTCCCAGCATCTTAATCGCTTCACCTGCAAGCTTATCTGATTCTCTTGAAGCCGTACCATTACCTACGGCAATCAGTTCAACTTTGTGCTGGCGACAAAGGTTGACGATTGTGCGTACCGACTTGTCCCAGTTATTTTGTGGCTCGTGTGGAAATATGGTGGCGGTATGTAACAATTTACCGGTTTGATCAACAATCGCTAGCTTACAGCCCGTGCGATAGCCCGGATCAATGCCTAATGTCACTTTACTACCCGCTGGCGCCGTTAACAGCAAGTCTTTGAGGTTGCTAGCAAATACAGTGATGGCTTCTTGCTCTGCTCTGTCTTTCAACTGGCCAAGCAGTTCGGTATACAAGTGCTTGCTTAACTTTTGCTTCCATGCAGCGGAAACGGTACGTGTAAGAAATGGTGCTGCTGGCTGCGAAGATAAAGACAATGCGTAATGGCGCATGATGATGTCTTCACAAGTCACATCACTCTTAGATAAATCAGGATCAAGTGACACTCTTAAGAAGCCTTCGTTCCGCCCGCGAAACATAGCCAACGCTCGATGAGACGGCACATTATTGTAACGCTCATTGTGATCAAAATAGTCACTGTATTTTCGCGCTTCACTTTGTTTGCTTTTGACCACAGTGCTAGTGATGTGTGCATGCTTTAATAAATGACGACGTAATTTGTCTAAGAGCGCAGCATCTTCACCAAATTGCTCGATTAGTATCGCCATCACGCCTTCTAAGACGGCTTCTACGTCACCAAAGCCAGCCTCAATATTTATAAAATCGGCTGCTGCCTTTTCTGGATGAACCTGCCAGTCCTTGAATATCTTTTCAGCTAGCGGCGAAAGCCCTGCCTCGGTCGCAATTTGTCCCTTGGTGCGGCGTTTCGGTTTGAATGGTAAGTACAAATCTTCCAATCGAGTCTTATTATCTGCCTGCTCGATTTGTGACTTTAACCCGGGGGTTAGCTTGCCTTGCTGCTCAATGTTAGTAAGTATGACATTGCGTCGCTCGTTTAACTCTCGTAGGTAGCCTAAACGCTGTGCTAGAGGACGTAAATGCCCATCGTCCAAACCATTAGTCGCTTCCTTACGATAACGCGCAATAAAAGGTACTGTTGCGCCATCATCAAGTAGTGCAATGGCAGCGGAAACTTGCTGAGGGGTTACCTTTAGTTCCTGCGCAATTTGGTCAGCAATATTCAACATGAAAAAATAAGCCTATAAAATAATGTGTAAATCTTAATTATGCCCCACTATATACCTTCCTTTAAGCGGCATTTCCAGTGGTTTCGTTGATAGAGGTATAATAATCCTACAATTCGACGGTATGCGAAAATATATTGATTTTGCCCAACACAAACTTCGGGTAAACTATCGCCAGTTCTGTTACCAATTATTTGATGAATGAAACGCTCAAACTACATTACCCGAGAAGGCTGGCAACGGTTAGATCAAGAATTAAAATATCTCTGGAAAGAAGAACGCCCCCGCGTGACTAAAGCCGTATCGGAAGCTGCTGCGTTGGGTGATCGCAGTGAAAACGCGGAGTATATTTATGGTAAAAAGCGTCTCAGAGAAATCGATCGCAGGGTGCGATTCTTAATGAAACGCCTTGAAGACCTAACCATTGTGTATCCGGAAAAACAACAAGAAGGTAAAGTGTTTTTCGGCGCTAAGGTTACTTTGCTAAATGAACAAGATGAAGAGCTAAGTTATCGACTAGTTGGCCCGGACGAGTGGGACGTTAAAAAAGGTGAGATTAGTATAGATTCACCTATGGCACGAGCGTTAATCGGTAAACGAGTAGACGACGAAGTCGTTGTAAAAACGCCAGAAGGTGAAAAATATTTCGATGTCATCAATATTACCTATAAATAGGTTATACATTTGCTAATGGCACACTCGGGCTTTTACATCTAGCATGGACTACTTTGGACAATTTGGTACTGACCGCGAGCATGCACTATTTGTACTAACTCCATTTGTTAAGCGCATGCTGCAGGCTCACCACCAAGCAGACTATATTGCCTTTATCAGTTTAGCCACAAATTCATTTAAACAGACAGTCAGTCCGGTGAAGTTTTTTCACGCCCATGAACTACAAGATTCAACGCTGGGCGAACCTTTAGCTCTTTGTTTTGTTAAGGCCTTTGCACATGAAAACAACCCGGTCATTGAGTTTGAGGTGGATTATCAATTGGCTAAAGCAAAAGTCACGGTTGAGGTGGAATTTTGCAATGATTCTTTTCCACCTAAAATCAACCACCTACATATCAAATAGTTGTACCTAAGTTTCACTTTATGCCTAAGGGTTTTCAAGACTCGCTTCACATTCATCACTTTCGTCCAGTGCTAAACTGAAGCTCACGCAAAGTCCTCCGTTGTCTCGGTTGTACAAATGTAACCTGCCGTCATGATTGGCAACAATCTCATTACACAGGGCCAGCCCAATCCCCATACCATTCGGTTTTGTCGAGAAAAACGGTAACATTGCCTGCTGTAATTGCGCTTCACTCAGTCCTGACCCGCGATCAAAAACGCTGACAACGAGCACATTGGCTTCTTGGGTTACATTTATCCCAATGTCTTCAATCGCAGAGCCAGACTCTTTGGCGTTCTTCACTAAGTTAATTAACACCTGTTCGATTTGCGCAGCATCAAAGCTAATATGACTGGCTTGCGCTTTAATCTCGCAAGGTATTTCTAATAACTTACTAATATTGTTAAAAAAAGAAACTAACGGCCACGGCTTACATTCAGGCAAAGGCAAGCGCGCAAAATTGGCATATTGACTAATAAAGTCGTGCAAGTGGCTACTTCGTCTACCAATGGTATCAAGCACTTCTTCCAGCATCTCAAAATGCTCAGGGGACTTAATAATTTTTTTGGCCGACTTGGTCAATGACGCGATTGGTGCTAACGAATTATTGAGTTCATGACTTATCAAGCGGATCACTTGCTTCCACATCTCGGACTCTTTGCGCGACATCTCATTAGTCATATTTTTGTATAAATATAAGTGATGGGCCCGCCCGTTTAGCATAAACTGCCGGCAGTTTATATTATAAGTAACAGCATCATCGTTATTGTGATCAGTAACCAACCCATTGAATTTTTGTAACGTTGCGCTGCGCAAGGGAGCAGAAAGCTGTGCAACGACATCGGAAAGGAGTAAACCCTCTATGGTTTTTTTACTCTGAAAGAGCGATTTTGCCGACAAGTTACTGTATACAATGACCCCTTTGCTGTTGGTTAACACCAATGAAACGGGTGTCGATTGAATAACAGAATCAAGCAACAATTCACGCTGAAAAATATCCATGCGTTCTGCACGCAATACCGTAGCAAGTTCATTGTAAATATTAACCAAGCCATGCAGCTCGCGGAAAGGTTGCTTTTGGAGCGTAATGCTAAAATCGTTGTCTTTAAAGGCACTAACACCATTGTCCAGTGCTTGCAGCGTTTGTGTTAATGGAAAGACATGAAAATAAAAGGCAATCATGATGACCACCACCAAGGTAATTGATAGTAGTAAAACTTGTGAAATGCCAAGCGAGTGTTGTGTGCTCAAATAGACGATGGTGCCTGCGTAAATCAACACTGAGGCAATAATCGTAATAAAAAATCGACCAACCAATGATTTATTTGGCATTATGTTTCTATCTCAAATTTGCGCATTCGTCGATACAATGCAGAACGACTCAATCCCAGTGTCTTTGCCGCTTCAGATATCACACCACTTGATTGTTGAATCGCACTGATTATACGCTCCGCAGTCACTTCTTCCGACGCCGCTGTTTCTTCTGGTAGTACGATATCAAGACCTAAAGCAGGAGCGTCTATTACCTTGTCTAATGACAACAGGGCCGCCCGTTGCATCACATTTTTTAGCTCACGTATGTTGCCTGGCCATTTATGCTGCTTTAGGGTGCGATTTGCCCGCTCTGTTAGTTGATATCCATCACCCAGAAAGAATTTGGCCAACGGCAGAATATCGGCCTTACGGTCATACAAAGATGGTAGCTTCAGCTCGATCACATTCAATCGATAATACAGATCTTCTCTAAACGTGCCGTTGGCAATAGCCGCTTTTAGATCGGCATTAGTGGCACTAATGATACGTACTTTTACTTTAATTGTTTCTGTACCACCAAGCCGTTCGAATTCGCCGGTTTCTAAAACACGTAGTAGTTTTGCTTGCCCATCTAACGACAAGTTACCGATTTCATCTAAAAACAAAGTGCCGTTATTGGCCAATTCGAATCGTCCAATTCTACGCTGGTTTATCCCGGTATACGCTCCGGCTTCCGCACCGAACAATTCGGCGGCCATCAAATCTTGAGGCACAGCACCTACATTAACTTTAACAAATGGCCCTTCAGCACTTTGAGAGTTAGCCTGTAAAATTTCCGCGATTTTTTCTTTTCCCGCGCCATTTGGCCCGGTTATTAGCACTGCAATATCAGCCTGTGCAACTTGCGTTGTAATTTGAATTAAGTTGAGCATGGCATCACTCTGAAATCGTGTGCCACATAAGTTAAAGGAGTTCGACAACTCTGTTATTTTGGCGTGATGTGCGTTGGCAACACTGCTTTGTGCCTGTTGCAATTCACTCAGTTCAATCAAGTTGTTCACTGTGGTAAGTAATTTATCGTCATCCCAAGGCTTACTCATGTAATCGCTCGCGCCTGATTTAACTAATTCAACAGCCGTCTCTAGGTGCGTCCACGCAGTGATAAGTACAATAGGCAAATCTGGATGTTGGGTGCGAATTTGATTAAATAGAGTGACACCTTCCTCTCCAGAGGTAGTGTCCTTAGTGAAATTCATGTCTTGAATGACTAAGTCATACTGCTGAGACGCTAATGCAGCTAGCCCACCATCAGGGGTGTCTTGATGGTCACACGCGATATCGTTAAGTTTAAATAGTACACTTAGTGCATGAGCAACATCGTGGTTGTCATCAATTACGAGGATCTTGGCCTTCATAAGTGTCCTTTCCTTTATATTATGATTATTCCAGTACCCGATTACTGCTCATAGTGACTACGGCTTTATTAACGTATTACACCTACACAACAAACAGTAACAGAGGGTATTTGTTCGCAGTGTAGGTGTTTCGCTATGGCAGGTAAAGTGATTTACTCATCTAAGCCGTTCGTGTCACTATCGCTGGTGCGACATTGGCTGCCCGTTTGGCGGGAAACCAGACCGCAACCATATTAATGGACCATATTAATGCTGCGGTACCAAGCACGACCGACAGATTTAACATATTTTGACCATATTGCTCCGAAATTTCGAAAGTCAGACTAAAGGTTAATAACAAGCCGATAAGCAGACCAAATAGCGTGATAATACTGTTTTCCGTTAGGAAATATTTAATGATATCACTCTTCTTTGCGCCAAGCGCTCTGCGTGTACCAATTTGCTTTTTCCGTTGATTGACCTGAAACGCTGTTAGGCCAGTAATGCCAATCGCTGTAATGAGTAACAGCACGCCACTTATCACAAGGAAAGTAAGTGCACGGCTACCACGACCATCATACATGCGCTTTTGAGTACGCTTTAGCAATTCGGGAAAGTTAATGTAACGGCCACGCTCCTGATAAAACAGGGTGACGACATCTTCCAATTTGCTCTCTGCAACGCCCGGCTCCATGCGTATTAAATAATGCGGTTCGCTACCTTCTGCCCATTTGACCTGTGGACGAATAAACGAGTGATATGATTTTCCTCGACCATTCAAACGCTCACCTGTCATGAAGTTGCTGTATACACCAATAATCTTAGCCGGTTCGCCTTGATTAGATAACCAAACTGTTTGACCAACCGCAGATGAAGCTGGAAATAGTGTTTTCGCCATGTCTTGACTGATCATCATGATACTAGCGTTTTCAGTAACTTCTTCTGCATGCCCACGAATCACGTCATTTTCTGTTATCCAGCGTCCCTCAATCAGTGATAAATCTAGCACCGAAATAATCGACTCATCGGCGTCAAAGATAACCGTTTGATGTCCTTGTGCATCTTCACCGGTTTCCAAATAAACATTCACGACATTCTCTGCCGTAAAAGGTACCGCTGTGCTTGGCGTAACACTGACCACTGACGGAAATTGCTTCACACGCTCAACATCATCGATAATAGCCTGACCAACATCGCGATCTTGCTCGAAAAACTCGGGAGATACCCGAATAATGTCGTTATGCGGTATACCAGACGGTAAATTCCATTCACTCAATGTAGCGGTAGACACCAACACTGAACTACTCAACACCCCCATGGTAAAAGCAATTTGAATCACTAAAATTAAGGTCATGAATTTGTTACGTTTTAAACTAAGAAATATTGGACGAAAATTCATCATCATCTCCTTATTGTGATTTCAATTGGCTTGCTGGCGGTACATTACATAATCGCCAAATTGGATAGATGCTAACGATTAAAGTGCAAACAATTCCCGTAACAAATGCTTGTCCAATCATGGTTAGGTCGAGCTGAAACATAGGCGCAACATCTTCAACACGTAACGTGTAGTCAGATGCGTAAATGCGGATATTCAACATACCCTGTAAGCCATAATACGCGACAACTAACCCAACTAAGCCGCCTAATGCCCCAATGATGACCACTTCAAATACGTGTTGCATCACAATCGTTTTCTTTTTCGCTCCTAGTGCGCGACGAATGCTCACCTCTTTACTACGGCGCATGAATTTCGCCAGTAAGATTCCGATTGAGTTCAGTAAACACACAGAGAAGAACAAGATAGCAATCAAAGAAAATAGGTTGATGAAACCATTGCGACCATTCACGTAGTTCAACTGATCATTTAGGTTGGTTAAAAACAGCTCACCACCTCGAGGAAATCGACCTAGCTCTCTTTGCTGAGCAATATATTGCGTGACTTGATTCTGGTATTGCTCAAAGTTTCCGTCTGACACTTCCGCCCAATACGTCACCCAAGCACATTCTGAGGTGTACAATTCTGATGTTGCACCATTTCTAAAACGTCGCCAATTTTCGGCTTCAGTAGACCAACATTCAAAATAAGCATCTCTTCCTAGTTCATTTTCCATCGCGAATGTGGCAGGGACAAAAAAGTCGTCTGGTTCTCCAGAATAAAAGCTACGATCATAAAACTTGCGCACGATATTCCATTTGTTAACAACACCGACTACTGTCATCACATGGTTGCCGAGTTTTAGCGTTTTCCCGACACTATTTTCTCCACCAAATAAGCGATCATTGACTTGTTTGCTAATGACGATCACGGCATTTGATTCTTGTGTCGCACTCCAGCCCTGTCCATACAAGAACGGCGTTTCTAGCATACTGAAAAATTCACTTGTTGTAGCCGCTGCAGTCGTTTTTACTGGCGTAATATTTGGGTCTTCAACACTCAAAATCCCCCAAGTAGACCAAGAGTAGGTTTGGTTAACACCAGGAATCGCCATTTTGTGTAACGCGATGGCATCACGGTAGGTAGTGTCTACCATGCGTGATTGATGAGTCACTTCTTCTGCGGTTGTTTCGCGGTTATCCATTTGCACTAAGAACAGACGTTCACTTTTGTGTGGCAATGGGATTTGGCCTGACTGGTGCGCCATCGTAGACACTGTGGTATACAAGCCCAAACCGATTGCGATGGCCAAGACCATCAATGCGGTTAATGCTGGTCGCTCGCGCAAACTTTTTAGCGCAAGCTGAAAGTTATAAATCAACATGAGCTACTCCTATGCGCTTTTGATGATGTCATCAACAACCGATTTTTGCATATCATTGACTTGTCCATCGAAAATTTGAATATTTCGATCTGCACGTTGAGCAAGTTGATCGTCATGGGTTACCATGATTATCGTTGTCCCTTTGCTGTTAATGTCTTCTAGCAGTTCCATCACCTGTTGTGCCATAAGTGAATCTAAGTTCCCTGTTGGTTCATCGGCAAGCAAGAACAAAGGATCACCTGCGATGGCTCTCGCTATAGCAACACGCTGCTGTTGACCCCCAGATAGCTGTGTGGGCAAATGTTGCATACGTGACGCCAAACCGACCAATTCCAATGCATTTTCAATACGTTCTTTACGTTCAGCTTTGTTCATTCCACGATAACGTAGAGGTACATCAACATTGTCAAAGAGGGGTAAATCAGGCAAAAGATTAAAGCTTTGAAAAATAAATCCGATCTTTTGATTGCGGATTTCAGAGAGCTGATCATCGTTAAGTCCTCGTACATTTTCTCCATTTAGGAAGTAATTTCCTTCTTCAAATGTTTCTAATAGGCCGGCCAAATTCAAAAAGGTGGTTTTTCCTGAACCTGAAGGGCCTGTAACCGACACAAACTCGCCAGCATTGATTTCTAAATTCACATTGCGTAATGCATGCGTTTCTACGAGGTCTGTGCGGTAGATTTTACTGACATTTTCCATTTTCAACATGTTGGTACTCTCCTAATTACTTAAATATATTTTGTCTCGATTATTAAAGACATCGATGCTTGAGACGACGATTTGATCGCCTTCTTTTAATCCTGAAACTATTTCAATTTCGCCGATACTCCGTGCGCCTAAAGTCACGGCATGGCGATTAGCGTTATTTTCATCCAAACGATACACAATGCGCCCGCCACCCGATTCAACGAAGGCACCACGTCTCACTTTCAATACATTTTCTTTGGACTCTATGAGGATGCGTGCATTAACACGCTGGTTCTGACGGAGATTGGCAATATCACTTTCGTCAAAGCGCAACCGCCCAACCACCTGACCATTGTTCACTTCCGGTGAAATCGCCACAATATGACCGGTATACAATGCGCCATTAAAATTAATCTCAGCTGCTAAACCTACTCCTAAATCGTCAGCAAAATTTTCAGGGATATTCACTTCTACTTCGAACACACTTAAATCGATAACCGTGACTAACGAAGAATTGGCGGCTACGCTGTCTTTTTCACGGACATTTACACTGCCAATAATGCCTTCAGTAGGAGCCGTTAACGTGAGTTCTTGCACCTGACGTTTCAGGTCATTTACCACAAACTGCTGACGGTCGAACTGAGATTGTTTACTTTTTAGCTCAAACTGGAGACTTTCTTCCTGTAGCTCAAAATTTTGTTTCGCGTGATTATGTGAAAGTGCTGCGCGTTTGTATTCGGCGACTTTCTCTTCATATTCTTTTTTACTGATTAGTGCATCTTTAATGCTTATTTCTGCACGCTTCTTGTTAACTTCTGCCGCTTCCAAATTAACTGCTGACATCTCAATTTGCTGTTGATTATTGAGTTGCGTTGTTTTCATCACTATCTTTTGTCGCCCAACTTCGAGCCCCAGTTGTTCGAGCGTCGCCAACTCTTGATCGTAGCGACTTTTTAGTTCTGGGCTGTCCACTTTTGCAAGCACTTGCCCTGTTGTTACGGTATCGCCCGCTTTAATGAATAGCGACACTATGCCTGGTGCTGTTGAATACAAAGTAGGACTATTAGCTGCAACGACACGGCCTTGCACTCCAATGTCACGCTGTAAGTCTCCGCGCGTTACAGTGGCAAAACGTAAACGTTCTTTTGAAATGGTTAAATCAGACGAAAACAGGCTGTTGTATTTTGGGGCGGCATACGCAACTACTGCCACCAACAAGGCGACAGCTCCCCCCACTTTTAACCATAATTTTTTTCTTGTATGTTGCGGATCAATCACCCGATCTTGACCCGATGTATCTCTTAGCATTTACCATCTCCTTTAGTTGCAGCATTAAAACTGTAACAAATGCGTATCAACGTTTACTGACAATTAGCAATTCGCATGCCAAACAGCAACACCCTGATATTGTTAAAGTTTTACATTTTAAGGAGATGTGCGAACAGTGATGTGTTCGCCTAAAAGCGTAACCGAACACGAACATTGCGTGTGAAGATGTAGCTGCCCAATTGAGGTATATAACCAATCTAGTTTATTGTCATTTTTGTAATTTCTGTTACTTTTTAGAGAAGTCTGAACACTTGATTCATCCAAGGCAGACCCGAGTTAGCAAAATTTATGGAATTACAAAGACATTCAAATGTGTCGATAAAGGAACTATTATGAAACCACTAGCTATTTGTTTTTTACTTTTAATTTCTCCAATTACTCTAGCAAACCAAAATGTACTTCCTGAACCATGGTATCAAGTAAATGTTCAAGATTATGAGGCAGGAGTTATGTTTAATGAAAAAGATAATGAGCATGTTGGACTTTTAAAAAGCAAATACGAAAAAACAACTTTTGGCAGTGTATTGCAGCATTCATCCCCAAAGAAAGAGTGGCTAGGTAAACGAATAAAGCTGTCAGCGAAGTTAAAAACAGTTGAAGCTTCTGAAGCCGTTATGTTTATGACAATCAAGCATAGTAATTTTGAGGAAACGACTGATTTCATGACTGATAGAAAAATAATAGGCACGACTGACTGGAAGGAATATTCTATTGTCTTGGATTTTGACTACAACGTTGAACAGGAAGTATTGTTTGGTGTTCGGTTGTATGGCACAGGTGAAGTGTATTTTGATGAGTTTAGCTTTGAAGAAGTTGGTTATGATGTTTTGACAACTGCATCATCAACAACACTTGTTACAAAGGGGGTACCCTCAAACCTTTCTTTTAGTAGCCTCGTTAACTAAAGATGCAATTACAAAAATGATGTTAAGTTCTCCGCTTCAGGTACAAAACTAGCGATCAGATTAGGTATTATTAAGCCCTTACTCAAATACGGCTATTTTAGTGATCGCAAGGCAAAGTTTATGAGAATGGAAGTGACATGAGAGCAGCTCATGTCACATGTTAAAACCCATATTAATCTAGCTTTTCACGACTAAACGACTTTTAACTGGTGTTTGGCACACATCAAGTACTGGTGGTGGCTTCTTGTAGAAAAATTCATGCTCACGCTTTTTGCGATTTGCCAAACCTTCAACAAATTTAGCGCTGTCTGTAGACTCAACTTCAACAAGCACACGCTCTGCTGGCGCAACTTCGCTCATCAGTTGCATTTTTACGATCGGTGTATGTTCAGCGCTACTCGCTGCAGTATCACCCGCTATTTCTTGTGTACGGGTAATAGATTGCACATGTTTCATGCCATAAACCACTCGACCGAAAATTGTCATAATGCGATCAAGGTAACGTGGTGCCTGACCATTAACGATATAAAAATGACTTGAACCACTGTCAGGTTCGTTACCTCTAGCCATTGCAATCACGCCCGGACAATGGGTAAGCCATGCCTTTTTGGCCTCGGGATCATGACCTATTGCAAAGCCATCTTTGAACCCTGTCTCTGGCGCAAATAAGTCGTTTTTCTGCACCTGTGTATATTGCCAATCTTTAACAGTTGTCCACTCATCTTCGATTTTCAGCGTCGCCACTGATTTATCTTTTTCACTTTCATCTTCGGGGCCAGCCTGTGCAACAAAACCGTCAATCACGCGATAGAATTTTTCGCCGTCATAAAAGCCTTGGTTAACCAGAGCTTTGAACTGCTCAACATGCTTAGGCGAAAATTGCGGCGCAAGCTCAATAACCACTTTTCCTTGAGGTAAAGTCATCATTACGGTGTTTTCAAGTGGTATCTGCCGCCATTGTTTGTCTTCAGCACAACTCACATTCATTGTTGCCGCTATAACACCTAGTGCTAAGGTGAATCGTTTGATCATCATTGCTCCTTTCTTATTTTTATCTTTTGGGTCATCCGCTTTGCATTGACTACGTCAATACCACCGTATTAGTGGCTACTAAGCTTAACGCATTTCATCTGGCGATGGCTAACTTAGCGTTACTCTTCTCTTGCTGTTAGCTTGATGTCATTGATAACATACGCGCCATAGTAGCGCGGACTCATAGTATGATCGTGGGTCAGATTCACAGATAATTTAACGAGGTACAACGTGAATAAGAGTTTAGTAACCAATGTTATTGCATTATTGGCAACTGCCACAGGACACTTCATTGCTGAACCAATTCTATTTACCATGGGGATATTTGCCTTATCGGGCGCCATAACCAATTGGCTTGCCGTACACATGCTATTTGAGCGCGTGCCTTTGTTGTACGGTTCAGGTGTCATTCCAGCTCGGTTCGAAGATTTCAAATTAGGCATCCGTAGTCTTATGATGGAGCAGTTTTTTACCGACGAAAACATCGACAGATTCCTGTCAGACAATGAACAACAGGCGCTCAATATTGACTTGGCGCCTATAATCGAGAAAGTGGATTTATCGCCCGCCTTTGACGACTTAATTGAAGTAATCGAAAGTTCATCATTTGGTGGCATGCTGGCGATGGTGGGCGGTAGTGAAGTATTGCAGCCACTACGCGAACCCTTCATTGAGAAAATGAGACTATCAATCACCAATATTTCGCAGAGTGATGATTTTTCAGCATTATTGAAACAGGAAATTGAGCAACCTAATGTGCTCAACAACGTGCGTGACAAAGTAAGTGATATTATTGAAAAACGTCTCAACGAATTAACACCACGGCTTGTAAAAGATATTATCCAGGCGATGATCAAGAAGCACCTTGGTTGGCTTGTAGTTTGGGGTGGAGTTTTTGGCGCAGTTATCGGCTTGATCGCTGCAATTAGTCGAACTTTATAGCACCAAGCACCATCAAAACTCTGTAAAGTTTTCGTGGCATGAGTTCTGTGAGTGTTGTGTAAATAACTGACTGGAATTTATTAGAGAATGTTGCACTAAATGGCTGCGAGATTTTTTACGCCAAGCGCTTTAACTTTACAGCCATAGGGGCTATGCTTGGCGTTTAATCATCGGGCAACTTATTTAAGTGAATGAGCTGAAATTACGATGGCGCAATTTCAGAAAATGCCCCACTTCGAAAAAGGTAAACGGAGACATGTTTGGTAGCTTAAAGGCTTTGCCAGCCGATCCAATTTTAGGTTTATTGGCTAAATATCGTGAAGATTCGAATCCGCAGAAAATCGATCTTGGTGTAGGGGTATATAAGAACGAAGCTGGACACACCGCAATTTTAGATTGTGTTAAACAGGCCGAGAAATATCGTCACGATAACGAAGATACCAAAGTTTATATTGGTCCAACGGGCTCCGCATTATTTAACGAAGAAATGGCTAAATTGATATTTGGTGACCACCAAGTATTAACGGCGAATCGCGCTCGTACTGTTTCTACACCTGGCGGTACCGGCTCTTTACGTGTAGCAGCCGAGTTTATCCGTTCATGTAAATCAAATGCCACGATTTGGGTGAGTAACCCAACTTGGGCAAACCACACTGGTTTGTTTCAGGCGTCGGGTTTACAAGTAAAAGAATACCCATACTACAACTACGAAACAAAGACTCTCGACTTTGATGCAATGCTTGAGTGTTTGAAACAAGTGAGTGCTGACGATGTAGTGCTATTACACGCATGTTGCCACAATCCGAGCGGTATGGATTTATCGAAAGAGCAATGGCAACAAGTTGCAGAAGTCGCTAAATCAGTCGGCTTCTTACCGCTTATCGATATGGCGTATCAAGGCTTTGGTGATGGTTTAGATGATGACGCATACGGCTTACGCTTAATGGCTGATTCTGTTAAAGAAATGATTGTATGTAGCTCATGTTCTAAGAATTTTGGCCTTTATCGTGAACGCATCGGCGCTTGTACAATTGTCGGTGAATCTGCCGCTAGTGTTGACATTGCTAATTCGGTATTGCTTTCAGTTGTACGTTGTATTTACTCAATGCCACCAGCACATGGTGCAGCGATCGTAGAAACCATTTTGAGCTCAGAAGAGTTACGCCAATTATGGTTCGCAGAATTAAAAGAAATGCGTGACCGTATCAACGGCAATCGACAACTTTTGGTTGATAAGTTAATTGAAAATGGTGTTACCCGCGATTTCTCATTTATCCCACGCCAAAAAGGTATGTTCTCATTCTTAGGTATTACGCCTGAGCAAGTTCAACAACTACAAGATGAATACAGCATCTACATGGTTGGTTCAAGCCGTATGAGTATCGCAGGTATTGCCAATTCAAATGTTGACTATTTAGCTCAGTCTATTGCTAAAATATTGTAGTACCAATTGAATTAAATATTTGGGTCAACTGCAAACAAAAAAGCCGAACTTAATCAGTTCGGCTTTTTTAATTCAGACAATCACTGTCCTAATTATGCTTCCACGCTGTACGCAATATTAAAACCATTAAGACAGCTAAGCTAACTAGTAATACTTCCATTTTTATTCCATTATCAATTGCTAATGTTGGCTGTTAATCTGGGTATAAGGCTTACATCATGCCATCTTATTGTTAAGAAAAGATGATCATCTTCTGCTCAGAAATCTTTTCATTTATTGACGACCAGCGAATAAGTCAACAAACCTAGGCCTCTTTACCGCCTACCCCAGTGTTTTATCTTTTTTATGAAGTTATTCGAACAGCAGTGCAATAGTTTAATATCAACACCAGCACCGCTGAGCTTTGTAATTTCGAGTAGCATTCTAACATAGTTTTCTTAACCGTACGGTAAGATTTTCTCTTTTCTGGTGTAAGATATTTGCTATGAGTTATAACAAAAATTTAGACATTCGTGGCGAGGCGATGACTGAGGCGACGCTGAAAAGCGTTATTGATATAGCAGAATAAATAATAAAAAACCGTATAAAACACAAATAAGCCCGCAATAATCATCAGGCTATTGAGCGACGTGAGGTCTTGATAAATATCTTGGAATATTATTTGTGGCTTATTGATAATGTCGTAACTTTCCAATCGTTGGAATCGACCGAGATATACGCCAAGCGCAATAAGTGCCTGCAATGCAACGGTGAGCACATTTAGCGTAACTGGCGACGCGCTAGTACTAAAGTATTGTTTTCCCCACGTAATTGAAATCACATAGAACTCAAAACAAACGATAAAATAGAGTAAATAAAGGGGAGTGAGAATTAGCCAAAATTGTGCAGTCGAAACGTCTGGAGATTTAGCAGCAGCAAAATAGTGAATAATATCCGTCAACGTATAAGCGCTATTTGGCAGAAACAATACATATATACAGACACCCAGCCACCAAATTAAGTGATGGTGCCTTTTTTGCTGTTGTAATGGTCTTTTAAATAGCAAATAAGCCAAAACAAACGGGATAAACGCTAAGCCAATATTGATAAAGACTGTAAAGTGAACAGGCGCATTTGATAACATATTCTATTCCGACTCTTCAAATTTGAAAATACGCTTCCAGTCTCGCTTCATATCCACGACTTGCCAATTACTTTCCTGTGCCCATTTTAGCGTCGGCTTGCCAAAATAGTAAAAGGGATCTGGTTTGTATTTATACTCACGAATATCGTCGGTATGGTGAATTAGCATGCACAATGACTGCTTGGTCGTACGCGCCCAACGCAACATCTCAACGTCACCAAGACTGTTACCAAATGCAGCGATAGGGCGCTTGGCCAGAGCACGTTCAATGCCCAACACCTTGCCTGAACGATAGTCAAAAAACATTGGAATGGGTTCCAGTTTCACCGCTAATTCGCCATTTCGCTGACATAATCTGGTGCGTACAGAGCTGCCAATAATCCGATTAACGGAAACCTGATAAACTTGTTCAACCCATGGCCGGATGAAATTTGCGGTGCCACCAGAAACGATGTAATTGCTAAAACCGTGATGATTAAGCAGCTCCATGAGCTCCATCATCGGTTGATAGACGAGTTCGGTATACTTGCGTTGATACCTTGGGTGTTTAGCCACTGATATCCACTGCGTCACCTTTTCACGATATTCATCGGTTGTTAAGCCTGAACTGATATAGGCTTTGGCCAATCTGAGTAAGTCAAAAAAGTGAAGAAAGCCATACTTGAGCCAATTTAAGGCTCTCGCCAACGTACTATCACTATTAATGACATCTGCATTTAGCAACTGCTTCTTATAAAACGCCAGTTGCGTCAAAATAGGCTTTTCTACCCACAGCGTCCCATCGTTATCAAACGTTGCAATGCGGTCCTGCGGTTCAACGTAGTCGGGGGACTGTGGATCCGTAACCTGTTCTATAAACGCTAAAATGCGTTGTTTCACCTTACCTTCGTTCCACGAAGGTAAGGGATCTTTGACATCAGTCATAGGTTAGTCTTGGGCGCTAGCGACTTTATTCGAATTGTTTGATTCTACGGTATTAGGAACAGGCTCTATATTAATGTCAGGATTAAAGCCAAAGAATTTACCGCTCCAAATGAACACTTGCCATACAAGTACACCGAACGGTAAATATCCCCAATAACCTAACAACGGCATTTCAGAGAAAATATGAATAACATCAACGTAAGGTACGTTATAAATCCAGTAATTCGGGTTGGTCACCGGATCCGTTGGATTAGCACTACCGTAATTCCAGAACTCCCAAAATACGCCGTTAAGCATTGAAGCTAACGCGATAAGCACACCTGCAGCCCAATTACCCTTGGCAATATCAGTGAATGGGTTCCAAATGTCGTACTTCATTAAAATACCTGTCATTACCGCAAATGGACCAATCCATACCGCCCAAAACAAGCCATAAGGGAATACAACCAGTGCGGCAATAGTGAGCAAGCCCACAATAATCATGATGTCACCATTTAGCGGCATTTTAGGACCATTCTGGTAACGTGCGACAAAACGCGGGAAGGTGTTAAATAAGTTATACCACTGGAAGAACACAGGAGTGATCATTGAATAGGTTAGCAGGAATTCAATGGTTAATACCCAACGAGACCAAGGTATTTGATAAGCATTTGGGTAGTACCAATTGCTCATCACGAAGTAATCGTAAAATTCGAAATATACCCAGCCGACAACGGAAACAACACCTGAAATGAACAACGTCACAGGTTTAGTTGCAAACAAAGAGGCACCATTGTTTCGTTTATACACAATGCCATCGAGTAAAAAGATGAAGCCCCACCAAAGTGGTGTAAACGACCAAAACACCAAATCACCAAACGGTGTTTCACGCGCCCACATTAGCCACCAAAAAAAGCCACAAAATAAGCCACCTACCCAAAACCACCAAGGCAGTGATTTGGTTGAAGTTGGCATAGGTTTGATTTCGCCGCCTTTAAAACCAAACCATTTCGGCATAATAATCAGCGTGGTAATAAATATCACACTCAACAACATAACAATAAAATAAGGTAGGCTAAAGCCTGGGGCATCCTGCACAAATTGTGGCGGGAACTCACCAAATCCCGGAGGGAGATGAGTTTCAGGATAGACAAACCACGCCACTGCAAGCGGCACTAAAACGGTCAAGATGACGGGCCAAAGTAACTTCCATTTCATGGTGAATTTCACTCTTATTATGGTATTAGTATTGCTCCACCTTACTGTAATTTCATTGAATTTTCTAGCAGTTATCACCGAATAAAAAAAGGGACACAAACAATTTGTGTCCCTTTCTCTTATACTGGTCTACCAGACCAATAGGTTCAACGTATTATTGCATCAGAAGCTGTATTTCACTTCTACACCAAGTTGACGTTGCTCACCTTTTAATTCTGTTACTGCTCCTAACACACCAACAGAGTCAAAACGCAACTCCGCGTATTCGGTATTGGTCAAGTTTTTGCCCCACAACGACACTAAGATATCGTCTTGCCATTGATAACTTAATCGACCATAGAAAGTCACGTAACCTTCTTGCTCCGTGTAGGGGTTTTCATTCTGATCGAAAAAGAATGACGACTGATAATCAAAACCCAATTGTGCAGTCAAGGCGTTAGACCCAAAAAAGGTTTCATAAAGTGCATAACCGCCAACATTCCATTTTGAAGAAAATGGCAAACGATTTTCGTTAACCGCATAATCAACATCTTCAAACTGACCTGTTTTAGCTTCAGGCAAGTAACCCACATTAAATACAAATTGCCAGTCTTGCGACGGTACAACCATTAACTCAAGTTCAGCACCATAAATGGTAGAATCACCGCCATTTTTTAGCACATGAAATGGGATAGCACTGTCTTTATAATTGACAAATATCTGTTGATCTTTGTAATCGTAATAAAAGGCTGCAATATTCAGGCTAACCGATTGTTCAACCAACTGCATTTTACTGCCTATCTCATAGGCGTTTAGCTGTTCTGACTGATACTCAGAGTCTGCCGCCTGCAATGGACTAACAGCGTAACCTGCATTGTATCCACCACTCTTGTAACCACGTGTGTAGCTTGCATAAACATTGGTATTTGGCGACACTTGATGACGGATAGCTAATTTACCTGACCATTCATCTTCTGCCACTTTACCAGTGAGATCCCATAACCCAGGAATCAGTGTTTGATGTGTGTCTAAGTCAGCAAAACTATGGTAATCAGTCGTTTCATCTGTATACCGCAATCCGGCTGTAACCACCGTTTTCATGGATAAGTCATAATCAAGTTGACTGAATACGGCAATTGAAGAATTTTCAAGGCTATTATCATAAAAAAATTCGCCGGGACCTGCGTCGAGAATTCCACGAAAATCTCTAAATAGATCAAAGCTATTGTCTTGATCTATGGTTTCTTTTAGATAGAAAAGACCACTTTGCCAATAGCTATTATCACCCGTAACGGAAATACTCAGCTCTTGTGAAAACAGCGAATTATCTGTTCCCATTGTGCCTTCAACTAAGTTCATGGCACCGTCTGAATCCCAAGAATGAAAACGGTCAAGTTCGCGATAACCAGATATTGACGTAAGCGCCATGTTGTCAGCAAACTGCCAAACTAACTTAAGGCTCGTCCCCCAACTTTCGGTGTCATGTTCACGATCAGCGGTATCTGCTCGCACATCCCAGAATTCATCACCGCCAACCGTTCCGCCAAAAGCATCGAGGCAATTATCTGAACCGGCTTGCGATAGAGTACATGTGCCAGAACCATCCGCTTTAATAATGCCGCGACTTGCGATTGGCTTAGGTTTGCCCTGCCAATCTTCGGCATGTAATTTAGCGATTAAGGTAACGTCTTCCCAATCAGACTTAACAATTAAACGCAGATTGGTTTGCTGTAACCCGCCATCAGGGTGACCTTCTAACAAATTATTATTTGAAAAATGATAATCTTCACGGTTCACACTGAACCGCACCGCGGTGTTATCAGTTAATGGTAAATTAAGCGCGCCATCAAATGATGTGTGATCATGTTCAGCAATGCTAAAATTGGCGTAACCACCAAATTCCGGTTCAGGTAATTTCGACATGACCAATACCGCACCACCTGTGGTATTACGGCCAAATAATGTTCCTTGAGGGCCTCGGAGTACTTCAACCTGTTCAATATCGAATAAATTTACGGAGAGGTTATTGGCACTACCGCTCACTACGCCATCCGAATAAACGGCGATGGGTGAAACAGTAGAGGTGTTGTAGTCAATCATCCCAACACCACGAATATTAAACGCTGGAGGTGTACCTTCACCTGCATTGTTCGTAATTTTCATATTAGGTGTCATGATAGACAATTGCGTTGTATCTTTTAACTGAATGCGATCAACAGTCTCACCGTCCAAAACGGTTACCGCAACAGCCACATCGGTAATTTTTTGTGCTCTTTTTTGTGCGTAAACTTCAATAACTTCGATGGCCGCTGTTGATTTGTTGTCATTTAATTCAAGTCCATTTGCCCTTATTGGGCCGCTAATCACTGCGACGCCGATTCCCATGGCGAGTAATACTCGATTAAACCTGAACATTAAATACCCTTTAAAAAACGTAACTTATTGTTAAACTCTAAATTGGCATGTTACTTTCCACTAATTGGCTAAAGCATAGCGTAAAATGCATAATTTGGATGTTTTTTAGGCGAAATATTGGTTTTTTGTTATCTTTAAGTAACTTAACCAAATTTCCTGTTCACTATATCAGACTTTCTTAGTTGCATGTGAACAATAGCCACAAAGCAACAAATAAAGTAAACTTTGGGAGCGTGTTGCTTTCTTGTGTCATTTGCCAATGTGTGGAAGCGCTTGCCCCAAAAATAGTTATTGTTTAAAGAGGACTTTACAATATATGCTTTCGCTGCATGGCTATACCATCATTGAAGAACTGGCCGCCATTTCAATCTCCACCGATCTTTTTATTGCGCAAGATAATCGCAATCAGCGTGTTCTCGTTAAACGATTTAAGAAACAAGAATATAAAAATACACTAGGTAAATTTAAGCGCGCGAATGAACAGCTTAGCCATTTAAAAATTGATGGCATTTTAAAGCCAAGTGCCATCAATGAAGATCAACAATTCTGTTATGCGATTTTTCCACTAGCGAAAGATATGCGATTTCTTGCAACGAAAATTGAGCAAGACAAACTAAGCCTCCTACAACAGCTAGATATCGCTATAAAAATCAATGCATTAATCGGCGACATTCATCAGCATAATTTTGTTATCAATCACCTGTGTACTTCCAATATTCTGATCGATGATAAAGGCAGTGTTTATTTATATGACTTAAGCCACGCGTCGCAAATTAGTTCCATTCATAAGCGTGTTAAATCCAATGTAATACAACCTCAGTATTTGGCGACTATTTCCCCTGAAGCAAGCGGCCGAATGAATAGTCCGGTTGAACAATATTCAGACTTCTATGCGTTAGGGGCTATCTACTACAGACTACTTACCGGACAGTATCCTTTTCAGATTGATGATCAAATGGAGTTATTACACGCCCATTTGGCCAAAAAGCCTCCAGCGGCCGCTACAATCAACGTCAACCTACCACTTGCCGTATCTCGCATCATCGATAAGTTACTAGAGAAAGCGCCTTATCAAAGGTATCACAGCGCTCAAGGATTACATGCTGATTTAACACTGTGTTTAGAAGCTTTGCAGAAAAGCGGCACAATTCCGGAATTTACGCTTGGCTTAGAAGACATCCAAAATAGGTTGGTTTTTTCCCGTAAATTATTTGGCCGAGAAGAAGAATTACGTACGTTGTTAAATGCTTACGATGCAGCTTGTCGCTTGAAGACAATTCAACTTTGTGTTGTCAGTGGCTACTCAGGTGTTGGCAAATCACGTCTTATTCATGAAATTGAACAAAAAGTATCGAAAGATAAAGGGTTCTTTGTCTCAGGAAAGTACGAACAATACAAAAACAGTACCGCATATTTCGCATTATCGACCGCCATAACCGAACTAGTAGAACTTATTCTATGCGAAAATGAAGAACAACTCGCGAATTGGCGACAGACATTCGAACAAACACTAGGTGAAAATAGCCAGCTGCTCATTGATTTAATACCAGAATTTTCAATGATAATAGAGTCAGCGCCGCCATTAGTGGAAGTATCTCCCGCACAAGCACACACACGATTTATCAACACTTTTGTTAATTTTTTCCGTGCAATCGCAATGAATAATCGCTCTGTTACGATTTTTATTGATGATATGCAATGGGCTGATCTCGCAACCATTGAATTATTGAAAGAATTACTTGAGCAACCTGAATTAGAGGGGCTTTATTTTATTATTGCGTATCGTGATAACGAAGTTGAAACGACGCATCCACTAACGCACTTTCTTAATAACATTGACGATTGGCCCGCGTTTTATAGCCATATTAAAGTGAACGAGTTATCTGCGCAGGCATTGAATGCTTTTATCGCTGATAGTTTACAACTCCCTCCTGCAGACATTGACGATCTTGCCAATACGATTGTCAATAAGACGCAAGGCAACCCATTTTTTACTATTGAATTTGTCAAAGCACTACACAATGCTGGCATCTTATACAAAGATAAGGCCAATAGTTGGTGCTGGCATCTTGAAGATATTGCCGATGTTGATGCAACTGAGAACGTATTAACATTAATGGCCGCTCGCATTCAACGACTACCAGATGCATTGCAAGACATTCTCTATACAGCCGCCTGTATTGGCACGGTTGCCGATGTCGAATTACTGCAACATATCACGCCGATTGATGATATTCCCGCCACTTTGCAGCCACTAGTTGCAGAGGGATTTATTAGTGTCATTGTTGATGAGCAAAAAAACAGTGTCAGTCAAATTCGATTTAGTCACGATAAGATTCAACAAGCGGCTTATCAGCTGAACCGTCCGACACACAAAACAGTGATTCATTATCAAGTCGCTAAATACTATCTAGATAACCAGTCGGCAGACGTCATTGACAGCAACATATTCAATTACATAGAGCATTTAAATATTGCCGCCTCACATTTTATGCAACACGGACAACTTTTAACGTTAACGCAAACCAATCTCGAGGCGGGTGAAAAGGCACTTGAAGCTAATGCGAATACCGATGCACTACACTATTTCAATGTAGCGCTCAGTCATGTGGATAATACCTACTGGGATTCAAACTATGCGATGCGATGTCGACTTGCCATTGGCAAAGCAAAAGCCTGTTATCTCACGCAAGAGTATGAGCAATGTAACGAAAATTATGAACAAGCATTGCCACATATCAAGTCGATAGAAACACTGACAGAATTAACCAAAATTCAAATCATGTCGTTAATTGCGCAAAACAATATGACAGAAGCGTATTCACTTGGTGTTGATATACTACAAAAATTGGGCGTTGTGTTACCTTCCGAAGACGATATTGGCGAGTACTACCTCAGTATAGAACGTTACTATGCTGATAAGCCGGTTGAGCTGCTAGTTGAACTACCCAAGATTCGCGACAATAATGCGGTTATCAGCTTAGAAATATTGAATACGATTCAAACACCTGCCTATTTAATCAGCCCAAATGCATTTATGTGTGTCGCCTATGCCTCACTAGAGCTATTTTTTACCAAAGGCGCATCTGCAGGTTCCAGCAAAGTACTTGTCACGCACGCTTTGTTGTTATGTGGCGCCTTTAGTAAATTCCAAGAAGGCCAAACCTTTGCCCTTTTAGCCTCAGCAATTAACGACAAATACCCTTCACCGTACACGCAAACAGAAACTGAGTTTACGAAGAACGTGTCGGTAATGCATTGGAACAAACATATCGATAGCACCCTAGTGCCACTTGAAGCCAACTTTTATCGTGGCATTGAAAATGGCAATATTGAATATGCATTTCACTCAGCTTTATTCTATTGTTTTCATTATATTTTTTCAGGGAAAGAATTAAGTAAGGTTTCTGAAGTTTATAAGAAATACACCGAATTGATGGCGAACAAGCGACAGGGCTACCAGTTGATGGTCAGTCAGATTTGGCAACAATTCGCCTTTGATTTACAAAAAGATAAACCGCCAACTCATACAATGAGAGGCAGCGCTTTTAACGAAACGCAATCATTAGGCTATTTAGAAGAAACGAATAACGTCACCACGTTATTTTCATATCATCAAGCAAAAATGATTCTTGCGCACCTTTTTGGTGATCGAGCACTCGCTTATGACCAGTTAGTTTTAGCTGAGCCACTGAGTTCGAGTGCTGTTTCACTGTATCACTTTGCCGAGTTTTACTTTTATGCTGGTCTTGTACTCGCCAAACACTGTCGTGATCTCAACACGCCTGATGAAGAGAAACGATTAGCCAAAGAGAAGCTAACGGGTTACTTGAATATGATACAACTTTGGGCAGAACATGCGCCTGAAAATCATCTTCATAAGCAAAAGTTACTGGAAGCGGAACTTTGTTCATTGACCGATACAGCAGATGCTTGGCAGTTGTACGATGAAGCAATTGCAGCGGCGAGGAAAAATCATTTTTCTCACCATTTGGCCATCGCACTAGAACATTGTGGGGAATACTGGTTGGCACAGGATAAACAAGCCATGGCGCGTGATTATTTGCAACAAGCGTATGAGGAGTATTTAACGTGGGGGGCGACGGCCAAAGCAGATCAACTCGTTAATGTACACCCTAAGTTACTTGAGTTCGCTCAAAATGGGCAACTCGTAACTTTGAGCAATGACAAATCGAGAAATGCCTCTCAGGTACTTGATTTAGCATCTGTTCTGAAAGCATCGGCCACATTAAGCAGTGAAGGTAACCTACATGCGTTTTTGCACAGAATGATGGTTATCATCATGGAAAATGCTGGCGCGCAAAAAGGTGCGCTGTTAATGCAAACGGATGGCATTTTAAATGTAGAAATAGCAGTATCTAACGACGGCCTTGCAGTGCAAGATCGTGACTTGCCCTATAGCATCATCAACTTTGTGTCACGCACGTTGAAGCCGCAGGTGATTTCGGACATTAACGAGCACAAGCGTTTTTCCGGTGATGAATATTTCAAATCAAGCCACCCTAAATCAATCATGAGTTTTCCAAGTATCATCAAGGGCGTGTTAAAAGGCGTTGTCTACTTAGAACACTATGATTTGGCACAAGCATTTTCAATTGATCGGGTTAATGTTTTACAACTACTCGCCGACCAAACGGCCATATCGTTTGACAATGCTAAGCTTTACCAGCAGGTAGTTTCTTATAATAAGAACTTAGAGCAACAAATCCATGAAAGAACAAAAGAACTTGCCGCTGAAAAAATAAAAGCAGAGCAGGCAAGTCAGGCTAAATCGAATTTCTTGGCCAATATGAGTCATGAAATTCGCACGCCAATGAATGCCGTTATTGGGTTAAGCCAACTTGCACTTCGCCACGAAACAAATCCGACACAAAAAGATTACCTCGAAAAAATACAGGATTCGTCGCGTTCACTGCTTGGTTTAATTAACGATATTCTGGATTTTTCCAAAATCGAAGCCGAGAAAATGACACTCGAAAAAGTCTCTTTCTCAATTCACGATTTAATGCAACGTGTGGTCAATGTCTGTACTTATAAAGTGCACGAAAAAGGTATTGAGTTGGTTGTCGACATTCATCCAAATGTCCCAAATCAATTAATGGGTGATCCACTGCGCCTGCAACAAATCATTATAAATCTTGCCAATAATGCGGTTAAGTTTACTGAGAAAGGCGCTATCCATATAAAAATCGGCTTATCCGCATCTTCAGCTACCAATTGCGAATTGCTGTTCTCAGTAAGAGACACCGGCATCGGGATGAGTCAGGAGCAGCAAGATAGACTATTCCAATCTTTCTCACAGGCAGATGATTCAGTAACACGAAAATATGGTGGCACGGGGCTAGGACTAGCAATTAGTAAACAGCTTACGGAACTGATGGGCGGTAAAATTTGGGTAGAAAGCGATGAAGGCATCGGCTCAACATTTAGCTTCACCGTGGTACTATCCGAAGCTCCCAAAGAAGCCGAAAGACTCTCGCAGATGACGAGAAAGTCTTTAGCGAATCTTCGTGTATTAGTTGCAGATGACATAGATATTGCGCGCAAGGTTCTCATTGACGCCCTTGCACACGCCGATATTTATGCCGATGGCGTTGAAAATGGTGAACAAGCGCTTACTCGCGTGCTACATGCGGAGCAAATCGGTCAACCATACGACTTAGTGCTAATGGACTGGAAAATGCCTAAAATGGACGGCATAGAGGCTGCCAAGCAAATTCAAATTCAATCTCAGGGCCATGTACCACATATTTTAATGGTTTCCGCCTATGACAAAGATGAGGCGAAACACGAAGCACTGGACGCAGGCATTCATCAATTTATCGAAAAGCCAATCAACCAGTCAACCTTACTAGATTCGATCGTAGAGATTATTAGTCAAAGTTCAAATCACATCGCTGTTGAATACGAGCAGCCTGTGTGCGAAGTACCAGACCTAAGCAAATACAGCGTACTTCTGGTCGAAGATAATTTGATTAATCAGCAAGTTGCTATGGAGTTTTTATCCGATACTAAAGTACAGATCACCTGTGCTGAAAACGGTAAAGTCGCCATTGAGAAACTAAAGCAAGCAACATTTGATATCGTGCTGATGGATATTCAGATGCCAGAAATGGATGGTTTGACAGCAACGACAATTATCCGCAAAGAGTTAGGCTTTGACGAAATCCCCATTATTGCAATGACTGCACACGCAATGGAAGGCGACATCGAAAAAAGCGTTATTGCGGGTATGAACCAGCATTTGACTAAACCGATTGAACCTGACTTATTGTTTTCCACATTACAACAGTATTTAGAAACTGAGCCAAACAGCAAAGTAGCAGAGACACCTGTCACAGAGCGTGAAGTTGAAATAGAGCAAGCACATCTCCTCTTGGATAAATTAGCCGCACAAACGTCGCTCGCGGTCGAAGAAGCTATTGCCAAAGTACAAGGCAAGCAAAAGTTGTATTTGCAGCTAGTGCATGACTTCTGGGAGAAGCACCAGCACTTGTCAGAAAACATAGTCGACATGTACAAAACGGACGCTACCGATGAACTATATCGCGCAGCACACTCTCTCAAGTCTACCGCCCAATATATTGGCGCATATGAACTTTCAGCAAATGCTGCAGCAGTTGAAAGCGAAATTAAGCTTAAAGGTCTACAAGTTGAATTGAAATTAAACGAGCTAACTACGCAAATTGACTATCTAATTGCGCAGCTTAATCGTATATATAAAGAAAACAAAGACAATGTAGTCAATGAAGAATTAGACGTTGAAGCAGCACAAGCAATATTACTTAAGTTGAAGCCTCTCGTTATTTCTGCTGACATTCAGGCGGAAGAATCTTCAAAACAATTGCATGATTTGGCAAACCATACGCCTTATTTCGATGACGTAAAACAACTCCATCGACTCATATCAAATTTTGATTTTGAAGAGGCACAAACTGCGTTGTCGACACTGGAAGCAACTTTAAAAACACAACAAGAACAGATAACAAGCGAATGACAGACTCTACTACATGCAAACAACGCCGTGCAGTTGACAAAACGTTTACGATTTTATGCATCGACGACGAAAGCGTTAACTTAAAAATTTTAGCGTCTATTTTCAGCGAGCACTATAAAATCGTTGTGTGTAAAAATGCTAAGCAAGGAATGAGTAAAGCACTTGAAATAGTGCCAGATCTAATTTTGTTAGATGTATTAATGCCCGAAGAGAATGGCTTTGAGCTTATTCAAAAAATCAAACAACAGCCATCTATTGCCCACATTCCGGTGATTTTCATTACTGGTTTACAAAGCGTTGAAGATGAAGAGAAAGGGCTAACACTCGGTGCCTGTGACTATATACAAAAACCATTTAACCACGGTATTGTTAGGGCGCGTGTGAATACTCACCTAGAAATCATTCGCCAGCGAAAACTACTCGAACGATTTGCCCACTTCGACAGTTTGACCGAACTGCCAAATCGCCGAAAATGGGAAGCAGACAGCCAAGATCAATGGACGTTCGCGCAAGAGCACAATCAAGAGTTAGTATTAGGCGTTGTCGATGTTGATTTTTTTAAGAAATACAACGATTCATATGGGCACCAGCAAGGGGACATCGTGCTACGAAAGGTCGCCAATGCCGTACGCCGTGTGCTCTTTGACCACCACGGCTCTATTTATCGCTGTGGAGGGGAAGAATTCCACTTCTACTTACCAGTGTCCGCACAATGTGATGTTCAAACTATCTTAGTCGACTGCTTAGATAGCGTAGTAGCTTTGGGTATTCAACACGAAGCATCACTGGCATCCCCCCTGCTCTCAATTAGTATTGGTGCTATTCAGGTAAAGCCCTCAGACGACCTCAACGTGCAAGATATCATGCATATCGCCGACAAAAAGCTGTACTTAGCGAAAAACAGTACACGAAACGCCGCACATTTTGACATTTTCAATCCTGAACTTCTAGAATTAGGAAATTAACCAAGAAAATTTTTAATAAATTCGTTATAGTGCGCGCCCTATAATTGAATCGCGCATATGAGGAGAAAGACGTGACCGTCGGCAATCTATTCATTTTATCGGCGCCAAGTGGCGCTGGTAAATCAAGTTTAATCTCTGCATTACTCAAACAAGAGAGCAGTCGTCCAATGGAAGTCTCCGTCAGTCATACCACTCGCGCCCCTCGTCCTGGTGAAGTTGACGGACAACACTATCATTTTGTTTCCAAAGAAAAGTTTGAACAACTAATAAAACAAAAAGCCTTCTATGAATGGGCTGAGGTATTTGGTAACTATTATGGAACATCAGAAGCGGCCATCGACGCACAACTTGAAAAGGGCATTGACGTCTTTCTCGATATTGATTGGCAGGGTGCGCAACAAGTTCGAATGCGTAAGCCTGAGGTAACAACTGTTTTTATTTGCCCTCCTTCAACGGAAGTGCTTGAGCAACGTTTACGTTCTCGTGGTCAAGATAGCGAGGAAACAATCAAAAGCCGAATGGCACAAGCTAAAGCAGAGTGCTCTCATTATCAAGAATTTGACTACATCATTGTTAACGATGATTTTGATGTCGCACTAACAGAATTGACCATCATTGTTGAAAACCAGCGTTTAAAACGTAAGCAACAAGCACAAAAACATGAACTTTTATTCAAAGATCTATTGGCTAACGATTAAGCACATAGTAAACTACAACACTATTTCGTAAAAATTAATTTTTGGAGTGACCAAATGGCTCGCGTTACTGTAGAAGATGCCGTAGATAAAATCGGTAATCGTTTTGACTTGGTGTTAATTGCATCTCGTCGTGCTCGTCAAATTGCTACTGGCGGAAAAGAACCTTTGGTTGAATTAGAAAATGATAAGCCAACGGTCTTAGCACTTCGCGAGATTGAACAAGGGCT
Source organism: Thalassotalea fusca (assembly GCF_053485835.1). NCBI lineage: Bacteria > Pseudomonadati > Pseudomonadota > Gammaproteobacteria > Alteromonadales > Colwelliaceae > Thalassotalea > Thalassotalea fusca. Next base: position 251,184 of record NZ_JBQRUN010000002.1, read on the forward strand.
AATTAGTACCGAAATCATGGATGACAATGACCGTCATGAGCAAGTTCAACAAGAATCAGCAGAATTAGCTGCTGTAGCTGCGATTGTTGGTGGTCAAAACCAATAAGCAATAAAAGCTCAGAAAAACGCGTATAAACCTTTGGTTTTTACGCGTTTTTTGCTATATGACATAGAATAAAGCTTAATTCGTTTAATTTGCCCTAGTTTGTTGTGATTTAAATCCATTTGCCCTTATATCAAAAAATATGATTTATCCCTTATTGTTATTGGCATTCGTGATAAATATACGTATTCTTAGTATTATACCAAGTGAAATAAATATTTGACCAATTCAGAGCTATGTCAGGATCGTGGGAACAAAGCAAATTGATACCGTTGTAGTTATTCTCCAGTAAAGAACTTTGTGAAGTTATCACTTTCCTGACAAGCTCCCAAGGGCGAGTTTAAAAGGCTTATATGCGGCGTTATTGATTTTAACAAGGCTCCTACATGGATGTAGGACATTAGAGCAACGCAGGACGCAGTTGCCGAGAGCAACCATTCTTTACAATCAATGCCTTGCCTCTAAGCCTTTTAATTCTCGCTGAATAATCAAATATCTAATTCAATTGGTATTAGGGCATGTTAATCTTTCAGGCATTGTTAACGTTTCATTTTTAGTAATCCAGTCATCATAAAGGAAGTTTTGGGTGTACCTTTTTGAACCATTAAAAGAATATGTATCAAGCTACTTATCAAAAGTGCAAGTAGACTTACTTAAGCAAGCCTATATAGTTGCGCGCGACGCGCACGACGGGCAAATGCGTTCAAGTGGCGAACCTTATATTACTCACCCGGTTGCAGTGGCACACAACTTGGCCAAAATGCACCTTGATCATGAAACCTTAATGGCGGCACTGCTCCATGATGTTATTGAAGACACGCCTGTAACAAAAGACGAATTAGCGGAATTATTTGGTCACACCGTAGCAGAACTCGTTGAAGGTGTAAGCAAACTCGACAAGCTGAAGTTTGACAACAAGGAAGAAATGCAAGCGGAGAACTTCCGCAAAATGATCTTGGCAATGACACAAGATATTCGCGTTATTCTTATCAAGCTTGCTGACCGCACTCATAACATGCGCACTTTAGATTCTTTGCGCCCTGATAAACGTCGTCGAATCGCGCGAGAAACACTTGATATATACGCGCCAATCGCTAATCGACTCGGTATTCATGACATTAAAAATGAATTAGAAGTGTTAGGTTTTGAAGCGCTTTATCCAATGCGGGCAAGAGCACTAAAGTCAGCCGTTAAACAGGCGCGTGGGAACCGAAAAGAGTTAATCAATAATATTCGTGAAGAAATTGCCGCTCGACTAGAGGAAAGTGGCATACAGGCACAAGTATTAGGTCGCGAAAAGCACTTGTTTTCTATCTATCGCAAGATGCAAAACAAAGAGCTAATGTTTAATGAAGTAATGGATATCTACGCGTTTCGCGTGATCGTTGATAACAAAATAGACGACTGTTATCGTGCGCTTGGTGCTGTGCACAACCTGTTTAAGCCTATTGAAACACGCTTTAAAGACTACATTGCTATTCCAAAAACCAATGGCTACCAATCATTACATACTTCTCTCGTTGGCCCACATGGTATTCCAGTAGAGATTCAGATTCGTACCAAAGACATGGATCAAATGGCCGACAAAGGGGTTGCCGCACACTGGCTATACAAACAAGAAAGTGATGACAGTGGCACAACTGCTCAAATGAAAGCGCGCCGTTGGATGCAGAGCCTTTTAGAGCTACAGCAAAGTGCCGGTAGTTCATTTGAGTTTATCGAAAACGTTAAGTCCGACCTGTTCCCCGAAGAAATCTATGTTTTCACGCCAGATGGTCGCATCATTGAATTGCCTATGGGCGCGACATCAGTTGACTTCGCTTACGCTGTGCATACCGACGTTGGTAACTCGTGTGTTGGCGTAAAAGTAGACCGTAAGCCTTATCCATTGAGTCAGGCACTTGATTCTGGTCAAACAATTGAAGTCGTAACTTCCCCTGCAGCAAGACCTAATGCAACGTGGTTAAACTTTGTTGTTACAGCAAAAGCGCGCCTGCAAATTCGCTCGTACTTACGTTCACAAGAGCAAAACGAGTCTCATGCACTTGGTAAGCGCTTGCTAAGCCATGCCTTAGGTAAGATTGCGATTGACGATATAAGTCAGGAAAAAATCAATCAAGTGGTATCGGAGACGGGAAATAAGACCTTTGATGATCTGCTCGTCAATATTGGTTTAGGAAATGCGCTAAGCATCGGTATAGCTCGCCGTCTAACCGATGAATTTACTGAAGACAATCAATTGCCGACAACGACTTCAAAAACTAAGATGCCAATTAAAGGTACCGAAGGCATGTTAGTCAACTACGGTAAATGCTGTCGACCTATTCCGGGTGACGCTATTTTAGCTTACCTCAGTCCTGGTAAAGGCTTGATGGTACACCAGCAAGGGTGCCGTAACATTAAAGGACATGAGCAAGGACAATTATTCCCGGTAAAATGGGACACCGATATTGATCGCGACTTCATCGCTAAATTACGTATTGAAATCATTAATCATCAAGGGGCACTCGCCAAACTAACGAATGTCGTCGCCCGCTGTGACTCAAATGTACATACTTTGAATTCAGGTGAAAAAGACTCAGGTCTATATGCCATCGATATGGAAATCACCTGTCGAAATCGTATCCACTTAGCTGACATCATCCGTAAAATTAAAGTGATGGTTGATGTTCAACGTGTGGTGAGAAATAAATAACATCGAAACTCGTTAGGAACATTATGAAATCTACTATTCAAACAGACAGTGCACCTGGTGCTATAGGCACATACAGCCAAGCGGTAAAAGTTAAAACCACCGTATACTTATCAGGTCAAATTCCGTTGATTCCAGAAACCATGGAAGTCATCGAAGGCGACTTTGCAGCGCAAGCTAATCAAGTGTTTAAAAACCTTGCAGCCGTTTGTGAAGCCGCAGGTGGCGAAATCAATGACATGGTCAAAGTAAACATTTTCATGACCGATCTAAGCAATTTTGCCACTGTTAACGAGATCATGAGTAAGTACTTTAGAGAACCATACCCAGCACGTGCTGCAATTCAGGTATCTAGACTACCAAAAGATGTTGAAATTGAAATTGACGGTATAATGGAATTACCAAGCGTTAATTAAACTCATAACATCTTAATTAACATGAGGCGCATTACGGCGCCTTTTATCCATTAGCAAGATAGAAACATATATGACCCCAGATAGATTAAAGCGCATTAATCAAATGCTCAATCACCGCCAACCAGACCTTACCGTTTGTATGGAAGGTGTTCATAAGAATCATAATTTAGCGGCTGTAGTTCGCACCGCCGATGCCATAGGTGTGAGTGATGTGCATGCTGTGTGGAAAAACGAGCGTATGCGAGTGTCTGGGGGCAGCGCTGCAGGCAGCCAAAACTGGATTAAAGTTCACAATTACGATCAAACGAAAACGGCTATCGAAGCACTCAAAGCGCAAAACATGCAGGTATTAGTTACAAACTTGTCTGATACCGCAGTAGATTTTCGTGAGATTGACTACACAAAACCAACGGCAATTATCCTCGGGCAAGAAAAATTCGGTGCTTCAGAGCAAGCGCTAGCGATGGCGGATCAAGACATCATTATTCCTATGGTTGGCATGGTACAATCTCTAAACGTATCAGTGGCTTGTGCGGTTGTTTTGTATGAAGCACAACGTCAAAGGCATTTAGCAGGAATGTATGACAAAGCCACCATCGCACATGAAGAACGTCAGCGGATATTGTTCGAAGGCGGCCATCCAATTTTTGCACAAGCATGTAAGCGTAAAGGACTCCCATATCCGGCGATCGATGAAGAAGGACAAATCGTCGCCTCTGACGATTGATGGCAAAAAATGCAAATGAATAAAGACGCTTGGCAAGAGCTTGACGACGAGTAGAGTCTAAAGGAAATATGCCTCAATCATTATCTGGGATCAGTAATTTAGCGCAAATACCTGTTAACACTCTTAAAGGTGTTGGTCCCAGTATGGCTGAAAAGCTGAGTAGAATAGAACTGCATACCGTTCAGGATTTACTGTTTCATTTGCCACTGCGCTATGAAGATCGTACCCGTATCACCACGATAAGAGACTGTTTACCGGGTATATTTACCAATATTGTAGGTGAGATAACCAACAACCAAATCATTCATGGCAAGCGTCGTATGATGCTAGTCACGGTTAATGATGGCACTGGCATACTCAATCTCCGCTTTTTTCATTTCTCAGCCAATCAGCGCAACGGCTTATCCGTTGGTTCCTCGATTCGCTGTTATGGCGAAATCAATCGCGGCGCTCGCAGTTTGGAAATTGTTCATCCGGAATATAAACAACTCGACCAAGATCAGCCACTAACACCCGTTGAAGAGAATCTCACGCCCGTTTATCCAACAACTGACGGATTAAAGCAGTTAACGCTGCGAAACCTAACCGAACAAGCACTAAATCGTTTAAAAAGGGGAACCGTTGACGAGCTACTGCCTGCGAATATCACGCACGAAAGCTATTCTCTGGCTCAAGCGCTACAACTAATTCATAGACCACCACCAGACACATCAATTTATCAACTCGAAGAAGGTAAGCACCCAGCTCAGCTACGATTAATTAAAGAAGAGCTGTTGGCGCATAACCTAAGCATGTTAAAGCTCAAGGCATCAGCAACACGCCATCTTGCCGTTCCGCTAACGATTGATAACTCCTTAGAAGATAAATTTCTAGAAACGTTACCTTTTTCTCCAACCAAGGCACAAACACGCGTGAAAAGTGAAATTCGCGCTGATATGGCCAAAGATGTACCAATGATGCGTTTAGTGCAAGGTGATGTTGGTTCCGGCAAAACTCTCGTGGCTGCACTTGCAGCAATCACAGCCTTAGGCAAAGGCTTTCAAGTGGCGTTGATGGCACCAACTGAGATTTTGGCAGAGCAACACGCAATCAATTTTAATAAATGGTTTGAACCACTTGGGATTACGGTGGGTTGGTTAGCGGGAAAAACAAAGGCTAAAGCCAGAAGACTTGCGTTAGAGCAAATTGGCAATGGCCAGATGCAAATGATCGTCGGCACTCATGCCTTGTTTCAAGAGCAAGTCGAGTTCAATAAATTAGCGCTCATTATTATTGATGAACAACATCGTTTTGGCGTACATCAACGACTATCGCTGCGTGAAAAAGGCGCATTTGACGACAAGTATCCTCACCAGTTGATCATGACAGCAACGCCGATTCCAAGAACATTGGCAATGACCGCCTATGCAGACTTAGACACCTCAATAATTGATGAACTGCCGCCAGGGCGTACACCAATAAAAACGGTGGCGCTGCCAGACGACCGTCGAGACGAAGTTATCGCGCGAATACAGCAAAACTGCGAATCTGAAAATCGTCAGGCCTATTGGGTGTGTACCTTAATTGAAGAGTCTGAAGTATTACAATGTCAGGCAGCTGAGGATACAGCAACTTATTTACAAGCACAGCTACCTGGATTAGGTGTCGGGCTTGTCCATGGCCGAATGAAAGCTGATGAAAAACAAGCTGTCATGGACGAATTCAAACAAGGTAATCTCGATTTACTCGTTGCAACAACCGTTATCGAAGTAGGCGTTGATGTACCCAATGCCAGTATCATGGTTATTGAAAACCCCGAGCGTTTAGGATTGGCACAATTACACCAGCTTCGTGGCCGAGTTGGTCGCGGCTCTGTCGCTTCACATTGCGTACTTATGTATAAGAGTCCACTGTCTAAAACAGCCACCAAAAGGTTAACGGTATTGCGCGAAAGTAATGACGGCTTTTATATTGCGCAAAAAGATTTGGAAATTAGGGGCCCCGGCGAGTTTTTAGGTACTAAACAAACGGGACTAGCAGATTTGAAAATTGCCGATCTGAGCCGAGACGCCGACCTGATCCCAGAAGTCACCCAGCTCGCCTATACACTCTGGCACCAATACCCTGAAAATGCCCATGCCATTATCCAGCGCTGGGTAGGCAATAGAGAACATTTCACTAACGTGTAACCGCCACATCCTCCTTCGATACGTCGTGCTTAATACTCAGTGCGGAATATTTAAACGTTCGCGCTGGGTGCGTCAAACTGTACATCGACGCTCCTTGCCATCCATGGCATCGCGTCATACCGTACCTCCTGTACATAAAAGCCAGTCGATGACTGGCTTTTGATTTCTTAACTACTTGGTTGGTTTAGTTCTTAATTCTTCTGTAGCCTGTGATCATAGCTACTATGAATAGGAAATAACCTAGACTTCCGCCACCAGAACCACCGCTTTTAGAACTTGGTGGAGTTACGACTGGAGACGTTGCAATCAAAGTAGTTGAAGCCGAACCAGCAACGCCATTGCCGTCAGTCACTGTAACCGATACATTATATGTACCAGCATTCGCATAGGTATGTGTTGGCTGTGCTAAGGTACTAGTGTTACCGTCACCAAAATCCCATGCATACGTGTAGTTTTCATCGCCACCACTTACGGTGATACCAAAGGTTGCATTAAGGTTATTAACAGTTCTGGTAACTTCCACATTTAATGCTTCTGCAAGTACCACTTCTGTCGTGAAGGAATAAGATTGTGCAGTTTGATCTGTCACAGTTAACGTAACTTGATAAGTACCAGCCGTTTCATAATCATGATCCGCGCTCACAGATTTACTCAAATCACTGCCATCACCAAACTGCCAGCGGTAAGTAAGACTTCCTTCACCCCCCGTTAAGTCAGCGTCGAATGAAACATTTAGCCCATTAATCGTTGCATTAATACTTCCCGCAACTTTTTCACCTACTTTCAACGGTTTTTCAAGGGTTGAACTACCAGCATCAGTTTCATAATCCACACTTACGTCGAAATCTCCCGCTGCGGCATAGGTATGTTGCACTGTAGCACCAGTCAATTCTGTGCCGTCGCCCATGGTCCAAGTAACCACACTGCCAGCTTTGGTTTGTACATCCGCCAACGATAACTCGACGGTTAAACCATCTTGAACATTACGAATATTAGCAGCACCATCATTCGATAATTCAATTGTCGCAGAGGAGCTATCAGCACTTTGTGAAGTCACTTCCATTCGCAGTCCATAAATAGGTAAATCAATACCTGACTCTGGCTGATGAGCGAAAGAATAGTTATTCTTGTCACTAAACACTGAATTTGCACTTAAATGATTGTCGCCTGTTAGGCTAGATTGCTGGAACTGGCTAAACGCGGCATCTCTAATTTGGGTGCCCGTACCACTTAATCTACCGCTGCGAACAATAGGATTTTGATCGGCATCTACAACACCGATAAATACTTCACCTGGGTGTGCATTTACGCGGTTATTACGGACGTTTTGATTGCGATACCATACCAATACACCCGCATCGTAATCACTATCACCCAATTTAGCATCAGTGCCGGTGTGACTACGTAGTTGAATATAGTAATTGTGTGGTAACGCATCTATCTTATCACCCATCCTGGTAAAGCCTGTTAGTGTGGCAACGTCAGCTGTTTCTGCATCATCGCTATAAGCAACAGTGCTGCCAGACGTTACTTTAATATCATCAACGGCAATACCAAAACCACCCGCAGCCTCGTCAGTAACATATGCTATGGTTACATTAACGTCAGAGCCAGCATAATCGACTAAATCGAATGTTAACTGCACCCAAGCGTCATCTCCTTGCGCTTCTGCTACATCACTTGAAAGCCCTGTAATAAAATTAGTCACGGCAGGATGAAATTGATTGCTCACTTTTGTATGGCTACCCGCGATTTGTTCACCATTGATCAATACTTGCGCATAGTCATAATCGACTTCTATTTCCCAACGCGCCATAAATTCCAACTGCGGTGTATCGCTAGGAACACTGACAGAAAACGTCATCTGATGGTTTAATTGGTGGCCACTATTAGAATAATACTGATAATCACCAGCGAAAGGCGCAGCAAATTCTACTTGCTCATTTGGTAATAAGACTTTTACTTGGTTGACATCGCCATCATGATTAATCGCTTCCACTAGATTAATCGTTTGTGTGTCAAGATCAGTAAGATCAATTGTTAGCTGATCAATCCAATTTCCTTGGTAAACACGTTGTAGCTCGTCACGAGCATAAGCACTAAACCCTACAGGGCGTGTGCCAGCAGGTGAACCTACCCAGCTACCAGATGCCATCACTGACCAATCGCCTACGGGGGATCCTAGCAAGCCATTGGCTGTATCGTATTCATCAGGTAAGCCTAAGTCATGCCCAAACTCATGTACAACTACGCCTGTTGCTGCGTCTATCGGGTTGATTGTATAGCCATAAAGTTTGATATCAGAACCCGGCACTGGCACTGGCTCCTGTGAAACAGGGTCAAAAACAAAGAATCGGTGAGACCAAATAGCGTCTTCCGCCAACACGCCACCGCCCGCTTCTTCACCAACACTGGAATGAAACAGCATTACATGATCGATAATGCCATCCGGTTCATTAACATTGCCGTCGCCATCAACATCAAACAAATCAGTGTTGTCATACTCTGCAAGATCAATATTCAATTCACTGACAGCTTTTGTTACCGCTTCTAAAACCAACGCCTGAACGTCTTGGTCATCACCATTCTCGTCATTACCGCCATAATGAGCAGCATTATTATCAGCCGTTATCCAGCCATTTGCCTGACCAGTAAAAAACAACGATCCACCCGATTCTTGTTGGTAGAACTGATAAGCCGATTCAATGCTTTGTCCTGACGGCCCTGCATAACCCGACGTTGAAAACAAAAGATCGTTGTAATGCGCAACGGGATATTCATCGTAATACATCGAGGTGTCTGACGCAGTCAGGCGATTGTTATCATGTTTAAGATCGGGAAAATCGACCAACAACGCTAATACTTTCACGGTTGTTGTTTGCTCGCTATTCGCTGATTGACGCTGCTTCTCTAGAACTTTAACGCCCTTTACGGTCAGTGCCCCTTTGGTTGGTGTGCGCTCATTAATATACAATTGCTTACTAATCGCTGCGGGAAGCTTGTGCTCTTTGAGCGATTGTAAATTCACATAGTTTGCAATTGCGCGTTGGCGTTGCTCCGGCGTGGCATTAGTTGGCAACTCGCCTCTTTTTTCAAGCCAGTATTCAATTCGCTCTTTGTTAATTACACCAATATCTTTAGGCGTTGTATGTTTCGTTGGTAACGTCGCAGCAGAACTACTTGCCGCAAGCGTCATCAACAGGGTACTGATTAGTTTTAATTTCATAACAATTACTTCTTACATAGTTTGTAGGCTTGATTCTTTTTAGTGATGTACTCTCTCACTAATTGTTGAATTTTCTCTTCTGGCATGTCCGCCTGAATTTTTCCCTGCTTAATCAGCAGTTCTCTAATCTTCGATTTATCTTTTATTGGCGGTGACTTGGCAACTGCACACGGTTTAGGTAAGTTTTCGTACTTCCCCTTATTTGCTTTTTCAGTTGTTTCTGTAACTTCTGTTTTGCTTTCAAGTGCCGTCGACTCTTGTTCATTAGCATTAGTTCGACACCCAGATAGCATGACGACACTGACAACTAACAGTGACGCGATAGTACCTGTAGATAATATAACTCGTTGCATCTTCGCACTCACTGTTACAATTTTGTTAAAAACCACAACACATATTACTAACAATTTATACTGTTTATCAAGGCCGTAGCAATAGACTACGACATCTTTCTTACAATTTTTAAACAAATCAACGCCTAACAAGTCACGCTTATCCACCACGTGCCCAGCTGTCAGCTAATTCATGCCTAAATCCAAGCTTTAGTAGTTAATTAATCAATCAAAATCGGGTAGACTTACGTCATTATTACTCTTGAGAACAATTAAATGTCTACGCACGATAAAAAGCCTGCCCACGCGGATGAAAGAACCACGCATTTTGGCTTTCAAACCGTAAATAAGTACGATAAAGAATCTATGGTTGCAGGCGTATTTCATTCTGTTGCTCAGCAGTATGACATTATGAATGACTTCATGTCTTTCGGGATTCACCGTTTATGGAAACGCTTTACCATAGATGCCAGTGGAGTACGTCCTGGAAATAAAGTATTAGATCTTGCAGGTGGCACTGGAGATTTAACGGCAAAATTTTCTCAGCTGGTTGGCAAAGATGGTAAAGTCATTTTGGCCGATATCAATAGCTCTATGCTAAACGTTGGTCGTGACAAACTACGTGATAAGGGGTTAGTACAAAATATTGAATACGTACAAGCTAATGCCGAAGCGCTACCGTTTGAAGAGAATACTTTTGATGTGGTTACTATCGCATTTGGTTTGCGTAATGTGACTGACAAAGACAAGGCGCTGCGTTCTATTTACTCTGTACTAAAACCTGGTGGTCGCCTGTTGGTACTTGAATTTTCAAAGCCTGAGCATGAACTGCTCAATAAAGCGTACGATTTTTATTCGTTTAATATTCTACCGAAAATGGGCGAGTTGGTGGCCAAAGATGGTGATAGCTACCAATACTTAGCAGAATCAATCCGCATGCATCCCGATCAAGATACCTTGCTAGCTATGATGGACAATGCTGGCTTTGAGCAAACCAGCTATAAGAATCTAACAGGCGGCATTGTCGCACTGCACAAAGGGTTCAAGTTTTAGCCGACTATGACAACTATGCATCACCAAGCATTGTGTGCACTAATAGAACAAGCGCTTAATGAGTTAAGCAAGCGTTCACTAACGCAAGAGCTCACACTTGCATCGCTCGAAGGTAGCTCGCTCAGTATTCAGGTGAAAGAACTAAGCGCACCAATTTGCTTTAATTTTGTCAGTGATAAAATACTGGTGTCGAGTCATTTGGAACAAGATGCAGATTGCAGTATTTACCTGCAACTTAGCGTGTTGAGCCAACTAAAAAACACGCAAAACTTAACGTCACTGATCAAGCAAGAAAAGCTTGATGTAGAAGGTGATCTAAAAGTTGCACAGCGATTTATCGGATATTTGGAAGGTATAGATATCGACTGGCGTATAGAAGTCGCCAATGTCATTGGTGATGTAGCAACGTTTAAATTAGAACAGTGTGTCGCCTTTCTTAGCCAGAAGTTTTCGTTTGCTCGTGAGCAAATCAGCCAAGATGCTTCAGAATGGCTACTGCATGAAAAACGCTTGCTCGTCGCCGATAGTGAATTACAAGTTCACTATGAAGCTGTAACCGCATGTAGTAAGCAAACAGAAAGCATTGCTAACCGAATCAATGCATTGCACGCCCAAATTGTAGGAAAGGAATCATTGTGAGTAGTTTTCGTTTATATCGCATTATCAAGACATTTCTCACCTATGGCTTAGATGAATTGCTACCTAAACAGGCAACGCCTTGGTATGCGAAATGCGCGCGCGCCTGTTTATTCTGGCTGCGAAATCAGCATAAAGACAAGTCTAAAGCGCAGCGTTTTAGACTGGCGATAGAATCACTAGGTCCCGTGTTTATTAAATTCGGACAAATGTTATCGACACGCCGTGATTTACTGCCGAATGATTTTGCAAACGAATTAGCACTGTTACAAGACCGTGTACCAGCATTTGACGGCGAACAAGCAAAACGCATTATCATAGAAGCGATGGGTGAAGAGATCTTCAATAGTCATTTCCAAGCATTTGATGAAATGCCTATTGCGTCGGCTTCAATCGCACAAGTACATGCAGCCACTCTCCTTACAGAGCATGGTCCGCAAGAGGTTGTCATCAAGGTTTTACGTCCAAATATAGCCAAGACAATACATGCAGACGTGAACATGATGGCTAGGTTTGCCAATATCGTGGCTCGCTTCCTACCAGATGGCAAACGCCTTAGGCCTCGTGAAGTTGTAGCTGAATACAAAAAAACAATTTTAGACGAACTCGACCTAATGCGAGAAGCCGCAAATGCCATGCAGTTAAAGCGCAATTTTTCACAAGGTAGAGAAAGCGACAAAGTACTGTATGTTCCTGAAATGTACAGTGAATATTGCTATAAAAACGTTATCGTAATGGAACGTATCTACGGCATTGGGGTAGGAGAAGTCGATACGTTAATTGAACATAACGTAAACATGCCTTTGTTAGCTGAGCGTGGTGTTGAGGTATTTTTTACCCAAGTATTTCGCGATAGTTTTTTTCACGCAGACATGCATCCGGGCAATGTCTTTGTTGACGTAACTAACCCCAAAGACCCTACGTGGATTGCGATTGATTGTGGCATTGTTGGTACACTTAATCGTGAAGATAAACGCTATTTAGCCGAGAATTTTGTCGCATTCTTTAACAGAGATTACCGAAAAGTCGCACAGCTCCATGTTGATTCTGGCTGGGTGCCTGCCAATACGAGTGTCGACGAATTTGAGTTTGCCATACGCACGGTTTGTGAGCCAATCTTCAATAAACCGTTAGCTGAAATATCGTTTGGTCAGGTGCTTATCAATCTGTTTAACACGGCAAGGCGCTTCAATATGGAAGTGCAACCACAACTGGTGTTACTGCAAAAAACCTTATTGTACATTGAAGGGCTAGGTAGACAGCTGTATCCGCAGTTAGATTTATGGCAAACCGCAAAGCCATTTCTTGAGACTTGGGTAAAAGAACAGATGGGTATCAAAGCGGTGTTCTCAAAAGTAAAAGAAAACTTACCGTTTTGGAACGAAAAACTGCCTGAAATCCCCGACCTGATTTATGATTATTTACGCGCAGGCAAAGAAACGCACTATGAAAACCAAAAGCTGTTGCAGGCCTTAACGCATCAGCAGCAAAAGCAAGCACGTCAGCTAAGATTCACGGTGACTTTGTGCTCAGCAGCGATAGTGCTAGCAATTATTTTCACTTAACTCCAAACGCTGTAATTCCATGTTTTAGCTAATAAAAATATGAAAAATTACCGCTTAAGGAAACCAAACAACAACAGGGAATAACATGAAAAAATTACTTAGTTTAATCGCCGTATCTACGGCTTTGCTTGTTACGCAACCGGCACTAGCAAACTCACCGACCAATCAATTTGCCAATTGCTTAATAGATACGTTAAATGGCAAACCCTGCGACCATGAGCGCGTTAACTAATTACACCAAATATACTGATCAAGCGAAAATCAACGCGTTATTGGGTCAATAGCAGACTAATTTCTCAACAAAGCTAAGCAGATTATCCTTTAGCTTTGTTGAGCATTTCACGTAAACTAGCCACGCCTTGACGGGCTGTTTCTTGTTTCTTCTCCTGACTTTGTTTGTTAGGGCCAAGCTCCCAAATGACATCATCCTGAGGCAACTCATACAAGAAACGACTTACTTCCGTTCTTGAAACTTCGCCGAATTGACGACGCTCTCGAGCATAAGTAAAAATCAGCTCACGTTGTGCGCGAGTTATTCCCACGTAGGCAAGGCGTCGTTCTTCTTCTACATTGCCTTCATCAATGCTTGTTTGGTGTGGTAATAACCCTTCTTCCATACCGATCATGAATACATAAGGAAACTCTAGCCCTTTTGACGCGTGAAGTGTCATCAATTGCACCTGATCTGCATCATCTTCCTCTTCACCTCGTTCCATCATGTCACGTAGCGTTAATCGAGTGACAACTTGAGGCAGCGTCATTGGTTCTTCGTCGTCACGCCCTTCTAGCATTTGCGTTACCCAACTAAATAGTTCGGTTACGTTTTTCATCCGCATTTCAGCGGCCTTAGCGCTAGGTGACGTTTCGTATAACCAATCCTCGTAATTCATTTCACGCACCATGGTACGTAATACTGCGGCGGTATCACCTCGTTCAGCATTGTCGGCCGTTTCAACCAACCAGCGAGTAAATTTTTGCACATTCACCAATGCGCGACCCGTAAGCGACTGCTCCAGACCTAATTCAAAGCTCGCAGCGAACATGCTAATTTGTCGTTTGTTGGCGTAATTTCCTAGTTTTTCTAATGTCGCAGGGCCTATTTCTCGTCTAGGTACATTAACGATACGTAAGAATGCGTTGTCGTCATCAGGATTGACCAACACCCGTAGGAACGCCATCATGTCTTTAATTTCTGCACGTGAAAAGAATGATGTGCCACCACTAATTTTGTATGGAATACGGTTAGTCATCAGCGCTTTTTCTAATAATCGTGACTGATGGTTGCCTCGATAAAGAATTGCGTAATTTCGGTATTGGCTCTTATTGAGGAATCGATGTCCGATAAGCTCACCAACTACGCGTTCAATTTCATGTTCTTCATTTTTTGTTTGAATCGCCCTCAATTCAACACCGTATGGCAATTCACTAAACAGTGCTTTGTCGTAATCATGCGGGTTATTTGCGATAAGAATATTGGCACATTTGAGAATACGACCACTCGAGCGGTAATTTTGCTCAAGCTTGATAAGTTTTAGGTTAGGATAATCTTTGCCCAACAACACTAAGTTTTGTGGTTTAGCACCACGCCACGAGTATATCGACTGATCATCATCACCTACTACCGTTAATCGACCACGCTCACCAGTAATCAACTTAACCAATTCGTATTGGCTCGCATTGGTGTCCTGATATTCATCCACTAACATATAGCGAATTTTACGGCGCCAACGATCGCGAACTTCCTCAAAGTTTTTCAACAATAGCGTAGGAACGAGAATGAGATCATCAAAATCGAGCGCGTTGTATGCTTTCATATGCTGTTGATAACGTTGATAACATTCGGCATATAAGGCTTCGTCAGGATCACCCGCGCGTTTTATTGCTTGTTCCGGCAATAACAAATCATTCTTCCAGTTAGAAATCATCATCTGCAGTTTATTGAGCAGATCTTTATCGCCGTCAAATTCTTCAATGGTTAATTCTTTAAGCAATGCCAACGTGTCTTGATCATCAAATAAGGTGAAACCAGGCTTAAAGCCCAGTGTTTTAATTTCCTTACGGACAATTTCAAGACCTAAAGAGTGAAAGGTGGATACAGTTAAGCCACGGGTTAAATCTCGACCTAACATGCTGCTCACACGTTCTTTCATCTCACGTGCGGCTTTATTGGTGAACGTTACCGCGGCTATATTACGTGCTTTGTAATCACACTGCTGAATGAGATATGCGATTTTTTGGCAGATAACCCCCGTTTTGCCACTGCCTGCTCCGGCTAGTACTAAGCAGGGACCGCTGACATATTTAACTGCTTCTGCCTGACGCGCATTAAGTCTCATTTATATTGTGCTCTTAAATTCTAGAGCGTGCCGGCCTGTGCTAACCACGCTCTAACTAAAATTGAAACAAGGTGCGCATTCTACCTCAAATATTGCCGGCTGGGGATAAGCAAAGCGCGGTATTTCATGCGCTTTATGAGTGTTTTCAACATGTGTTCATGTTAGCGCATTGAAAATTAGTTATTTGTTGACCATCACTACTTCACCCTTTGCCTCCACAATGTTGATCGCAATGCACTGAAAAAATTTTTGTCGGCTATTAGGAGCGAATACATTACAATATAGCCACGCTTCATCAATGTTGAATAAATATGATTAATGCCAAAAAAATTGAAGAAATTGCCAAGCAAGTAACTGACGCTATCCCTCCCGGCTTAAAGAGTATGGCGAGTGATTTAGAAGACAAAACTAAAACAATTGTACAACGTAAATTATCGCAATTAGACGTGGTTACACGTGAAGAGTTTGACGTGCAAACGCAAGTATTACTGAAGACACGTGAAAAACTGGCAACGCTTGAAGCTAAGCTTGCAGAAATTGAAGCACAATTAGCGGCTCAATCCGAGAACAAGTAGTCAGTCAATGCGAGATACGCTGGGTTGTAACATACCGTCAGGCCAGCGACTAACCTTTCGTTTTTAATTTCTGTCGCTCTTTTTCGTACTCTTCATAACTCATCGTTTCCATGGCCTCACATGCACGATGATCTTCTTCTGTAGCAGCATGCTTGATGCAATCACTCTTTTGGACGTTACGGCCAAACTGATAAACTTCTTTGCTCGAGCAAGCGGATAAGAGAATTACCGTCGCTATACAGGATATGATTGTTGATTTCATGTTTGTTTGACTTTTCCTTACGTTAACTCAACATTAAGAGCGCTCGTATCGCAAATAGTTGCAACTAAATCGGAAAAGCTTCACGCAATTTTGCACATGAAGCTTTTTCTCATCACTTAAACTCAGGCGCGATATAGCCGCCTTTCGATGATTAAGCCATACACACCTGCTGCCAACAGCAATACACCGATGATTTGTAACCAAGCATTCTCACTACGGGAAATATCGGTGTGAGTATCCAAATAGAAGTATCGTTGACCACCTTCAACGTCTTTCATGAATTCCTCTCCCTGATAGCGTGACTCGACAACATGTTCGATATTGGTTCGTTTAGTCATTTCTGCACGCTTTACATCAAGTAATTTGTGTCGCGGCTGTTCGTCAGTACCTACTACCATGCGCTCCCATTGATGGAATATATGCTTTGGCTCCCCCGGTAAAATAATACCTGAAGACTCATATACATAGTGCTTTTCGCTGAACAGTAGCTTGCTATAGCCTGTAAAGATAAATGTGATCGCGATAACAATAAGAATACCGCAACTATATAGATAGTTTCGTTGGCTCTTAAGCGATCTCGCCTGATGTTGCTTGATATGAGTTTCAATGTCTGCAATCGCAAGTAATTGCGTTTGCACATAATTTTTATCTAATGTGGCGACAACATCTTCTACAGAACTGTTTAGTGCTGATAAAAGTCGTCGAAAAATGTCATTCGATGGGATCGACTTATCATTTTCTAGTTTAGACAGATAAGATTGTTCAATTCCAATTACCTCAGCAAGTTCAGGCTGACTTTGTCCTAATGTCGCACGTCGTTGTTTAATATAATTACCTAGCGTCATAGCGATGTATCCTTGTGATGAATTAAGTTGAATTTAAAAACTAAACGTTGCCGGCGATAGGTTATTCTTGGTTATTCCAGCAGAAATATGAAGAAAAATATTGAAGAATAATCAAGAATTTCTATGGCTTTATTAACAATTTATGCTGTTGTGCGTACGAATAGGGCTTCGAAGACTTTCTGAAGACAAAAAAAAGCCGCTAAATAATAGCGGCCATAAGAGCGGTCGTCATCGACCGTGCAGTGTTGGAAACCTATTAACCAGAAACCTAATTAACTTCTCTATTCAGATAGCATCGTTAATAACGGGACAGGTAAGACATAATATGTCCCCAGAGACATATTATGTCAACAAGTGAAATCATTAGGAATGTAACTGAATGTGTAAAAGCCGCTAAATTGACAGCTCAACACATTCGAATAGCCGCCATTTTAAGTTAAAAACTTATGATAGGCCTTGTTATTCGTTTCCTCTTGCCACTCGTAGCCAAGTGCTTTTAAATGCCGGAAGAACTCGAGTTGCTCATCATTGCCCACTTCAAAACCTGCCAACACCTGACCAAACGCTGCACCATGATTTCGATAATGAAACAATGTGATGTTCCACCGTTCACCCAGTGTTGCTAAAAATGTTTCTAATGCCCCTGGGTATTCCGGAAACTCAAATCGGAACAATCGTTCTTGTACTGCAGTTTGCTTTTGCCCACCAATCATATAGCGCACATGTAGTTTTGCTAGCTCATTGTCGGTAAAGTCTTCTACATAGTAGTTGTGATCTTGCAACACGTTCACAATTTGCTCACGCTCTTCACGATTAGCTACCCTCACACCAACAAAAATATGTGCGGCATCGCCATTACTATTTTTAGCCGCGCTGCGGTAGTTAAATTCGGTAATCACACGGCCACCAATTGCTTGGCTAAATTTCCTGAAGCTGCCAACTTCTTCAGGAATAGTAACCGCAAGCACCGCTTCTTTTTCTTCACCCAATTCACAGCGTTCTGACACATAACGCAAACTGTGAAAATTCATGTTGGCGCCAGATAATACCGCAACTAAAGTTTGTGACTCGTTAATTACATCACTTTGTTGGCAATATTTTTGCAGCCCAGCCAGTGACAACGCCCCTGCAGGTTCTGCAATTACGCGCGTTTGTTCAAAAATGTCTTTGATTGAAGCACATATTTCGTCTGTACTTACCGTGATCACGTCATCACAGTACTGGCGGATTAACTCAAATGTATGTTCTCCAATGCGTTTTACTGCGACGCCATCAGCGAATAAGCCCACTTGTTGTAGATCGACAGGATTACCGCTATCCATTGCAGCTTTCAAGCAAGCAGAATCGTTTGCTTCAACACCGACAATTTTAATGTCAGGACGCAATTGCTTAAGATAAACCGCCATGCCGGCCAGCAAGCCACCACCACCAACAGGCACAAATACCACGTCACATTGTGGTTGTTGCTGCAACAGCTCTTTAGCTACTGTGCCCTGACCAACAATAACGTCTTCATCATCAAATGGATGAATATAGGTTTTGTTTTCGTTAGCTGCATAGTCGAGCGATGCTGCTTGTGCTTCATTGAAACTTTTGCCGACTAATCGTACTTCTGCGCCAAGACGACGGACATTTTCCACTTTGATATCAGGCGTGGTGATCGGCATCACAATAGTCGCCCTAATGCCCAGCTTTTGCGCCGCTAACGCCAAACCTTGCGCATGATTTCCCGCTGAAGCCGCAATCACACCGTGCATACTTTGCTGTTCAGAAAGACTCACCAATTTGTTGTAGGCACCTCGTAACTTAAACGAATGCACCGGTTGCTGATCTTCGCGTTTTAGCAGAATATTGTGACCCAGTTTAGTCGACAGTTTAGTTAATGGCGTCAGTTCCGTTTCTACGACTAAATCGTAAATAGGTGCCAATAATATTTTGCGTAGGTAGTGCAAACTGACATCTTGCAATTGTTCTATTGTTTGTGTTTGAGGGTTTGCACTAGTCATTGACTTCACCATCTAATAACTGTCGGTTTCTCACCGCGCCTTTGTCTGCACTGGTCGCTAACATGGCGTAGTTTTTCAATGCATAGCTAATTGGACGCACGCGATTCTCAGGCTTAAATGCTTTCGCACCTTTAGCTTCCATTGCTTCACGTCTGTTATTCAACTCAACTTCGCTCACCTGTAAGGAAATTTCTCGGCTAGGAATGTCGATATGAATAATATCGCCATTTTCGACTAAGGCGATAGCACCTCCATTAGCCGCTTCAGGCGAAATGTGACCTATTGATAAGCCAGATGTTCCGCCAGAAAATCGCCCATCAGTAATTAGTGCACATTGCTTGCCTAGCCCCATAGATTTCAAGTAGGTCGTTGGGTACAGCATTTCTTGCATGCCTGGACCACCTTTAGGCCCTTCATAACGAATGACCACTACCTCACCAGCAACCACCTTGCCAGACAAAATGCCTTCTACGGCGTCATCTTGGCTTTCAAATACATGCGCAGGGCCGGTAAATATCAGATTATCTTCGGCAACGCCTGCGGTTTTAACAATACAACCGTCCAGCGCGACATTGCCAGACAACACGGCTAAGCCGCCATCTTGTGAAAATGCGTGTTCACGGGTTCTAATACAGCCATTTTGACGATCGTCATCCAAAGTGTCGTAGCGACAGTCTTGACTAAACGCCTGCGTAGTACGAATGCCGGCAGGACCTGCACGATAAAAAGACTTCACCGCCTCATCTTGGGTCACCGTTATGTCATATTTCGCGAGTAATTCTTCTAAACTAATTCCCAATACATTTTTCACGCTGGTATCTAGCAAGTTAGCACGTGCTAACTCACCTAAAATGGAAACCACACCGCCGGCGCGATGAACATCTTCCATGTGATATTGCTGCGTTGATGGCGCAACTTTGCACAAATGTGGAACTAGTCTAGATAAACGATCGATATCGTCCATCGTAAAGTCAATATCGGCTTCTTGCGCCGCCGCTAACAAATGCAATACGGTGTTGGTCGATCCGCCCATGGCAATGTCTAAACACATGGCGTTTTCAAATGCGGCTTTGTTAGCGATATTTCGAGGCAATACTGATTCATCATCTTGCTCATAGTAACGCTTAGCTAGCGATAATATTTCTTTACCTGCACGCAAGAACAGCTGCTTACGATCGGCATGCGTTGCTAACATTGAGCCGTTACCAGGGAGTGCCAATCCTAGCGCTTCCGCCAAACAGTTCATTGAGTTAGCAGTGAACATGCCAGAACATGAGCCGCACGTTGGGCATGCAGAACGTTCTACTTGCTCACTTTGTTCATCAGACACCGTAGGATCTGCCCCTTGGATCATGGCATCTACTAAATCAAGCTTTATGATTTGATCAGAAAGCTTAGTTTTACCCGCTTCCATTGGACCACCAGAAACAAAAATCACTGGAATATTTAAGCGCATCGCTGCCATCATCATGCCAGGGGTGATTTTGTCACAGTTAGAGATACATACCATGGCATCGGCACAATGCGCATTGACCATGTATTCGACCGAATCAGCAATTAGATCGCGTGACGGTAAACTGTACAACATGCCACTGTGACCCATCGCAATACCATCATCCACTGCTATCGTATTGAATTCTTTGGCAACGCCACCTGCTTCCTCTATTGCTCCTGCGACTAATTGCCCCATATCTTTGAGATGTACGTGTCCAGGCACAAATTGCGTAAACGAATTAACCACCGCAATAATTGGCTTACCAAAGTCGCCATCTTTCATACCCGTTGCACGCCATAATGCGCGTGCCCCTGCCATGTTTCGACCTTGTGTTGATGTTGCTGAACGTAATTTGGGCATAGTACATTTTTCCGTAATCAATAGTGTTTTGTTAATCGGCTATGTAAGCACATTAACAAAGCAATACTGCGAAGTGATAGCAAGATAGCACCTTGGCCGGTTAAATCAGCCAAGGTGCGTATTTTTATGCCGTTGGTGTTAACCAACCCCACTTGTCTTCTGTTGAACCGTCAAATAGGCCAAAGAAAGCTTTTTGCAACGCTTCAGTGACTGGTCCACGTTTTCCGCTACCTACGGGCATTCGATCAACGCTTCTAACCGGCACGATTTCGGTAGCTGTGCCGGTCATAAAAAACTCATCGGCTAAATATAACGCTTCGCGTGAAATTGCCTCTTCTTTTACCGTGTAGCCAAGTTCCGCCGCTAAGGTAAAGACCGCATCTCGCGTTAACCCTTGCAGAATCGAAGCGGTTGACGGTGGTGTATAAATCACGCCATTGCGCACTAGAAATAAATTCTGTCCCGCACCTTCGCTCACATAGTTATTAATATCCAGTGCAATACCTTCGGTATAACCATGTCGCGCTGCCTCCATCGAGATCAACTGCGACGATAAATAATTACCGCCGGCTTTGGCTGCAGTTGGCATAGTGTTGGGCGCGAGTCGATTCCAACTAGAAACGCCGACATCAACGCCTTCGTTAATTGCTTCATTCCCAAGGTAGGCCTCCCAAGCAAAAGCGGCAATCATTAAATCAGCCTTGGCGTCTACAGGTGGGCGCAACCCCATACCCACATCCCCCAGAAACGCTAGCGGACGAAGATAGGCGGAAGATAAATTATTTTCTTCCACCATAGTATTGCATGCCGCAATCACTGCTTCCTGAGTAAAAGGTATGTTCATACGATAAATTTTGGCCGAATTAAACAAGCGCTCGATATGTTCGCGCAGCCTAAAAATACAAGTGCCTTTATGTGTTTCATATGCTCGTATTCCTTCGAATACAGACGATCCATAGTGCAACGCATGGCTCATGACATGTACGGTGGCATTCTGCCAAGGCATAATTTCACCATTAAACCATATATGTTCCGCACTTACTTTTGCCATTTTTCGCTCCTTTCGCGTGTTAAAATTAGTTAAGCCTTAGTCAATGAAAGCTTAGTTTGCATTGCAATAATTGTCCTATCGACGAACTACTATTTTGTTTCTACATGTACCTGTTCAACATCAAAAAGCTTATGAATCTGATGATGCAAATGTTCGATTGATTGTTCACTATTAACAGTAAGTTCGATATCAAGCTTTTCACTATTCTCACTAGGAAACATCGTCATCCCAGTAACCGTAAATCCACGATAGCGTGTCACTTGAAGTAAACGCTCAAGTACCGTTGGTTGATCATTAGCGCTGATCCGTAAAGTGTGCTGTGTCATTAGGTACTCTCCATCATTTTATCGTTAGCTGTTTCTGGGGGAACAAGCGGCCATACATTGTCGGCGGCATCAATTTTTACTTGTAATAAATACGGACCATCATGGTTAAGCATTTCAGTAATTGCTTCTGTCACTTGGTCTTTAGTGGTGATCTCTCGCGCTTTAATGTCGAAGGCATTAGCCAGCATCACGAAATCAGGGTTGTCAGATAAATCGGTTTCACTAAGGCGGCCTTGGAAAAATAAATCCTGCCACTGGCGCACCATGCCGAGCTTAGCGTTGTCGATTAAAACGATTTTTACAGGCAGCTGAAAACGCTTAATCGTTGACATTTCTTGTACATTCATCATGAACGAACCGTCGCCAGATACCGCTATCACTGTATCGGTAGGTCGGCTTATCTGCGCACCAATCGCTGCTGGTAAGCCAAACCCCATCGTACCCATGCTGCCACTGGTTAAAAAGTTACTCGGCTGGTCAAACTGCATATGTTGTGCAGACCACATTTGATGTTGTCCGACATCAGTCGTCACCACACTATTAGCAGGCATTCTCTCACTGACTTCTTTTAATACCGCAGGAGCGTATATTGATTGTCCAGGATGATTATAATCCCAGTCGTACTGCGACTTCATTGCTACACATGTTTGATACCAATCATCTACCTCTACTGGCATTGCCAGCGACGGCAGGCTGTATTTAAGATCGCCAACAACGGGGGCATCTGCAAAGCGGCGTTTGTTGATTTCCGCAGGATCGATATCAAAATGAATAACTTTAGCGTTTGGCGCAAATTCTTTGAGTTTGCCTGTTACACGGTCATCAAAACGCGCGCCTACTGCAATTAATAAATCACTCTGTTGAACCGCTAAATTGGCCGCTTTCGTACCATGCATGCCCAACATACCCAAGTAAGCTTCATCATTAGGATCAATTGCCCCTAACCCTTTCAACGTCGCCACACTTGGTAGCCGAGTAACTTTCATGAACTCACGTAATTCATTGACGGCGTTTGCCATGCCGACTCCACCACCAACATACAATACTGGTTTAGTAGCCTGACTTAGCAATGCTAGCGCCTTCCCTACATTTGCCGGCTCATTTTCTGAATTTTTACCGAAGTTAACTGCAACTTCTCGCATTTTAGGCGCTTCTGCGATCTGAATATCTTTCGGGATATCAACTAACACTGGGCCCTGTCTACCAGACATCGCTATTTCAAAGGCTTGCTCGAGTGTTGCTTCTAGTTCGTTCACACTACGTACTTGAAAAGAATGTTTGGTACACGCCAGCGACAAGCCAAAGATATCCACTTCCTGAAACGCATCAGAGCCCATTGCTGTCGTTGGCACTTGCCCCGTGATTGCAACTACAGGAATAGAGTCAGCCATCGCATCGGCCAATGAGGTTATAAGATTTGTTGCCCCTGGGCCTGATGTCGCAAGACACACACCTACTTTGCCTGATGCACGTGCATAGCCAATAGCGGAAAACGCCGCCCCTTGCTCATGACGACACAAGAAATGCGTTACTTCACTGTCATATAGCGCATCGTAAATCGGCATAATTGCGCCACCCGGATAGCCAAAAACATGTTGCACGCCATGACGTTGCATAACGTCAAATAAGAGTGTTCCGCCTGTGTATCTATTGTTGCTAACCATGTTCATTTTCAAAAACTTAACAAAGTATAATTATTAAGTTTTTTTCTCCTGTGCTATTCGGTAAATGAGCTAAACGTTAAATTTTAAGAAATAAAAAACCCCCGGTTCTTTCGAAGCGGGGGTTTATTCAATAAGCCTTTTCTTTAGCTCAGCAAACATTCCCGCGCTGATTTAATAATCACCACGACGAGAATGTTAATAATCACTGAGCTAAAGTTTTGCATATTTATAAAATTTTTCTGAATATTTCAAATTAAGTAATGGCGTATTTCGCCTTCTTTTTAAATTAGTACCATAGCTCTAAGATTCAGCGCAAGGATTTTTTTTAGTACTTTTTTTAACCGAGTGGATACATTTTGTTATATACGAATTCGCGCAAATTGAAATTACCGACTAGAATCAGTTCACTAGGACGACACTTTAAAATGGATTTTATATGTCACTTGCAAATATTTTTAGCCGCGCCTGTGTAGGCTTAGAGTCACCTTTAGTTAATGTTGAAGTTCATATCGCCAACGGTCTCCCTGCGTTTAATATCGTAGGGCTTCCTGAAACTTCTGTTAGGGAAGCCAAAGATCGCATTCGCAGCGCAATTTTAAATTGCGGTTTCGAATTTCCAGCTAAGCGCATAACCATCAACCTCGCACCTGCTGACCTTCCCAAAGAAGGTGGGCGCTTTGACTTGCCCATGGCCGTTGGTATCTTAGTCGCATCAGAGCAGCTCCCCAAGGAACAAATTAGCCACTATGAATTTACTGGTGAGTTAGGTTTGTCTGGCGAGCTTCGCGCCATTAAGGGCGAAATTCCAATTGCGCTAGCTTGCAAGCAAGCTAACCGCACACTGGTACTGCCCGAGCAAAATGCTGAGCAGGCCAGCTGGGTGTCAGAAGTCAATATCCACCCGCTGATGCATCTGAAACAGCTACTACCCCACCTGCTCAAACAAAATGCGCTACCGCTAATCAATCAGGGCCCGCCATCGCTGGAAGACGTAGAAAGTTTTGGCCCTGACATGAGCGATGTTGTAGGCCAACCATTGGCAAAACGTGCGCTCGAAATTGCCGCCAGTGGTGGTCATAACTTGTTGTTTATTGGGCCTCCGGGCACAGGAAAAACCATGCTAGCTAGTCGTTTACCCGGAATTTTACCGCAAATGACGCAAGAGGAAGCCTTGGAGACAGCCGCGATTCATTCCATTTCACAACAAGAAATTAATTTGCAATCATGGCTAGCCCGGCCATTTCGTGCACCGCACCATACCGCGTCTGCCGCTGCGTTAATCGGGGGTGGCAGTAATCCAAGACCGGGCGAAGTTTCACTGGCGCACAATGGCGTATTATTTCTCGATGAATTACCCGAGTACGAAAGGCGGGTGCTGGATGTACTACGCGAACCACTGGAGTCTGGAGAAGTAACAATTTCCCGTGCGCTCCACAAGCAAAGTTATCCCGCATGTTTTCAGTTGGTTGCTGCCATGAATCCAAGTCCTACGGGATTTTACAACGACAACCGCAGCACACCAGAACAAGTATTACGTTACCTTAATCGCCTGTCGAGCCCGTTCCTCGACCGCATTGATTTACAAATCGAAGTAGCAAGATTGCCGCGTGGCATGTGGGCTAAAAACCTAGAAGCCAGTGAATCGTCAATCATGATTCGCGCTCGTGTACGTGCCTGTCGAAATTTACAGCTCGCTCGTCAAGGCAAGTCGAATGCACACCTGAGCAGTGCGGAAATTCGTGAACATTGCAAACTAACCAACGACGACAATGAGTTTCTCGAGCTCGCCATTGAAAAACTTGGCCTATCTACTCGCGCTCACCACAAGATTTTGAAAATTTCTCGCACACTGGCCGATATGGAAGAAAAACCGGCCATTTTGCACGAACACTTAATTGAAGCATTGTCCTATCGCGCCATGGATCGCATATTACGCCATCTCACAGAGGCCGTTGCCGTTTAGCCACCAATAATAGCGGCAAAAAATGCACGAATTAATGGCTGACTTTGGTTAGCCGTTAAGCAACATACACCAAGTTCAAATGGTGCAATTTCTCCCTGATTGTTAAGAATTTGCACCCGTTCTTTGACGGGACTGTTTTCAATTACGACTTCTGGCGCAAACCCTATGCCACAGCCCAATGCAACCATACTCACCAATGCTTCATGTCCTGAGACTGTGGCGTAAATATTCGGCTTGCCATGGTGATTACGACGAAACCAACGATCAAATCGTAACCGCATTGGCCCATGCTCAGGCAAAATAAACGGAATTTGCAGCCAGTTGATTGACGATTGTTGTAATTGCTGTGTTACTTGGCAACTCAACGATGGGGCAATGAGCTGTAGTGGAATATCTGCGAGATGATGAAAATGCATGCTGGATGAGAGTTTTTCAGGTTTCGCAGCTATCGCGATATCTACCGTCTGATTTTTGACTTGGGTTAACGCATCTGCGGCATCGCCAGTGGTAAGTACAATTTCAACCAATGGATGAATACGTCTAAACTTGTCTAACATATCGGGCAAGTGGCTATAGGCCGCAGTCACAGAACAAAACACATGAAGCTTACCCGTTAGTTGCACTTGCTCTTGCTTCAAGACGCGCTGAATTTGTTGCCAATGCTCTAACTGCTGTTCCGCAAACTGTCTAAACTTTTGTCCCGCTTCGGTCAGCACAACAGTACGATTATCGCGATGCAATAACTCACATCCCAATTCTTGCTCTATGCGCTGTATTGCCCGACTCAAGGTGGAAGGGCTAACATGATTTAATTCCGCAGTTTTTGTGAAATGCAGTGAATTTGCAAGATCTGCAAACAAGCGCAATGACTTAAAATCCAAAGTAAATCTCCTATATTTGCCTCGACAAACATTATTGTTGCACAAAACGCAACGTAGTTGTGCAAATAATTCATTTTAAGCAATACGAAATATTCGCTAAGATGCGAAAGTCATCTATTTTTAATGAAAGAAATTATCCTGATAGGCTGAAAGAATACGGCCAACCAGTAGGAGTACACCAATGAGCAATTATTTTAACACCTTGAGTTTACGTGAAAAATTAACGCAATTAGGTAAATGTCGCTTTATGAAACGCGAAGAGTTTACTGACGGTTGCCAATTCATCAAAGATTGGAATATCGTCATTGTCGGTTGTGGTGCACAAGGACTCAATCAAGGGTTAAACATGCGCGACTCTGGCTTGAACATCTCTTACGCTTTACGTGATGCGGCGATTGCCGAAAAACGTCAGTCGTACCAATGGGCGACAGATAACGGCTTTAAAGTTGGCACTTATCAGGAACTCATTCCTCAGGCAGATTTAGTGTTAAACCTAACGCCAGATAAACAGCATACTTCTGCAGTATCAGCCGTAATGCCATTGATGAAACAAGGCGCAACTTTGTCTTATTCTCACGGTTTTAATATCGTGGAAGAAGGCATGCAAATTCGCCCTGATATTACAGTGATCATGGTTGCACCTAAGTGTCCAGGTACCGAAGTACGTGAAGAATACAAGCGTGGTTTTGGTGTACCAACGCTAATTGCTGTACACCCAGAGAATGACCCACAAGGTAATGGATTAGCCATTGCGAAAGCCTATGCATCAGCAACTGGTGGTGACCGTGCTGGCGTATTAGAATCGTCATTTATCGCCGAAGTTAAATCAGACTTAATGGGCGAGCAAACCATTCTTTGTGGTATGTTGCAAACTGCGGCCATTTTAGGTCACGAGCAAATGGTGGCAAATGGCGCTGATCCAGCGTATGCCAGAAAACTGATTCAATATGGTTTGGAAGTTACCACTGAAGGCCTTAAACATGGCGGTATCACCAACATGATGGATCGCTTATCAAACCCAGCGAAAATCCGCGCGTTTGATATGTCAGAACAGTTAAAAGTAATTTTACGACCCTTATTTGAAAAGCACATGGACGACATCATCGAAGGCCGCTTCTCTGCCACTATGATGGAAGACTGGGCTAATGACGATGCTAACCTATTAAAATGGCGAGCAGAAACTGCAGAGACTTCATTCGAGCTAGCACCAGATTCAGATGCGGAGATCAACGAACAGGAATACTACGACAAGGGTATTTTCATTGTTGCCATGATCAAAGCAGGTGTTGAGCTGGCATTTGAAGCGATGGTTGAAGCGG
This sequence comes from Thalassotalea fusca, assembly GCF_053485835.1. Classification (NCBI taxonomy): domain Bacteria; kingdom Pseudomonadati; phylum Pseudomonadota; class Gammaproteobacteria; order Alteromonadales; family Colwelliaceae; genus Thalassotalea; species Thalassotalea fusca. The sequence goes on from NZ_JBQRUN010000002.1 coordinate 279,185, forward strand.
GTATTATTGAAGAATCTGCCTACTATGAATCACTACACGAAACACCACTAATCGCAAACTGTATCGCCCGTAACAAGCTATACGAAATGAACGTGGTTATTTCGGATACCGCTGAATATGGTAACTACTTATTCAGCCATGCCGCAGTGCCATTGCTTAAAGATTTTGTGTCTAAACTAACACCTGAAGACTTAGGTGAAGGGCTAAAGGACAGCTCAAACGGCGTTGATAATGTACGTTTAATCGAAATAAATGACGCTATTCGTAGCCACGGTGTTGAAACCGTCGGTAAAGAATTACGTGGCTACATGACCGACATGAAACGTATCGTCGAAGCTAATTTAGGCTAAAATTACAGCAAATGAAAAACGGCGTTACTAAATAAGTAACGCCGTTTTTATTTGGGCCAAGAATAACAATAGCCTTAATTGCGTACTTGCCCATCACCATAGACAACAAATTTTTTCGTCGTCAGCGCGTCTAATCCCATCGGGCCATACGCATGGAGCTTACTAGTGGAAATACCAATTTCAGAACCTAGTCCTAACTGGCCACCATCTGAAAAACGCGATGAAGCATTTATCATCACCACCGATGAGTTAATTTGGCGTACGAAAGCCTGCGCGCGGGAAATATCCTGACTAACGATGACCTCAGTATGGTCTGAAGTAAACTCGTTAATATGTGTAATGGCGTCATCAAATGATGGTACTACACGAATAGCGATTTCATACGTTAAGTACTCTGCATGATAATCTTCATCTGTCGCCAGTTCTGCCTCGCTAAAATAGGAATGAGACACTGCACACGCGTGCACTTTCACTTGCTGCTCAGCCAATGCTTTGGCTGCTAGTGGTAAGAAATGTTCAGCAATATCCGCGTGCACTAATAGCGTTTCAAAAGCATTACAAGCACTTGGTTTTTGCGTTTTTCCATTAATAAGAATGTTGATCGCTTTATCTATATCAGCGTACTTATCAATATATAAGTGGCAGACACCTTTAAAATGTTGAATTACCGGAATTTGACTGTTTTCGGTGACATAGCGAATGAGCCCTTCGCCACCACGTGGTATCACCAAATCGATCGAGTCTCGTTGTTGCAATAGCGAATTGATAACGTCTCGATTAGTATCGGGAATCACCGTCGCAACATGACTGTTAATATTGGCGCCCGCTAAAGCTTCTTGCAAACACGTTGCTAGGGCAATATTGCTATGCAGTGCTTCTGAACCACCTCGCAAGATCACCGCATTGCCAGATTTAATGCACAAAGCCGCAGCTTCTGCAGTAACATTTGGCCTTGCTTCGTAAATCATGGCAATAACGCCTAACGGAATCGTCATTTGCCCTACTTGAATACCGTTTGGTCTTACATTGAGATCACTAATTTTACCCACCGGGTCTGGTAATTGCACAATTTCACGAATGGCATTGGCAATGTCTGCAACACGGCTTTCCGTGAGTAATAGACGGTCAAGCATAGCTTCTGATAAGCCCTTGTCGCGACCAGCATCAATGTCTTTGCTGTTTTCACTCAAGATAAATTGCGAGCGTGCCTCAATATGGTCAGCAATTTCAGCTAATAACGTATTTTTTTGCGTTGTGGTGAGTTGGGCAATTTGGCGCGATGCCACTTTCGCAGCACGTGCTGCTGAAACGATATCAAAGGTCATAAGTTTTCTCTCATTTATACAACGACTAAATCATCACGATGAACAATCACTTTACTCGGGCAATAGCCCAGCACGGCGAGTATTTGGTCACTCTTAAGACCTTTAATTTTGGCTAAATCTTGGCTATTGTACTGGCAAATTCCTTTAGCAATGATATTGCCTGAAGCGCTATCGAGAAGATCGACAGATTCGCCGGCAACAAAATCCCCTACCGCGGATACAATCCCTGACGACAACAACGAAGCGCCCTTGTTCACGACCGCCTGAACAGCACCACTGTCTAAATGAATCTGGCCATTACTTTTCAGCGTATGCTTTAGCCAATGTTTGCGTGCTTTGCTTACACCTTGTTTTGCATTAAAACACGTGCCCGGATTATTGCCTTTCAATAATTGATCGAATACGTGACTGTCACTACCGTTGACAATATAAGTGACAATGCCATTGTCGACGGCTTTCTCGGCAGCTTGAATTTTGGTTTTCATACCGCCAGTGGCAATATGGTTGTTTGTTGCCCCAGCCAAGGCATATACCTCGGGCGTAATCTGGTCAATGTCAGGAATTAAGTTGGCGTTAGGGTTCACGCGAGGATCTTCATCATAAACTCCAGCAACATCACTAAGAATAATCAAGCAATCCGCTTCGCTGACTAGGGCGACTAATGCCGCCAGATTGTCATTGTCGCCAACCTTTAACTCTTCGGTGGCAACCGTATCATTCTCGTTCACTATTGGTAAGACGCGATTTTCCAGCAAAATACGCAACGTGTTCTTGATGTTGATATAGCGTTGTCTGTCTTTTAAATCACCGTGAGTGATGAGTAACTGGCTGCAGGGCACATCAAAAAATCGTTGCCAATTAGCCATCATCTGCATTTGACCGACTGCCGCCATAGCTTGTTTGGTGGGGATAGAGGGGGTGGGAGAGCCGTGTTGTATTAACTGTCGACCCGCAGCAACGCTGCCAGACGACACTAAAATTACTTCTTTACCCGCTAAATGACACTCAGTGATAAAGCGTGCGATAGATAAGGTATATTTACCACTGCACCCTTTATTTTCAGGGGCGATTAAGGCACTACCTACTTTAATTACAACACGATTAAAATTCATTTATCCTCTCCCATTAATACCCTTCCTTAGAATGCCCTGAATACTGGTGCTTTGGCAAACAACTTTTGTCGATTTTCTAGATTAGAACGGTATTTTCTGCAATCTAATGGAATATGTATTACTAGTCGTGTTTTTTATCTGGTCTACCATTGGTATTTTAGCGAATTACCGCCACATGATGCGCCGATTGATTAAAATTCAACACTTTAGTTAGATTGATATCAGCCCGCTGTTTATATACAGTGAATTGATACAAGTGCATACTTCAGACATATTGGATCACTATTAATACCTCTTTGTGCACAAAAAATATCAAAACGAGTGATAATTAATGCTCATTCAGCAATTTTTTACTGAAAGTCACCTTGATTCACATTATTATGGTGACTTTATAATCACTTCAATTAAAAGCGATATGTTGAATTTTTTACCTGCACCTTTAATTGGTTTGTTGTCTTTCTCTTTATATGCCGTTAATACGCTCTTTTGGTTATTGCCAATAGTTATTTGTTCACTATTGAAAGCTTTGTTACCTTTCAACCTAATGCAAAAGTTGTTTAGCTACCTATTAGATCATATGGCGAGTGCCTGGGTCGCGGTGAACACGCTCAATCAAAAGCTTTTCACGCGAGTCAAATTGCATGTGCAAGGTATACAAAAGTTAGAAACCAACCAATGGTATTTAGTGATTTGCAACCACCAAACGTGGGTAGATATTGTTGTCCTACAGCGTGTATTACATGGCAAGGTGCCATTTTTAAAATTTTTCCTTAAAAAAGAACTCTTATATGTGCCTTTTTTGGGCATTGCATGGTGGGCACTCGACTTTCCGTTCATGAAACGTTATAGCCAAAGCTTTATTAAAAAGAACCCTCACCTTAAAGGCAAAGACATCGAAACCACGAAAAAGGCATGTGAGAAATTTCGCCATAAGCCTGTGAGTATCATGAACTTTATTGAAGGAACTCGCTTTACACCAGTGAAGCATAGTAAGCAAAACTCACCTTACAAACATTTACTAAAGCCTAAAGCAGGTGGTATCGGCTTTGTCATTTCAACAATGGGCGAAAGTCTGAATAAAGTGTTGAATGTGACAATTCATTACCCTCACGGCACTCCGAGCTTTGCCGACTTTTTGCTAGGCAAAGTAACCGATATTAATGTAGTCGTCGACACAAAAGATATTGAACCTCAGTTGATTGGTGACTATGTTAATGATCGCGCATATAAAATTAACTTTCAGCAATGGGTAAGTGAGATTTGGCAAGAAAAAGACCAATTGCTGGAACAATTAGAACAACAAAATAGATAGGAATTGCGATGTTATCAGCATTGTCGTCATGGATTTCACCTTACGTACCACAGCAGCACTTAGCAATGACCGTAATGCTACTCGGCTTACTGGCTATTTTATGTGTTTGTATTTTAGGGTTCTATATTGCCAAGCATTATATACTTGTCGTAATTGAGCGCTTGATTAAGCGCTCTAAAAATACCTGGGATGATTTTTTACATCAGCATCACGTATTTTCTCGTATTGCTATGCTCACACCTATGGTGCTGCTATTTTTGTTAGCGCCACTATTTACTAAGACGCCTTCAGTTCTACAGGACGTAGTCATCACGTTGGCGAAGATTGCGGTGACATTTCAAATAGCGCGGATCATCGATGCTATTCTCAACGTTATTAAGAGTGCAGGTGAAGAACACGCTAAAGAAAGATACTTGCCACTGAACGCCAGTATTCAAGTTGTCAAACTGTTAGTCTATCTGGTCGCGACAATTCTTGCGGTGTCATTTATTATTGATCGGTCACCCATTTATTTGTTGAGTGGTTTAGGTGCCTTAACTGCGGTTTTATTACTCGTGTTCCAGGATACTATTAAAGGATTAGTGGCTAGTATTCAGATCTCCGCTAATAAAATGGTAGCCCCCGGTGACTGGATTGAAATTCCACAATACGGTGCCGATGGTGATGTACTCGAAATTGGTTTGAATACAGTAAAAGTAAGAAATTTTGATAATACTGTAACCACAGTACCAACCTATGCTTTGATTAGCGGTTCATTCAAGAACTGGCGCGATATGTTCCAATCTGGCGGACGTAGGATCAAGCGCACAATCACCGTTGATGTTTCATCAATTCGCTTTTATCAAGCAGACGACATAGCGAAACTCAGAAAAATTGTGTTATTGGAAGATTATCTAAGCATGAAACAACAAGAACTCGACGAACACAATGCAAAGTTTTCCGAGACTGTGCGTGAGCTAAACCAAAGACAACTGACAAACGTTGGGACGTTTCGTGCCTATGTTACGGCCTATTTACAACAACACCCTAAAGTACATCCTGATATGACGTGCATGGTGCGCCAACTACCATCAACTGGCAGTGGCTTACCACTAGAGCTATATTTTTTTAGTAATGATCAGAAATGGGTGAACTATGAAGGGATACAAGCCGATATCTTTGACCACTTGTATGCCATGGCACCAATTTTTGATATTCGACTGTTTCAACATCCTACTGGTAGCGATTGGCGCGCATATCGTAATCACCAATAATCAGTCCTAAGCAAGTGAGCAAATCACGCTTTTGCTCACTTGAACCATTGTTGTATTTATTTACCGTTGGCGAATAACCCCTTCTTGCATAGTCGTTGCAACTAAATCACCCGACTGACTGAAAATTTGCCCTCGCACTAAACCTCTGCCACTGATCGCCGTTGGGCTTTCCATCACATACAATAGCCATTCATCCATGCGAAATGGACGATGGAACCACATAGCATGATCTATAGTCGCAATCTGAAAGTTTGGCTGCCAATGACTCTTGCCATGTGCGAACAGTGCGGTGGGTAAGAAATGAAAATCTGAGGTGTATGCCAGCATATACGTATGAATGCGAAGGTCATCTGGCATATTACCATTCGCCTTTATCCACATGTGGCATTTAGGGTGTGTTTTTACGGGTTTGACCCAGTTGTACTGTTCAACAGGTCTCAATTCTATCGGCTTCTCAGATAGAAATTTGCCGCGAACATTTTCAGGGATATATTCTTGATGATCAAAAATGAAGTCACTTATTGACGGCAATTCATCAGGCCCAGCAACGTTTGGCATAGGGTCTTGATGATCAAACCCCTGCTCGATTTCCTGAAACGACGCCGTTAGATAAAAGATCACATTGCCGTTTTGTATCGCTTTCACGCGTCGAGTACCAAAGCTTTTACCGTCCCTAATATTTTCAACTTCATAAACCACAGGCTTAGATGCATCACCTGGTCGTAAGAAATATGAGTGCAAACTATGAACATAACGTTCGGCAGCAATCGTTTCTTGAGCTGCTGACAGTGCTTGTCCCATTACCTGACCACCAAATAATGCTCTAAATCCTAGATCTTGACTCTGACCTCGGTAAATTCCTTGCTCAATAGTTTCCAGTTTCAGCAATGCCAATAGTTGGTCTAACACTTTACTCATGGTTTTCTCACTTTATTAGAGTTGTTGATGACAATTATAGAAGCCTGTTTATACTTCCCCCACAATTTCTTTAACTAGTTATGTATTGTCATCTAAATAGGTATTAGTCTTTAGCGTTCAAGCAAGCGCAATTTTTTTAACGCTAAAAAGTTTCTCGAATAATAACAAATTTCACACTAAGTCGTTTAATTCATAGAATATCTCATTAATTAAACTGGTACTATCAGTTGTAAAAGTTGTTATCTACACAATTCAAATGTTGAAATATTAATCAAATTAAGATACCGTTTGTTGTATAACGTCGTATTAATGTTTATTCAAAAGTCAAAAGAGGCCATTGTGCAAGCGGTAGTTGATAGAGAAGTATTGTTAGAAAGAAGACAATACACACCAGAAAAATCAAACTTATGGGATAAGCTGTCTTTAGCGCAGAAATTTGCGGCAAGCAGTCTCACTCAGTTTGGATATGACTTGGCATTTATTCGAAATAGTAATGCCGGTAGCTTAGCTGTTTTGCTTTGTGACAGTAATGCTGCAACCATTACTGATGACGGCGAAATTAATACCTCTCCAGAGATAGTGATTCGCCCGTAATTATTCACTATTAATTTGCGAACAAATTATACCAACTAAAAGAGCGCTCAAGCAGAGCGCTCTTTTAGTATCTGGGGTTCTTTCATTTGTTGTTGCTGTCTTTCTTGCTCTCGAAGCATCGCCTCGATAAACGTCATGAAGCCATTAAGGTTGTTACTGTTCCACATGCGTTTAACTTCAACATTTTGCTTTCCGATAAATGACTTAAACCTGCCATAGCTACCCGGTTCAAAACTATCAAAACACTTTTTAGCCATGCTGTGTACTAGCCCATTCGCCTTAGCACATTCAATAAAAATAGCTGAATAATTGCTAATCAAAGGGTATAGGTAAACATAGACTTCAGACTCTTCGGGGCTTGCTTCACGAATTTTTTGAATACGAAATTTCGCAAAGTCTTCATTTTTCTTGGCTATCATCGCCATAGAGTCTACGAGAACTTTGGATTCTTTTTTCACGGTCGATAATTCTCGACGCAAGTTTACCAACTGGTTTTGTAAGCTTTCTGCTCTAAAGTAAAAATACACACTGGTAATAACGAAAATAGCAATTACTGCAAGAAAGAAAATCATAACATTCCTAAGTCTTAAATTGAGTATACTCCGCGCGGGTAGATTCGCTTAATCTAGATAAGAAAATATAGGGGTCTATATCTTGAACGCCAGGCGAGTCGAAAGCATAGCTAATTTTTACAGAAAAATCGCCTAAATTCGCGAAAAATCTCGCTTGTAATGCTTTCGATAGTAACATTAGCTTAGATTGTAACTCTGACAATTGTTGGTGAGGGCAAAGTATGAGGTATTCTCCATCATTTATGAGGCCTACACAATCAAATTCCCCCGCTTGTTCGTTAATCAGCAATGCCATAGTTTTGGCGACTTCATCGATGGTTTTTTTGTTAAACTGAAAGGTCATTTCCTGCCAGTTATCGATCGACAAATAACCTATGGCTAACGGAAATTCATACTTCCGTGCCATTTTGAAATTGTGTTGATACAAGTACTTGGTTTGCGACGGGCTCGCTACTGCGTCGGTACGTTGATCTACTTCATCCATCTTTTTAGTCATTTCCAGCGAACGACTACGTAACCAAAAATATATCAGTGCACTACCTAATACGCTGGCCAATGCAACTAGGCCAAAAATAAGTTGCTTTTGACCTTGATATTTTTGCCCATAATATTGCCTCAAATCACTCGCTTCGGCTAAATCTAATGCCAACTGACGGCTTTTGTCATTGCTTTGGTCACTATTACGCAAAGGCGACGTATAAACTATATTTGTACGCTGTTTTAGTAAAAAATCGATGTATTGCGATTGTACTAAGAATGCTTTTTGATAGTCCCCTCTGCCAGCGTATAGTGATGAAAGCATTGAAAATAATGAGATCTGCTTTGCTGTGAGTTCTGTGTTTTCAGCGATCGCCATGGCTCTAAGTAAATAAGTTTGATATTCGTCTTCTAACGACAACGCGAGACTATTCTTAGCCAGTGTAATCAGAGTATCTAAATACGGCTTTGATAAGTTTTCAACCGAGAACAAAGCTTCCGCCTGCACAAGTTCCTGTTGTGCTTCTTGATAATTGTTCATGCGGTGCAGCACCTGTCCTAGTCCTAAGTGTGCGTAGGCAAGCCGAATGGGTGCATCAGCAAGTTCTGCGTATTTTTTTGCTTCCCAATAGCCGTTATATGCATCCTCAAGTCGGTCCGACATAAGGTACGTAGTTGCCAGACTATAATAAGTTTTTTCGACGTTTTGCTTCATATTGAGGTCATAGCGCAACTTGAGCACGCGATTGTACAAAGTGATCGCTGAGTCGAAGTCCTCTAAATAAAATCGAGACAATGCTAAAATTTCGATAACTTCAATGTGTTCCGAAAATTCTTGATGTGCCTTTAATAAGTCGTCCACTTCTTGCAAGTCGGCAAAAGCTAACGCATGCTCGCCAACCAATGCGTTAGTCATAGCTCGATAACTAAGGGCAAGTAGACGATAAAGTGCACTATCTAGCTCTCTGGAAAGCGCCACCGCTTCTATCGATAGTTGCTTTGCTTGATGAAATTTACCTTGAGCGTAATGCCCTTGAACTATTTTTAACTTTAGATTTAGTACAAGTTCAGGCGAAATATCTTCAATCGTTAAGCCGTCTTGCGCAAATTGCATGGCTTTGGCTAACGCACCTTTGTTGATAGCGGTATCGGCCAACAAGATAAACATTTTGGCGATCGTGTTCTTGTCATAATACTGTCGGTTAGCAATTACAGCAGTCGCTAGTTCAACTACACCATCGTAGGGCAGCATTTCTTTGTTCATCGTGTAATATTTATCAACATGCGCAGTATTATGGCTAATGTCTTCGACAATATTAGCTTGTGACGCTGCTGCATAGACTAAATGAGCAATCAAAACACACTGGATTAGTTTGCGGCTAATCATCCGATTAAATGAATCGTGATTTTCAGACAGCACGGCCACTCCATAACGATGAACGACAAATAAATTCGACCACTAGGCTATGCATAATACTGAAATTAATCAAGCAAATACAAAAAAGGTTTACATTAAGATATTTATACCTATAATGATTATCAGAGCCGCTAAAGCTCGAAAAGGGCAAAACTAGTGAAAACTAGTGACGCAAAGTTACCGGTCTAAGGGGAAACCTACGACAGCGGAACTACCGAATTTAGATATAGTGGGGGCTTATCTATACTTGGTCATACTGCTGACTAATTTCCCACGGTAATCTTTGCGTGCCTTCTCTTTTTTTCATAGATCCTATCTATTAATTCTTTTTGTCTACCAATAGTCAATTAGCTATGCAATAGTACTTTTCTATTGCCGTTACACTAATCATGCAACAGCTGTTTCAATCTTGAGCGTTGCGCCTGCTTATTTATCCACTCATACTGTTTCCACATTACATGACGGCTGTTGTTGCCACAGTTCAATTAGGATTTATTATGAAATACAGGAAGTTTGGTCATTCAGGTCTATACACGAGTATCTTATCAGTTGGAGGGTGGAAAAACTTTGGCATTCGATTGAATGAAAAAGAAACCGATAGCATTATTCGATACGCTGTCGACAATGGTGTCACCACATTCGATACTGCCGATGTCTATGGTCCGGCCGAAGCCGCTATGGGTAAAGTGTTTAGCCAGCTAAACCGCGACAATCTGGTTATCTGTACCAAGTGCTACTGGCCTATGAGCGACAACGTAAATGATCGTGGACTATCGCGGAAACACATACGAGCGTCAGTCACAAATAGCTTGAAACAATTACAAACTAACTACATCGATATTTTTCTTTGTCACCGCTATGACAACAATACACCTCTGCAAGAAACGATTAGAACATTCAATGACTTGATTCGAGAAGGCAAGATTCTTTATTGGGGTACAAGTGCATGGACGGCTGAGCAACTCATAGCAGCCTACGATATTTGTGAGCGCATGGGCTACGAACCGCCAATTTTGGAGCAGGCAGAATATTCACTTTTAGAGCGTGCCTACGTCGAAAAACACCTGTCACCGCTTGTTGAATCCAAGGGGTTAGGGTTAATGTGTTGGAGCCCATTGGCGTCGGGCATTCTCGCAGGAAAAAACTTAACAAACCAGATTCCCTCCTCTTCACTCATAGGCAATTACAGTCAACAAATGCGAGATAAATATCATAATACGGCCAACCTCGAAAAGGCCAAGCAGTTACAAGTGTTGAGTATGGAAGCAGACGTACCAATGGCCACTTTGGCGTTGTCGTGGCTGATATCGCGAAATATTGTAAGCAACATTGCGATTGGCGTCTCATCATTGGAGCAAATACAAAGCAACATCGTTGCCTGTCAATATGAGCTGCCAGCAGATCTTACGTACGCCGTTGAAGAAATTTTCATCGCTTAAAATGGGAAAGTTGCGCGATTACCAATCGCGCTATTTAACCAACACAACTCATGTTCGCGTGGTTAGTTCAAATTCAACCCATTGTGTTGATGCAATATATCGTCGATAAATTGCATAAACTTCCTAACGTGAGGCTGACGTGAAGAAGCCTCACGTACAACCAGCCAGATATTGACTAGCTGATTAGTATTGGGTAACGCTACAGGAACATACTCATTGAGTTGACGTGCGACATAATCCGGCATAAACCCAGTGCCAATTCCTGCCTGCATTGCTGCTAAGGCTTCAGAAAAATCTGAAACCCTTAGAGCTTCGTGCCAATTACCTACATTTTGAATCAATTTGTTGGGGAGAAAGTCGGCATCTCTTATGTGCCAGCCAATGAAAGGGATGGGCACCTGTAAATCAATTTCCATATCTTTGTGCCGGTAAAGACTAATTCTTGTCGACGCTAGTCGTTTGACTACCAAGGCGCCTTTTTCAGGGCGGGAAAAACGAATCGCCAAATCCCAATCTTCACTGACCAAATCCACGAGTTGCATCGCAGTATCAATTTCGATCATCACATTAGCGTTGTCTCGATAAAATTCTTGTAAATGAGGCAGCACAATAAACCTTGCGATATCAGCAACAATAGAGCAACGAATAATCTTGGGTGAACTTGAATTGTAATGTCGAATTGATTGGATAATATCCGTTAGATTACTATCTAACGTTTTACAATGCTCAGCGAGTTGTCGACCTTCCTCTGTCAGAACAATACCATCGGGGTGTCTTCTAAAAAGTGAAATGTTCAATACTAGTTCAAGCTTCTCCATACGCCTGCTTAACGTTGACGTACTGACACTCAAGGCGCCAGCCGCCTTACGCATCTTACCATGTTCAGCTAATACCATATAACTATACAGCAAATCCCAATACTGACCTTGTTGGTTGTATCCATGCATATAAATCTTCCTTGAGCCATCTTCACAGCAAATTAGAAATTATTAAACTCATTTGCTACTAGAGCGTGTTGATCTTTGAGGTACAAATTTTTGTTCAACTTGAGCGTGCTTTGATCGCGGCGCTCGGTTTGTAGCATAGTTGTTCTACGTAAAAATCGAGCAACAATGAGCAAAGCGCGCTCAATTGAACCCTTCGGGCAGCGCCCGTTTGGCATTTATACTGTGTTATCGCCTTACTGGAGGAGAATAACTACACGACGAAGGCTCTGCCTAGTCTAAATGCCAAACTGTCAGCTGCAAAAATGAACAGCAAAGGTCAACACGCTCTAATAAAAATAAATAAATTATCACTCATGTGTCGCCGGAGCATAGTCTTACTGAAAACCGAGCATACATGAGAATCATTACAGGAAATATCATGAAATTATCCGTTTTTGAACGTGAATTAAATGCGTTACTTTCACCAAACAGGATCAAAGACTTTTGTCCCAATGGTCTTCAAATAGAAGGCAAAGGCACGATCAATAAAGTAGTAACAGGGGTAACGGCAACGCAATCACTTATAGAAGCCGCAATTGCGCGCGAGGCTGATGCTTTGGTCGTACATCATGGTTATTTTTGGAAAAACGAATCATATGTTATTCGTGGCATGAAGTATCAACGTATAAAAGCGTTGATTGATAACGGCATCAGCTTGTTTGCTTATCATTTGCCTTTAGATATACATGAAGAACTTGGCAACAATGTACAATTGGCAAGACGATTAAACATTGGTGATATTAACCCACTGGAAATAGGTAATGAGCTCTGTGTGTCTTTGCAAGGAAGTTTCGCTAAAGCGCTGACAGGCGATGAACTTAAAACCAAAATCGACTCAGTACTTGCAAGAGAGTGTTTACACATAGCGCCACCATCTAATAAGTCAATCAAGACCGTTGCATGGTGTACCGGTGGTGGACAAGGTTATATCGATTTGGCGGCAGAACAGGGCATTGACGCATTTATTACTGGTGAAGCGTCTGAACAAACAACGCATGTAGCCAGAGAAATGGATATTCATTTTTTTGCAGCGGGTCATCACGCTACGGAACGATATGGGGCGATGGCTTTAGCGGAATATATCAATGAAAATTTGGGCGTTTCAGCCGAGTTTGTTGATATTGACAATCCTGTGTAAAAGCCTAGAAATTCTTCAAATTTAGCTCCAAAGAACATGCCAATTAATTAATCTGTATAGCCCTAATTAATATCAATTAGGGCTTTTAGATACTGTCTTTAAGAGCAATTCTTTACATCAATTCTCTAAATTAATCCTTTATACCAAGCCTTTGAACCACTGCACGATTCGACCCAAAGTTTCATACCAAGCATTTGTTGTTTGTTGCAATTCTTTAGCATTTGGCACGTAGTAGCCCCATGCTTTAGGTTGATGCATACCTCTTACCCAGTTGCCTGCAGGAGCAGGATGTACAGTAACGCCTTGGCGTTCAAAATAGGTGACTGAGCGAGGCATATGATCGGCATTGGTTATAAGCACAACGTTTGTCCCTCTAACGCGGGGCGCGATTAATTGTGCTTCTTCTTCGGTATCTTTAGGAAATACTTCGACAATCACTTTATGAGGTTCGACACCTAAATCCACCAGAGCTTGTTTCACCGTCTCAGCATTTGACTTAGGCTGACTAAATGCCGCACCGGATGTGAGTATCATCGCCTCAGGGTGCATCTGATATATGCGTAATGCTTCAGCCATTCGTTGTAATGAACAAACATTCAATTGACTTGTGGCGGGTAACATATCGTCGTTAACGTGGCCGCATCCTAAAACTACAATGTAATCTACCGGTTTACTAGAACGCGAAAACGCCTCATAGTTTGCTTCTATCGGTTGCATTAATCGATCAGAAACGGGGGCCAGTGAAGAGAGCAATAACAATATCGTGGCACTCACAAAGCAAACCGTGCTCTTAACATGATTACTTCGCTGAAATAGCAGGCCAAAGATCATTAACAGGAGAATAAGGTTAATTGGCATTAACATGACACCAATTATTTTTTTTAGCGTGAATAAATCCATAATTTTCAAACTATTGAGAATGACCTATATACAATAACATGCTGAGGGTGAGAAACGAATGATTGTCACTAATTTATGGAGCGATTGTGCGAGAATTTTCGTTATCTATTAACAACAAAAAAGGGCAATGACTGAACATGTGTCATTGCCCTTTACGTTTATTAAACGATAATTTAAACGTTCGCTATTAGAACTTATATGTTGCTTGTGCGTATGTGAATCGACCTTGACCGCTATGCACGTTTACCGCAAACCCCATAAAATCGTGGAAAGCAAACGGAGGTTCTTCGTTAAATAAATTAGTAGCACCAACGGTTAGCACAACATTTTCAATGCCGAAATAATTGAATGAAGCGTCAACTGTGGTCATTGAATCAACTTTACCTTTTGTTGGATCTTTTTGCTCAAAATCGTCGATATAATTGATGGCCATAGTAGCGCTGTAATCATCTTTCGTCCAATCAACAGAAGTTGTCCAGCGGATTTCAGGTTGCTCAAAACCACCTTCTTTTGTGTTTTTGTAATCTTCAAAATCAAGCACGTAATTCATCACATAACCAAATTTGAATTGACCATAATCAGTTTCAAGGTTATAACGAACATCCACATCTAAACCTGACGTTTCTAAATCACCGATATTAATAAATTTATCGTTAATCTGGACAACTTCACCAGGGTCATTTGCGATATTTGTTGCTCTACGTACGACTACATCAGGATTTAATCCTTCTTCATCAAATAACGCTTGAGTATCGGCATCAATAATATTTTCAATATCGTAATTGTAGTAATCTATCGAGAAGCTCAAATCATTCGTGACGTTATAGATAACGCCTAGGTTATAGCTTTTTGATTCTTCTGGGCCTAGATCAGGGTTACCTTCAAATATCGCGGTATACTCTTGAGGGCTACAAGAATTATCAGCGCCATTTGTTAATTGACAACGGTTATTATCTACAAGGTTTGGTGATTCATCGGTACGACCAAGACCTAACTGATGCAACGACGGCGCACGGAATGCAGTACCATACGAGCCACGCAAGCTTAAATCATCTGTTGGCGTCCATAAAAAAGATACTTTAGGGTCTGTGGTTGTTCCAAAGTCACTATAATCTTCATGGCGAACAGCAAATTGCATTTCAAAATTATCGAGTACAGGTATCGCAAGTTCAGCGAAAATCGAAGTGTTATCGCGAGAACCGTTTGCTTGCGTGGCTTCTGTACCGAAAATATCACCACGAAGATACTGGTCATCCGGGTTATCAAGGATTGTTTCTTCACGGTATTCAGCACCAACCGCTAACATTAAGTCACCGTTGGACATTTCCATTAATGGACCTGACACTTTAAAATCAAGTGACTTATTGGTTGATTTACCTACACGTGTGGTAGTGGTTTCAATGTAATCTAGCGATTCTTGACTGTTCATTGACGGCTCGAACGGATTCCAAAGTCCAGAGTCAATCGCTTCTTGAATACGGCGAGAGTTAGGGAAACCGTCTACACCACGCTCAGTTGATTCACTTTTGATATAACTGTACGCTGCTTCCCAACTCCAATCTTTGATTTCCCCTTGCATACCCAAGATTACACGGTAATAGTCCGAATCAACACGCTTTTCACGGTTGCCAATGTCTACAGTACGGCGGCGCATAGTTAAATCTTGCTGATAAAACGCATGAGTTGGCATATCGGCAAATGGATGGTTTGGATTATCGCCTGACATAAATAGCTCGTTAAAACTAGGGCTACCAGCACCACGAACAATAGATTTAGCATTTTGGCCGTTTAACTCGGCAAATGCTCGCATGGTGTCATTAATTTCGTATTTACCCATATAGTTCCAGCTAAAGCGTTCTGCATCTGGAATCATCGTCATATGAGGTGCATAATCGTAACGACAGTTGCTGCCAACTTGGTTGCCTTCATCATCGAGAATTGGTGTTATATCCTCCGATGGACAACTATCATTGCCAAATGTATCAGCAATTCGGCCGGTACCATCAGCTAGCATGATTGAGCCAGGAATACCGGATGTTGAGCGGAAATCAGTTGCGTTGGCATTGCCAGTTCTTGCCTGCTGATTTGCGGTCCTTGAATAACTACGATCGGCATATAACACTTCTTCGCGGTCAAAATATTCTAAGATGAATGTGTGGCTAGTTTTGTCTGTCTTGTCGCCAAATACAAGGCTAAAGCTTTGCTCGTCGCCACCGCCATCGGCCGTTGAACCGACTTTACCTGTTAATTCCACGCCTTCAACGTCATCACGCAAAATAACATTGATTACACCAGCAACCGCGTCTGAACCGTATGTTGCAGATGCACCATCTTTTAAAATGTCTACACGCTTAATGGCTGAAAGTGGGATATTGTTAATGTCGACGAACGCTGTGTCTATACCTTTAGCAAAAGGGCTTACAGATACACGACGACCGTTAACTAAAATTAAGGTTGAATCAGCACCTAAACCGCGTAAAGAAACAGATGAGCCACCATTAGCGGTATCATCACTGCTATTTGCCTGTGTTGAGAATGTACCTTGGCCTGAAATCGGTAACTTTGTAAATAAACTAATGAGGTCAGTTACACCTGATTTTTGAATATCTTCTTGTGAAATTGAAGCGACTGGCGATGGGCCTTCCATACTCGTGCGCTTAATGTGAGAACCTGTAATTTCTATACGTTCTATTTGCTCTTCTGCGGCGAATGATTGGCTGCTCACAGTTGAGAGCAGGGCAGCCGAAATACTTAGCGCAAGAGAGGTCTTTCTTATGAGAGGTTTTGTCATTTTGAATTTCCTTTTAATTTATTGTTATCGTTGTCAAATCCTATTGACCAGAGATATTAACAAATTGCCAAAATCCGGCAGTTGACCACATAACATCCTGTCGCTCTAGGTAATACATGACGCGCTTTAGTTTGTATCAAAAAAATTTATCAATAGATAGAGGCAGTTAACTAATGAAGTGTCAAAAGTAGAGGTGATTTCGTAGTGGGTTGTAAAGTTTTTCTGTATCTTATTGTATTTATTGATTATTTGTTGAAATTGATAAAGTGTATCAATTTATGAGTCTTAGTATTCTACAGAGCGACTAAGTTTTCTTTAATTAGCCGTCTAAAAGTCTGTTGCATTTTATTGCGCGTTCATGTCTAATAATACCGTTGTATTTAGACTATTTACTCAATTTTGTCAGTGTTAAAACTGCCATAGGGCGTAAATAAAAAGGTTAAATACACACCAGAAGAGGTGCGATAGCCAGGTAGATAATGCAAAGAGCCACAACTCTAATGCGCATTGTTGAGGGGGACTATCGCCGAGAACAGCCATGTAATGTGGGCAGGGCTGTTCGGTCGCTAGGGCTGAATCCTTAGGGCTGTCACCAATTGGTGGAGAGCTTCTGGCAGGAAATGTTTGCTAATCTCATTAATATTTTTCTGTTCAGTCACGCTCTTCCTTTAATGTTGTACCAGCTTAAATAAGATAAATGCTAAGTTGGTTTGCTAGGGAGACTATGTATGTCTAATGTTACCGTGATAACCTATCACCAAATCGTTTACCCTTGTGCGGGGAGAAACAATGCCTAATTCTAACTTTACTGTAGCCAAATTTGGTGGCACTAGCTTAGCTGATTTTGAAGCGATGTCGCGCTGCGCGAATATTATCGCCAATCATAACGAGAATCGCGTTGTCGTTGTATCAGCCAGTGCTGGCGTTACAAATTATTTAGTGAGATTAAGCCAACAAAACGTTCCTGAAAGCGAACAAGCTGAAATTATTGAGTCCATTAGAAAGATTCAGCTAAATATCTTAGGCAAACTAACTGATGTTAGCGAACTTTATAATGATATTGATGCATTGTTAAGTGAGTTGGCGGCCTATGCTAATGCACAATCTTTAAATCACAGCACACGTATTGCCGATGCTATTTTGTCATTCGGTGAGCAAATGAGCTCGAGAATATTTGTTCGTGTATTACATGCGTTAGGCGTGGATGCTGAATATTTTGACGTTAGACAGGTCATGTTAACTAACAGTTTGTATGGCAAAGCGGAAGTCAATATTGAGCAATTGCGTTTGCGTTGTGAAGCACTGTTAAAATCAAAACTTGCCAGCAAGGTAATTGTAACGCAAGGTTTTATCGGTCAAGACGCTGCTGAAAATACCACAACCCTTGGACGAGGTGGCTCAGACTACAGCGCGGCATTACTTGCTGAAGCGCTCGGCGCCAGTGATTTATCCATTTGGACAGATGTCGTCGGTATTTTTACGACAGACCCTAGAATTACCGATCAGGCACGCGCAATTCGTGAAATTAGTTTTGGCGAAGCAGCTGAAATGGCAACATTTGGTGCTAAAATTTTACATCCAGCTACGTTATTACCTGCGATGCGTCAAAACATTCCGGTGTTTGTTGGTTCAAGTAAAGAGCCTGAAAAAGGCGGAACTAGCATTCAGCAGTTTGTTGATTCAAAACCCACTTACCGTTCTATTGCATTGCGTCGTGAGCAAACCCTAGTTACAGTAAAAAGTCCAGCAATGTTACACGCCAGTGGCTTTTTAGCTAAAGTGTTTTCGATTTTAGCGAAACATGAGCTTAGTGTAGATTTAATAACGACCAGTGAAATTAGCGTCGCGTTAACGTTTGATAACCCTACAGGTTCTACACAGGCATTAATCACCAGTACAGTGGTACAAGAGTTGGAACAGCTTTGTGAAGTATCAGTTGAACATGGCCTGTCGTTAGTCGCGGTAATTGGTAATAACATTCATCAAACGAAAGGCGTTGGTGCAAAGTTATTCGACAATATTATCAATCACAATATTCGCATGATATGCCATGGTGCCAGCGAGCACAATTTGTGCTTTCTTGTACCTGAAGGTGATGCCAATCAAGTCGTGGAAAAACTACATTCAACCTTATTTGTATAGCGCTGAACCGGACAAAGGTTTATTTCACTTGGTATAAAATGAAAAACGCTACAATCAGTAGCGTTTTTTCTATGAATTTTCGCTGTTTGAACTATTCGTAAGCTAAAGGATCGGTTGCGTTGTTGTCTCTGAAAGCTTCTAGCCTTTCCTGACAGGCGCCACACTTACCACACGCTTTTTCACGACCATTGTAACATGTCCATGTGTTGCTATAGTTGAGCCCCATTTTTAATCCGTCAGTTAAGATATCCGTTTTGCTGACATTTAAATAAGGACTGAATATCTCTACGGGTTCGTAGTTAGCAATTTGACAGACATCGTTCATCTTCAAGACGAATTCTGGACGGCAATCCGGATAAATAGCGTGATCGCCAGAATGCGCACCGTAATAAACCTGACTCGCACCAACAGAAACAGCATATCCTACGGCAAGTGACAATAAAATCATGTTCCGATTAGGCACTACGGTTGATTTCATGTTTTCCGCTTCGTAATGACCTTCAGGGATTTCAATGTCGTCGGTGAGCGATGAACCAGCAAGTAGCTGATTTATTGCAGAAATGTCGATAACTTTATGTTGAACATCTAGTTCCTGACAAACGGCGCTGGCACATTTAAGTTCTTTGACATGCTTTTGACCATAATCAAATGATAACGCATAAACTTCTTTGCCATCTTTAATCGCACGATTAAGTACCGTGAATGAATCCATACCACCAGAATATATCACAACTACTTTATTACTCATTTCTTTCATTCTCTCACTTTATCTAACGTGCCGATAAAACACTAGCTTGCATAACACTTTGGTTAACGACTAAGATCATTTATAATGCGCTGGCATTTTGGGACTTAGTCGAGTATTTCATCTAAAATCTCTCAAAAGGGTGCGCATTCTACTCCAATTAACCTTAGCATTAAAGTATGACGACAAGTTACAAGATTAACGAGATTTTCGAAACCATTCAGGGCGAGGGGGCTTTTACTGGCCAACCTTCTATTTTTATCCGTTTGCAGGGTTGTCCTGTGGGGTGTTCATGGTGTGATACAAAACATACCTGGGAGATTAATCTCGATGACAAAGTGTCGACTGACACTATGTTTAACAAAGCGAGTGAGAATGCGCTATGGGCTAATATGACTGTGGCCGAAATTATCGCATTGTTTTCTGAAAAGGGATTTAAGGCAAAACATGTGGTGATCACTGGCGGAGAACCTGCAATGGTGGATTTAAAACCTTTGTGTGAGGCATTAGAAGAAGAAGGTTATAGCTGTCAGTTAGAAACGTCTGGAACTTTTGAAATCAAAGTGAGCGATAAATGTTGGGTTACGGTTTCACCTAAAGTAAATATGAAAGGTGGCTACGAGATTTTATCAACGGCAATGCACAGAGCCAATGAGATAAAGCACCCTGTGGCGACAGAACAACATGTCGACGATCTAAGAACATTATTGACCCAACATGACGTTTGGCAAAAGCAAGTCTACCTTCAACCAATTAGCCAAAAACAACGGGCAACGGAACTCGCAATTCGTACTTGCATTGAAAATAATTGGCGACTGTCTATTCAAGTACACAAATACATTGGTATTGAATAAATCGTTAATTCAAATCAAATATCAACGTAGTCGAAACGCCGAATGCATAGTGCACTATGTATACGGCGTTTTACCCACAGTTACTGGCAAGGTAATTGAAATAGTTACTCCTTGTGGGGCGTGATGATTCTGTGCAAGGATTTTTCCTTTGTGATAGTCGGTAATTAACCGCGCAATGTACAACCCTAGTCCCAAATGCGGTTGCTGATCCATTGAACTTTCTCTTATCGACACCATAGAATCGAAAAGTCGTTCATGCATTTGCTCTGGAAGCAAAATGCCATTGTTGCTAATGTGAATCGCCACATGATTACTTTGAACTTGGGTTGAAACTGTAACGGTGTTATCGCTACTAAACTCCACCGCATTGGCGATGACTTTGTCTAGGAGTTGTGCGATGTGTTCTGGTGACCCTTTTAACGTGAGTGACTTATTTGGTTCTGTGTAGTCGAATTTGATTGCAGGAAACACCTGCTGATATCCTTGAATACAACCCGACAGTACCTGATTGAGGTTAAATTCTATCGCCTCTGTTGAGCGCAGCATTTGTTCAATGCGTGTCGCCTCACTCATATTTGTTAAGATGGTATTTAATCGCTTAATCCCTGTTTGTGCTCGTTCAATATATGGCTCACTTTCTTTGGGAAGTTTAGTCATCGACAGGTTTTCAAGTGAAGTGCGTACCACGGCAACAGGTGTTCTTAATTCATGCGATAATCGAGACGACATATTTTCAAGATAGTGATTATATTGGCTGAGTCGATTAACAACCTGCGCAAAGCTGCGTGACAAATCACCAATTTCATCGTTTGCCCTAGATGCACTTATCGGGGCTTTGATCCGGCCGTGTTCATCAATCGCTTTTTCTGCTTGATTCCGTAATGTTCTTATTCGGTGAGATATACGAGATGCAAACACTAAGAAGACGATTGCACCAATTAATAAAATCGCCAAAATAGCCGAAAATAGTTTTTCTAGTGCCTTGTTTCGTAATGTTCTAATACCATTAGTTGTTTCTTCAACAATAACCGCGCCATGCACTTGATCATTAATATAAATTGGGTAAGCGGCTGACAGAACTACGGCCTTTTGATCATCTGTCAATCGCCATTGAGATTGCGGCGTTCCAGCTAAAGCCGCATCTATATGTTTACCCGTTAGGTTTTGCGCGTCATATAGTTTATCAATGAATGACTTCGGCGGTTTGGACAAAAACTTATAGTAAATTGGAATGAGCCACTCTTGCTCAATATGATGCCACCAGGCGCTATTGTCATTTGGTAACGCTGAACGTTGCCACACACCACCGGCTTTGGTGAGATCTCCTGCGCTCGCTAATACACGGCTATGCTGGTCAACTACCCAGATGCTGGAGTTGGTATGGCTCATTCCCTTTACAATACGCTCGATTTCAGGAGAGGGGACTAAAATAGTGCCCAAAGTGGCCTCTTGCGAAGGGTCGGCAGAGCCTATACTAGACGTGATTTCACCACTTAGCTCCTCAACGTCATGAATTGCAAATGCTATCTTATCGCCAATTCGATTAAGCGGGATCCGAAGTTCTATGTTGTATCCTTGGTTTGTTGTGAGCCATTGCCCTTGAATGTGTGGCGCGACTTCGGGAAAACGACCACTTAGGTTGGTTGTTCGATAAGCATCGAGCCAGCCAGGTTGTTTATTGCTGACAATAAAGCGGTTAAAGGTACCATCAGGTTCAACCAGACCAATTTCCAGATGATCATTTCTATCTATGCTAAGGCTGTTTTTTTCGCGATAAATTACTTGGTTGTCAACAACACTGAAAAATAAATATAAATACTTGTCATATTTTCCGATAGTAGCCGTGAAACTATGGTTGTCTTCTTGCGCAGGATTTGAGTGGTAGATTAAGTGCTCACGATCATACAAATGAATGCGGCTATCGTAATTCGGCCAATCATTGGATAGGCCATCTAACTGGATTGCCTGTTTTAGTTTGTAACCATAAAGATCTTTGCCTTTGTGTACACTTGGTAAAAAGCTTGCCTGATTGTCGAACAAGTTAGGGCGCTCGTGAAGTGCGGTAGCAAGCGCACGTGCGGTACCTAAAATCGTTTGTTCTTGTCCGTAACGTAAGTACTTTTCCATTTCCCAGACGTATTGATAACCAAACCATGGAATTGTGAACAAAAAGCCGGATAGTAAGAATAACTTGCTTCTTAGGCCAAATCTTAAACTCATTAGGATTCGAGCACCTGATTCCAGCGATAACCCATGCCATAGACGGTTTCAATGCAGTCGAAGTTCGGATCAATCTTAATGAATTTTTTTCTTATCCGCTTTACGTGTGACGTAATCGTGCTGTCATCCACATAAATTTTAGACTCTTGCATTAACTGCTGACGATTTTTTACAAAACCGGGATTCTTCGCTAGTGCGTGAACCATCCAAAATTCGGTAATAGTCAAATCAATAGTTTTGTCTTGCCAGCATATCGTTAAACGCTGACTATCAATCGTTAATGGCCCATTAATGACAACGTGTTCATTCTTCGAAGGTTTGTTCATTGCGTCTTGACGCCTAAACAGAGCTGCAATACGCGCGGTTAGATGCGGTAAGCTAATATCTTTAGTTAAGTAGTCATCTGCGCCAATACGCAGACCAGACACTGTGTCGACATCATTATCGCGAGCGGTTAGAAATATAATCGGCAGCGTAGGTGACATTTGCCTAAGCCACTGACAAAGCGCAAAGCCACCATCGTATTCATGCTCCAAACCTATATCTAAAATAGCGAGGTTCGGCAATTGTAGATTAAAAGCGGCTTGCGCTGATTCACGGTTAGCATAGGTTTGTACTTGGTAACCTTGTTTTCGTAATACGTCGGCATAGTTTTCACGAATGGCTGCTTCATCTTCAACAATTGCAATACGTTTGGTCATAAATCTAAATAATTACCTTATAGATGAGTGTATGGCTGCACTATAACGAAAATTTCCAAGATTGGTATGCTTTTATGCAAATTGCCATATTGTTGCCATTATTGCTCATGACATTGCCATTTTTTATCCCAATGAATGTCTTTTTTTATTGTTTTAATTAACCCCATCAAACAGCTAGCGTCGTTTTTGTCTAGCACACCAATTACATTTGAAAGGGTATAAACATGAACAAATCATTTAAAACTTTAACTACCGCAGCATTTATTTCGGCGACACTTGTAGCAGCACCTGTAATGGCGAATGAAAAAACGCAACGTGAACAAGCAACAAAGAATGAAGAAATTGGCTTCGGTGCTGGCATGGTAATAGGCGCCATCGTTGCAGGTCCAGTGGGTGCCTTCTTTACCGGCATAGCAGGTAACTTTATTGCCAAACACATTAATGTGCTTGATGAACGTGACAATCTTGAGGTGGCACTTTCTGAACAGAAAACGATGACAGACCAGGAAATTGCACAATATCAGCAAAAGCTTGAGCAATCAGAAATGGCATATGAACAACATCTGTATGCTATGGAGAAAAATTACAAGCAATCTGCACAATTACAAGCTGAAAACTTGATGATGAGCTTGCAGTTTTCAACTGGATCGAGCGAGATTAAACCACATTATCTTGAGCAGATTTCAGCACTGGCTAACATGTTAAAGCAAACACCAACGCTAAATCTAGATTTATCCGGATACACCGACTTACAAGGCAACGACGAGATTAACGAAAAGCTTTCCATGGCACGTGTTACTTCGGTGAAAAATGCGTTGGTACAACAAGGAATTGATTCAGAACGTATCAGTGTTACAGCTTTTGGCGCTAATGCGCCGGTTGTAGCTAACGCTCAAAACAAAGTGAGCTTTTATGACCGTCGAGTGGTTATTAAACTACGCCAAGACGAATCGACCATGGCAAGAAACTAATTCCCCCGTCAAATGAAACTAGTAATGTTTAGTAAATAGAAATAAGGAGGTCAATTACCTGTAAATTAACTATCAACCCTACTTATTGTTAATGGTTTGCCGATGTCATGAATGTTCGACATCGGCTTTTTTATATACAGGAAGTATGGTATGTCGCGGTGCCATGGCCCTTCGATTACTCGTCCCTCGCACTCAGGACGCGCGGAAATACAAAAGAGCGACGATGTACAGGAACTACGGTAAGTCGCGGTGCTATGAATAGCAAAGAGTGGCGATGTACCGCCTAGGTGTGATCCCGAGCATGCGAAGAAAAATGTTTGTTGCTAATGAGAGGGTTGCTCGAGTTTCTAGCGGGTAAATATTGACTTGCGTGGTACTTTGTATAACGCTAACTTACTAAAATCTTTATTGTTACGGAAATCTAAGTGCTCAAAAGAAAATTCATAGTAGGCGCGTCGCTTATATTATCGTTAGATTTTTCGACTCTGGTATTGGCTCACGACTTTAGTCAGCCAAACATTACAATAGTAAAAACGGAACATCGGCATAATAGCTATGCCCACTATTTAGGAAATGAGGGATTGTTGTTAGTTGATGGTCAGCATAAAATTTTGTTCGACCCATTTTTTCATAAAGATTTCAATCAATATCAATCGGTTCCTAAGGACATCATCGATAAGATTCATCGCGGCCAGTCGCCATATGACAATATTTCTGCGATATTCATTAGCCATGCACATGATGATCATTTCACAGCTAAAACGGTAGCGGAATATTTGGCAAACTTCCCTCATGTAAAACTTATTGCACCGCAACAAGCTATTGATAAATTGTCACCATTTTTTGAGCAGATCAATCAAGAAAATTTAATCGCAGTTAATTTAGCGTTTGGTGATGCCGCTTGGCATAAACAACTCAACGGGCTCAACATTGGCGCAGTACGTATCCCTCACGCTGGTTGGCCAGGCAGAGCTGATGTACAAAACATTGTTTTCCGTGTGTCTTTTGAGCAGGGGTCAACAGTGATGCATATGGGGGATGCAGATCCAAATGACGAACATTACATACCATATCGAGCTTATTGGCAGGAAGTAATAACCGATACTGCCTTTCCTCCATATTGGTTTTTCTATTCAGCTGAAGGGCGAGATATTCTCAATGAACTTATTAATGCCAAGTCGCATATAGGCATCCATGTGCCGGTAAATGTCCCCAATGTTTTAAAAAATAATCAAGATCAGTATTTCTCAATACCAGGTAGCGAAAAGCAATTACGTTAATTTGACACGCATATAATATTTTGACACGCATACAATAAAGTACAGTGGTTGCTCTAGCCCAATTTACGTTTGAATGGTGGTAGCGAGTCAAGTAAATCTTTGCCATATCGTTTAGTCATGAGTCGTTTATCTAATATGGTAATGGTGCCATGATCTTTCTCATTTCTTAATAAACGACCTGTTGCTTGAATAAGCTTCTTAGATGTTTCAGGTACAGACAAAGACATAAAGGGGTTGCCACCTTTAGCTGTGATGTATTCCGACTGCGCTTCTTCAACGGGCGATGTAGGTACCGAAAAAGGCAATTTGGTGATTATCAAGTTTGTTAAATACTTACCTGGAAGATCAAGACCTTCAGAAAAACTTTGGGTACCAAATAATGTACTTGGTTTATCGTTGTCACAACGCTTTTTGTGATTGTCGATTATGTGCTGGCGTGATTGTTCTCCCTGAACTTGTATTTGTAACTTGTGCTTTTCACGCAATGTCTTAGCCACTTGCTCCATTTGCCAATAGGATGAAAAAAGTACTAATGTCGCTTTATCTTGGGCGATGAGTTCAGGTAGCACTTTTATTAATTCGTCAGTAAATTGTGGTTGGCTGGGTTCATTAATCAAACTGGGGATACGCAACACGGCATTGTTTTGGTAATCAAATGGCGAATTTACTGCTTGATATTGCGTTCCATCATTACTTTGTAAGCCAACTTGACGTCTGAAATGATCAAACGAATTAAGCGCTCTAACTGTTGCAGAACACAGTACCGCACCCTCACATTTTGACCACAACATATCTTCCAGTGCAAATCCGACTTCGATGGGGGAGGCACTTAAAAGGTAATCTTGTCTTTTGCCGCTTACATACTCAACCCATCTCGCTAACGGTGCCCCTTTGTCACTGTCAGTCTTTGCGTACATTGTCCACAAGGCATTAAAGTTTTCGAGTCGTTGGATTAAAAAACCAAGCTCAGCGAGTTGAGCTTCGGCCAAATACATGGCAATATCGCCGTCTTTTACCGATTCAATTAATTGATTATAAAGCTTATTGGTGTGGTTTAAGCACTTTTTGCTCAGTTCAGCGAGGTCTTCTGCCCATTGCTTCAATGTAGTAGGAATGAGGCCATTTTCAAAACGAAACAGCGCTTCTTTATCATTGTTCAATGCTTCGGAAAAATAGCCAGTTTTGTTATTTTCGAAAAATGTGACAACTTTTTGCATGTCTACCAGTAGTTCTTGACAATCATCGCCCAATTTTAGCGCTGGTGAAATACTTGATTGTGATTTGATCAGGTTTGACACCTTATCGCCACTTTCTTTTAGTTTATTTAGCCAATCTATGGCACCTTTCAACATAACACTCGCGCTAGAGTGGTCGCGTGTGACTTTCGGCAAGTGGTGAGCTTCGTCAATAATATAAAATGTATCTTCCGGTTCGGGGAGGATTTTTCCTCCACCTAGCTCAAGATCTGCCAGCAACAAACTATGATTAACTACCAATACGTCAGCTTCGGCCATTGTTTCTCTGGCTTTATGAAACGGACAATGTGAATGTTCAGACAAATGCTTGAGGCAACTATGCTTGTCGCATTGAATTTGTTGCCAAATGTGATGTGGAATGGTGTCAGACCATGAATCAACATCACCTTGCCATCGGCCTTCTTTCAACGCCAGATGCAGTTGTTTTAGTAATTTAATATCGTATTCGCTAGGTTTTTCAGCAAAAGTAAACCCTGCCTGAGGCTCGTCTGAAGGACTAGCCGCCATTTGCAATTTGTGTTGGCAAACATAGCGATTTCTGCCTTTAGCTAAGGTGTATTTAAACTGAATGCCACCTTGTTCCTGCAGAAAGGGAAGGTCTTTGTCTACTAACTGTTCCTGTAAAGCAACGGTTGCTGTTGAAATACAAACCTTTTTTTGTCTAGAAAGTGCAAGCGGAATTGCACCTAAAGAATAGGCGAGCGATTTACCCGTACCAGTGCCAGCTTCAATAACAATTATTTTGCGTGTTTTGTCGTACTCACCTGCGAGTGTTTTGGCGATTTCTGCAATGAGAAAGGTTTGTTGTTTTCTCGGATTAAAATTGGGCAGGCTTTCTCCAATATGCTTATACGATGTTCTAATGACTTGTTTTATATTATCGTTTAGCATCTGTCGGGCCGACCTTTTTGTTTTTTTCATTTTAAATAGTGATAGACTGTATATATTAACAGTTTATTACTGAAAAATAGAATCCTTAATGTTAAATAATTTAGAACAAATTGCGAATCGTCATCCAACGGGGTTCTTGCTGACAAGAAGAGCACTGGATGTGAATGGTCGATTACAATTGCAGTTCTGGATTAAATCCAATAATCACAATTTCCAATTACTGATTAACGATGAACTGGCATTATTTTTCATCGAAGAAAACGCGCACCAGAAAGCGAAACAACTGCTGGAAAACGCAAACATTTCCTATGTGAAAATGGTGCCATTAACGTTAAAAACATTTGGTGGTGAACCTGTTGTTGGCGTGTATTTTCGTTGCTTGCGCGACTTATACAGTGCTCGGGAACATTTAAAGTCATACCATATCAAATGCTATGAAGACGATATTAGACCCGACGACCGTTATCTAATGGAGCGTTTTATTACTGCCGGTTTAACCTGCAGTGGATCAATTGGCGAAGCTGGCGAGAATCACACTTTTTTGATTGAAAACGCAAAATGCAGACCAGCTAGAGCAGAAGTTAAGCTTCAGGTAGTTTCGCTTGATATTGAATGTTCTATGCAAGGTAAGTTGTTTTCTATTGGGTTCTATAGCGAGCACGATGCTCGTGTTTTTATGATAGGCGAAAAGCGCACCTGTGATGATCCATCAATAAGAGCAGATGAATTTGTTGTAGATTGGTTTGAAGATGAACCCGCGTTATTGAAAGGGCTTGTGAATTGGTTTGCTGAATACGACCCTGATATCGTCATTGGTTGGAACATTGTTAACTTTGATTTTAATGTTTTGCAAAAACGCTTTGACCACCATCGCATTGATTTTGCAATTGGTCGCAGTCGGCAAATTCCTCGCTGGCGAAAAAACCGAAATAGTGAACAACAATTTCTGGATATAGATGGTCGCGTAGTGCTAGATGGCATTGACCTGCTAAAAACGGCTACTTACAGTTTTACTAGCTTTTCATTAGATTTTGTCGCAAACGCGTTACTAGGTGTTGGCAAAAAAGTTGAGGACGTCGATAATCGAGTTGCCGAAATTGTCCATAATTTTCATCATAATAAATGGGCGTTAGCGGCCTATAACCTCCAAGATTGCAAGTTGGTTTATGATATCTTTTCTCATACGCAGCTCATTGATTTTGCCATGTTGCGCGCACAATTAACCGGATTGGCAATCGATAGAATTGGCGGTTCTGTCGCTGCCTTTACCAACTTGTACCTACCTAAGTTACATCGCCATGGTTATGTTGCACCTAATTTAGGTGATGGATTAAAAGGGCTAGTTTCGCCGGGGGGATACGTAATGGACTCTATCCCTGGCTTATACAAAAACGTGTTAGTGTTAGATTTCAAATCACTGTACCCATCGATCATTCGTACATTTAATATTGACCCTATTGGTATGGTAGAAGGGTTGAAATCACCGCAACAAGCAATTGCTGGCTTTGACGGAGCTTACTTCTCACGAACGCAGCATTTTTTACCTGAAATCATTACACAATTGTGGCAGGAAAGGGACAAAGCGAAACGTGATCAAAATGCGCCATTGTCGCAAGCGATAAAAATCATTATGAATTCGTTCTACGGTATCTTGGGCTCTACTGGTTGTCGATTTTTTGATCCGAGACTATCAGGCTCCATCACTAAGCGCAGTCATGCCATACTTAAACAGACCAAAGTCTGGATTGAAGCATTAGGCCATCGAGTGATTTATGGTGATACGGATTCGATATTCGTACATATAGGCGATGAATTTTCGCTGGAAGATAGCAAAAAACTCGGTTCAGAGTTACAGCAATTCATAAATACACAATGGCAACAAGAGATCGAAGCGCAGTTTGAAACACCGTGCTTGTTGGAAATAGAATTTGAGACCCATTTTCGTCAATTCTTTATGCCAGCTATTAGAGGAGCAATGCAAAGTGGCACGGCTAATCAGTTAGGAACAAAAAAACGCTATGTAGGGCAGGTGATAGAAGATGGTGATTCTCGGCTTATTTTTAAAGGATTAGAAACGGTTAGAAGTGATTGGACCGCACTTGCGAAATCGTTTCAGCAAGCACTATATCAAAAAGTATTTGACCAAGATTCCGTGATTGAGATTAACCAGTATATTCGAACAATAGTTGAACAAACGCTAAACGGAGAATTTGATCACCAACTGGTTTACCGTAAGCGATTAAGAAGGAAATTGGCACATTATGTGAAAAATGTGCCACCGCATGTTAAAGCGGCTCGGTTTGCAGATGATAAAAATGATGCATTGGGTAAACCATTAAAGTATCAAAATAAAGGCTGGATAGAATACGTAATTACGCATGCAGGCCCGCAAGCAATTGAACATGTATGTTCACCATTAAATTACCAGCATTACATTGATAAACAATTGAAAGCGGTTGCAGATGATATATTGCCGTTCATCAACACCAGTTTTGAACAGGCGGTTGATCAGCAGCTATCATTGTTTTGATTTTCCAAAAAACGCTTAGCATTAAATAATTAACCTAGAGCAACACGCTCTAAGCAATAACAAAAAAGTGCGTGAGTTTTTGTATTTATGTAGGTATAAATGTATTGGTTTAGATGGCTAGAATGCCAAAAGATGAGTGTTAAACGACGAAGGTTTTCGCGACTAAAAGGTTTAAAATGAAAAAAGATACAAAGATTGTCAATGCAGGACGGGCTAAGAAATGGACTGGAAACGTTGTTAATCCACCTGTTGAAAGAGCGTCAACCGTAGTTTTTGATTCGGTAAAAGACATGAAACATGCAACGGTAAATCGCGGCAATCAAGTACATTTTTATGGACGAAGGGGAACGTCAACAACATTTGCATTTAGTGATGCGATGGTTGCCATCGAAGGCGGAGCTGGTTGTGCTGTGTATCCTTCGGGAACTGCTGCAATCACTAACGCGATTTTAGCATTTGTTAAAACTGGCGATCATATCTTGATGGTTGATACTGCCTATGAACCTACGCGTGATTTCTGCGATAAAGTTTTATCTCGCATCGGTGTTGAAACTACATATTATGATCCATTAGTCGGCAAAGACATTGATAAACTCATTCAACCTAACACCCGTATTGTATTTTTAGAGTCTCCCGGCTCGATCACTATGGAGGTGCAGGATGTCCCGGGGATTGCTGAAGTAGCTCATCAACATGACTGCATAGTCATGTTAGATAACACTTGGGGAGCGGGTGTTAACTTTCAACCATTCGACTACGGTGTTGATATTTCTATTCAAGCGGCGACTAAATACATAGTAGGCCACTCAGATGTGATGTTAGGAACAGCAACTGCGACTGAAAAGTATTGGCCAGAACTAAGAGAAAATAGTTATCTGATGGGGCAATGTACATCACCGGATGATTTATATTTAGCGATGCGTGGAATGCGTACGCTGTCGGTAAGGCTTAAGCAACATGAAGAAAACGCATTAAAGGTTGCTAATTGGCTTGCTGCACGTGATGAAGTAGCTACCATTTTGCATCCAGCATTTTCTTCATGCCCTGGTCATGAGTTTTTTAAACGTGATTTTACAGGTTCAAATGGATTGTTTTCCGTTGTTTTGAATCGTGGCGATCAACGCGCAATTGATGCGCTTTTAGATGGCATGGAGCACTTTAAGATGGGTTACTCTTGGGGCGGATTTGAAAGTCTTATACTAGGGAATACTAATGTAGGTCGACTAAGAACTGCTACACAATGGCCATATAAGTTCCCACTTATTCGGTTGCACATAGGTCTTGAAGATGTTGATGACTTAATTGAGGATCTCGCACGAGGCTTCGAACGTTTAAATGCAGCGCTGTAAGACGCTCGATATACCATTTGCTAAAGACGTTCTTTGTTGTGATATGCCGTCGCTGGAAAATCAGGTAAACATATTTTCGTATTGACGTCAGCACTACTGTAAAGGGCATCGTGACATCTATAGTGTGTCACGGTGTTTTTTATGTTTCTCTTGTTAACGATTAATTTACAGTTCGTCGTTGCAGGCTATGTTGCAGGCTATATAGTACAATAGAATTAGAACTGTACACTTCTTAAATCATTCCACATGGTTAACAAAATATTTTCATTTAATGCTAATAATGATTGGCCAAATAACCGTTTCTGTGTAACACTTGTGTTAACTATGTGTGAATTGTTGTGCCGTGGTTAGGTACAAGTTTAGGTAAAGGACATTAAATGGACTTTGAAAAATTCGAACAAATTACGTTACTAATTGGTCGATGTTTTTTGGCTGGGTTAGGTATGGGGACCTTAGTTTATGGTATCGCCTACTTGTTCGCGAATACACCTTTTAACTCATCGCCTAATTTTCATGCGTTATCTGCGATAATGTTGGGCCTAATCAGTTTGTTTATTGCGCTTAAAATTAATCGCCGTGATTATCGCAGAATGTAAGCCACTCAGCATTTTCCTTTCGTAATCTCTCTATATCTCTATATCTCTAATTTATCTACCTCTAAAATGTGACATTTCTTGTATTCTGGTTAATAGTTAATATAGGTTGAATATAGCTTTTCAAAGAGTCGCAATGGTTGCATTGGTTGTCTTAATTGTTGGGTTATTTTGCTTATTGTTTGGTGTCGTAGTGCAGGATAAACATCAACATTTCTTACGTCGTAGCAATAAAGTCTTTGGACGAGTTGTTGGCTATTCCTCGATCGAAAATATCACCTCAGTATTAAAACACCCGGAAGAAAGCCCAAAAACGTATTCCTTGCCGATTGTTGAATACGAATATGGTAAGACTTATCGTTTCATTGCAGATGAAGAATACGAACGAGAAAACTTTGTTGTTGGTGAAGCGATAGAAGTATACGTAGATAAACTTAACCCCAAAATCGCAAAGTTAAAACAGGGCACATCTCAAACCGAAACTATCATGCGAATATTTTTAGCGATAGGCGTAATTTTCTGTGCGTTTGGGCTATATATTTTTGATTTGCATGACATAACGCAGTTAATTAATGGTGAGAAATTCTATTTGCTAGTGAGCGTCGCATTGTTCAGTTATGTTGGTGCTAAACTAACGCCGATATTAAGACTAGCATTTACATCACCCATTTATCATGAAAATGCCTTTGAAGTGTCTGATAGTGACAGTATCAAATAAGGCAATGAAGTGCATTCTCGCTTACTTGTCATATTTTGGGTAATATATTGTCAAAGTAGCGGGCGAGTAGTCGTTCTAAAAGATTAAAAAAGGTAATTTGGATGTCGCTTGAAACATGGTTGTCATTTATCGTGGCCTGTAGTGTGCTCTGTTTTACACCCGGCCCAACAGTGTTGCTAGTAGTAGGCCAATCATTTGTACATGGTCGCAAATCGTCAATTCCTCTCGTGTTGGGTGTACTGTGTGGCGATATCATTGCGTTGACACTTTCGCTTGTTGGCGTTGGTACAATATTAGCGATGTCGAGTGACTTTTTTATTGTGATGAAATGGTGCGGCGCGGGATACTTAATTTATCTTGGCTTAAAAGCGATTCGAGCAAAACCTGATTTGACTGAAAGTGCTGTATTGAGTGATGTTAATAATGACGATTGTGCGATGAAGGTTAAGGCTTTTCGCCAATCATTAATAGTCACGGCACTAAACCCCAAAGGCATTATATTTTTTATGGCGTTCTTCCCGCTGTTTATTGATCCAAGTAGCCCACTCATTAGTCAACTTATTGTACTAAGCTTGTCATTTATTTGCGTTTCTGGATTATCTGCTTCTACATATGCTATTGCCGCCCGAAGTTTGATTTCTCGGCTTAATAGCCCAAAGGTTAAATCCATATTTAACCGAGTAAGCGGCGGGATGTTAGTATCAGCAGGCCTGTTAACAGCAAATCTACAAAAGAATGCTTAAAGCTCAATACCTGGAATCTTGCTTAAATCAACATCGTCTATTTGACTTGGATCGAGAAAGTCATTGGCGAAATCTAAATAGACCTTCTCACTTATGAATACGTCAAATAAATCAGGGTCTAGATGATCGTTAAGCTTCATTCTTCCCATGATGGTTAAGGTTTCAGTAAGCGTTTTCGGCGGCTTGTAAGGTCGATCATTGGCAGTCAATGCTTCGAATACATCCGCTATCGCCATAATTCTCGCTGGAATTGACATTTCATCACGTTTTAACCCTTTGGGGTATCCTGTCCCGTCCATTTTCTCATGATGACCACAAGCGTATTCAGGTACATTACGTAAGTGTTTAGGAAATGGCATTGACTCTAGCATTTGCACCGTAACATCCATATGTCCATTAATGATTCTGCGTTCTTTGGCGTTTAATGTGCCTCTTTGGGTAATCAGGTTATACACTTCATCATCGCTTAACACGGGTAACTTGCGACCCTTAATTGTGATTTGGTACTGTCTAGCAATACGGTAGACGCGCTCAATGTTTTCGTCGGTAAAGAATTCCCCACCTTTGTTAGCTATATTAATGAAGTCACGGTCTTGCTCGAGGTCTTTAAGTTGTTTTATTTTCTCTGTTTGTGACAACTTACTCGAGTTATAAATGTCTCGAGCGGCAACCTCAAACCGCGCATTAATAAGCTCAATGCGATCAAACACGGTTTCTAGCTTAGTGGCTTTGTCCATGACGTATTCAGGTGTTGCTACCTTACCGCAATCATGTAGCCAAGCCGCTACACTGAGCTCATGAAAGTCTTCGCGTGTCATTGTAAAAGATGACAATGGCCCATTTTGTACCTTGTGACAGGCGTTGGCTAACCGCATGGTTATTTCTGGCACTCGTCGGCAATGTTCGCCAGTATAGGGAGACTTTTGATCTATCGCGTAGGCAATGAGTTTTGAAAATGAACTAAATAGTTCCTCCATTTCATCAATCAGTTGCTTGTTCGTTAGAATAACAGCGGCAAGTGAACTCATTGCGTGTATGGTTCTTTGCACTTCTGTTGAAAAAGGAATGATTTGGCCATTGTTATCTTTTGCGTTTATTAGCTGAATAACACCATTTAAGTCGTCTTGGTGGTTGGCCATGGGTAAGGTTAATACGGAAGTAGTTCTATACCCAAGTGTTTCATCCATTTTCTTAGCTGCATCTAACGGATACGTTGTGCAAGTATAGGCATCGTCAACGTTGATGATTTCACGTGAATCGGCTGCAATGGCTGCTAAAGCCGTATCGTTTGGCTTACCATAAATTTTAAGAGGTATAGGGTCAAAATCTATCGGATTGCCAGAGCAGCCACCAAGGTGAATATTTAAAGTGCGATTTATTACCGTTTCAAAAACAAGTTTTTGGTCGGCTGAAACCGAATAAATCGTTCCTCCTTCACAGTTTGCCAATTCAATGGTGCTGATCAAGATTTTTTCCAGCAATCGAGCGTGGTTGTTTTCTGATGAAAGGGCAATACCAATTTCAATAAAGTGATCAATACTCGACATGGTACTCAATTTGTCAATTTACGTGATTATTGTGATTTAAGTATAGGATCGTAATAAAAATTTGCTGAAAATTCGGTGATGAATATTTCAAGTTAGATTTCTGATTAATTACCACTAGGCTTAGAGTTATGTCCTTTGATAATTTTTTAGTCTTCTGCACTTATAAATGAGTATTACCAGTAAGAGAAACATTAATACGTCAATTGTCGCAGCCGTACTTTTTGTAGTCACAGTGTTAGTTTTTAAAACGCAAATTTTTATTACGCTAGACTACCGAATGTTTGATTGGCAACTTAATGCAAAGGCACCTGATGTCATCGCTGACAATGATATAGTGGTCATCGACATTGACGACCACAGTATCAACGCTATGAACCAGGTAGTTGGCCGATGGAGCTGGCCACGAAGCGTTTATGCTGAAGTGATAGAACAATTACTATTGGTAGGTAGCGATGCTATCGTTATCGATATCTTGTTTGCTGAAAACGATATTTATCGGCCTGACGATGATGCGTATTTTAAAGAAGTGATTGCTGGAACAACGAACGTTTATTTTGCTTCGCTAATGCTAAACAGTGATTCTAGTAGTGGTACGTTATTATCAGAGCTTAGCCACCAAACAAAATTGGAAGCGACACCCGCGGCACATGAAGCGGCAAGGTTGCATTTTGTTTTGCCAACCGTTGTCAATCCCAATTATGAAAATGTTGGAATCATTAATGCCTCTTTTGATATTGATGATGTACTTCGACGATATTCAATTTTTCAACAACGATATGGTTGGAAAATCTATTCATTGCCTGCGGTTGTCGCGCTTGGATTGGGGTATGAATTACCCAATCAACAGCAAATTATTCTTTCATGGCCAACAGGGGGGCAGCGTCCATATAAAACATATAGCTTTGTTGATGTTTATAAAGCGGTCGTTGAAGGTGATGAGCAGCTACTAAGTGAACTAACTAATAAAATTGTATTGGTTGGCGCCTCGGCAGCTGGGTTGTTCGATGCGCACAACACGCCCATACATGCCGAATTGCCCGGCGTTTATTCGTTAGCAGCAGCCATTGATAATTTGAAAAATAATCGATTTGTCCAACCCGCCGATCAAACGCTGTTGGTCGCATTTTACCTGATTGTGTTTGTGTTATTTCATTTAACATTTGCCTTTTTTGATAGCTATAGCAAGCAAATATTGGGCGGCATCATAATATTTACTGCTGCGTCTGCGATCACTACCCTATGGAGCTTTTGGTCTCTTGTTCATTTACAACAGTTACTGGTTGTAACGCCCATACTGTGCTGGTTATTGATATTGCTAACGTTGTCGATTGTTCACGGCTATTTGGAGTACAGCCAACGGCAATATGCGCTGTCAGTGTTTGGACGGTTTCTCGATCCCAACATAGTGAACACCTTATATGAAGAAGGTGAATTGGAAATCGCACAACTCAATAAAAAATCGAAAGTTACTGTGATGTTTAGCGATATTCGTAATTTCACACATTTGTCTGAACAACATCAAGCAAATGAAGTATTAGCATTACTAAATCAGTATTTTGCCTATCAGGTTGGTGTTATTTTTAAACATAATGGCACATTAGATAAATTTATCGGTGATTGCATAATGGCATTTTGGGGAGCACCAAAGCCTGATGATCGCCAAGCAATCAACGCTATTGAAGCAGCGCTTGCTATGTCTGAGTTTATCGAAGAGTTTCGCTTATCTTTACCACATGAGTTGACTGATTTCGATATCGGTATCGGCATACACACGGGAGAAGCTATTGTTGGCTTAGTAGGTACTGAATTGAGAGTGGACTATACTGTCATTGGTGATACCGTGAATGTTGCCAGTCGAATCGAGGGGCTGACAAAAGGCTTATCGCGTATCCTAGTTTCGAAAGAAACGATGACAGCAGCTCAGTGTTCCTTTACGTTTGAATTTGTAGGGAAATTTAGCGTTAAGGGTAGAGAGCACCAAGTTGAACTCTATCGCCCGACGGGGAGAAAGAAATGAACCAAAAATATCAAATTGCGCTTGTGCTGATGGTAATTTTGACATCATCAACATTTGCTCAAGCTGAAAATCATACAGCTAAAAAAGCAGAAGTCGTTAAGAAATCTCCACTTTTAGAAACCCCGAGCAATACTAGTGAACATATCAAGCAACTCAGTCCAAATCAGTCTTTAAACGTATATGAACGTCAGCGCGCTTGGTATCGCGTAACCACTTCGGATATGTACGAAGGGTGGGTGAAAATGCTTAATTTACGTATGCTTGGACGTGTAAAACGGGAAGGTGAGCTGGGCGTGGTGACATTGCTCGATAGTGTAAATCCGCTTAAGTCAAAACCAACTACTTCGACTGGTATTCGAGGTTTTGACGAAGAAGATTTAATGAGCGCAAGTGCTAATTTAGATCAAGTGGCACTATTAGAGAATTTTGTAATTGATTCAAGTGATCTAAAACGTTTTGTTGTGAATGGTCAGTTAAGCGCACGAAAAATTAAATCTACCTCTGAGGAGCCAGCAGATGATTAGTTTTATCCGTATTTGTAGCCTTGTAGGTATACTGTTGCTGGCGACTGCTTGTAAGGCGCCTGGTCTAAAAATTGGTAATCTGGATGTCGGAGGGTTAGTTAATCAGGGTATCGCATTATGGGATGTTAGTTCGATTGATGAAGCGCAAGAAGAGCAATTTGGACAAAACATGTCTGCGGTATTGTTAGGAACCCGCCAATTGCACCCTAACGTTACGATCAATCAATATGTCAATAAAGTGGGACTATGGTTAGCAAGTTTGTCTGAGCGGCCAAATTTGAACTGGCGATTTGGCGTCATAAATAGTGATGCGATTAATGCGTTTGCTGCGCCTGGAGGCTTTGTGTTTGTGACTTCCGGTATGCTGATGCAACTAGACAACGAAGCACAGTTAGCTGCGGTGCTTGCCCATGAAATAATTCATGTTACAGAACAGCATCACCTCAATGCGATTAAATCTGGTACGATGCGCACAGCAATAACAGAAACGTTATTTATTTCTGCAGAAGCCTATCAGGGAAATACTAACGCTGATCAAAAAGACAGAGAATACACCGCGTGGGCCAGAACTGTGTCCGGAGCTGCACAAGAGCTCTATAGTAAGGGATTAGAACGCGACGATGAATTGTCGGCTGATAGTAAGGGAATAGCACTACTCGCGAGAGCTGGTTACGATCCGATGGAGTTTTATAGTGCTTTGCAATTATTAGAAGCCATAGCTCCAGATGATTCTAGCTTAGCGTTACTATATAAAACCCATCCGACGCCTACAGAACGTATTACGCATCTTGCAGAGCAAATGGTGGAGTTTTCATCGTTACAAGGACGAATGCTTGCACAACGTTATCAAAGTACCATCTTTGCTCCTTAATGCTACTTAAATGACTATTTTGCTCGGGTTTCTGAGATGCTCTGCGATATTCTGCGAGAAGCCCGTGTATTTCCTAGTCTTCAGGAAGTTTTTTTGTGATTTACTCGCAGATTGAAAGTGACTATGTTATGTTTCAGGGCTTTTATAAATCATAAATTGAAGTTGGGGATTAGGCTAGTATGTCAACAGCAGTATCTGAAGCTCGCGACGCAAACAAAGGTTGGTTTAACCGATTTTTAGCGGGCGTAGAGTTTCTCGGTAATTTATTACCACATCCAATTACACTTTTTGCTATTTTCTGTATTGCCATCGTTGTATTTAGTGGTATAGCAGACTGGATGGGATTGAGCGCAATTGATCCACGTCCAGAAGGTGCTAAAGGTAGAGAAGCCGACGGTGTAATTGAGGTTGTAAGCTTACTTAGTGCAGAAGGTTTACAACGTATAATGACAGGTCTTGTCACTAACTTTACCGGATTCGCGCCGTTAGGCACGGTATTGGTAGCGCTTCTTGGTGTGAGCATTGCTGAGCATTCTGGCATGTTATCAGCAGCTATGAGAGGCATGGTAATGGGGGCGTCTAAGCGCTTCGTAACGTTTGCTGTTGTTTTTGCGGCAATTTTATCAAACACCGCGTCTGAGCTCGGCTATGTTGTACTAATTCCACTAGCTGCCATGATTTTTCATAGTCTTGGTCGACATCCGTTAGCGGGCTTAGCGGCTGCTTTTGCTGGGGTTTCTGGTGGTTATAGTGCGAATTTGTTGCTTGGTACTATTGATCCATTGCTGGCAGGTATTACGACACCAGCAGCTCAAATTATTGACCCAAGCTATCAAGTAGGGCCTGAAGCCAACTATTATTTCATGTTTGTATCAGTGTTTATGATAGCCATCTTGGGTACTTGGATTACAGAAAAAATCGTTGAGCCACGACTAGGCGCTTATGATCCATCTGAAGCGTCAGAAGACTTATCTAACAACAAAGTTGAGCATTTAACGCACACAGAAAAAAGTGGCTTAAGGTGGGCAGGGGTTGCGTTTCTAGTTACTGCATCTTTACTTGCCCTTACGATTGTGCCTGAAAATGGAATTTTGCGTCACCCTGAAACTGGGGCGGTTGCAGGTTCGCCGTTCCTAAAAGGTATTGTAGTCATTATCTTTATTACTTTTGCAATTCCAGGCTTTGTTTACGGTAAAGTCGTTGGCACCATGAAAAATGACCGTGATGTTATCAATGCCATGTCGAAGAGCATGAGTTCTATGGGGATGTACATCGTACTCGTATTTTTTGCAGCACAGTTTGTTGCGTTCTTTAAGTGGACTAACTTGGGAACGATTATGGCGGTTAATGGCGCAGAATTATTGCAAGCGCTTAGCCTGACTGGACCTGAAATTTTCGTGTTCTTTATCTTTATGTGTGCACTGATCAATTTAAGTCTGGGTTCATCTTCTGCACAATGGGCTGCTACAGCACCTATTTTTGTTCCTATGCTGATGTTAGTAGGGTATGCGCCTGAAACAATTCAAGCTGCTTATCGTATAGGTGATTCTGTCACCAATCTAATAACGCCCATGATGAGCTACTTCGGCTTAATTCTGGCAGTTGCGAGTAAATACAAGAAGGATATGGGAATAGGGACGTTAGTCGCCACGATGTTACCTTATAGTATGTTCTTCTTCGTTGGTTGGGTGACGTTGTTTTATGTTTGGGTATTTGGTTTTGGCCTACCGGTTGGCCCTGGCTCTCCAATTTATTACACCCCCTAAATTTTAGAAATTTGAAAATGGCTCATTCGAGCCATTTTTTTTGCCTAATTGTATTAGCCGATACTAATTAAGATCAATGTTAATTTAAAAACTAATTATCGCTTACTAGTTGTTTTAATTGCCTGTCGGGCAAAAATCGTGTCGTAATAATAGGTATGTCGGGTACAATTCGTGTTATGAAACTATAGATTCCATCAAACTCTTGTTGGAGTGGTGATGTAAGTTGTTCTTAGTCAGCGACTTTACATCATGTTGAATTATGGCGTTTATTTTAAGTTTATGTATTTCAAGCAGTGCGAGAATATGTTAACTTGCACGTCGTTTTATGTTTATTTGCCGTTAAATTGTGAATTATCTCATTGGCCCTTGGTTATTTTCTCCTGCACATTACCAAATTAGTAGTAATAATATTTGTCGTGAACTTGATCCTCTATCATTCAAGTTATTAAGTTATTTCGTAGCAAATGCCCACCAAATTATTTCGCGTGATGATTTGATCGAACATGTTTGGCAACAGCCTTTTGTAGATGATAACGCCATAAACAGAGCAATTTCTGGCCTTCGTAAGCTACTCAAACATGACGGTTTTGACGGCCAATTTATCAAAACCCATCATCGTAAAGGTTATAGTCTGGTCGTGACGGTTACTGAAGCAGCCGAAACCGTTGAACAGAAGCAAGAAACGAATCAACCTGAAGAGCAACACGTTGCTGCGCCCTCGAAGTCTTTGGCTGAACAAACGGCTAACGAGCAACCTCATTCTGAAGCTAACACGCAACCTACACAGCCTCCAAG
The DNA here is from genome assembly GCF_053485835.1 of Thalassotalea fusca. Lineage (NCBI taxonomy): Bacteria > Pseudomonadati > Pseudomonadota > Gammaproteobacteria > Alteromonadales > Colwelliaceae > Thalassotalea > Thalassotalea fusca. Next base: position 320,282 of record NZ_JBQRUN010000002.1, read on the forward strand.
CATTAATAACCGCAGTAGACGTTTTATTCATGCTACCTATATTGGTATTTTTATCGTCAGTATAGTTGTCGGGATGATGTGGCTGAGCAAGTCGAATGATACATCACAAACATCGGGGACTGATGCGAAAGAAATAATAACGCCTGTTGATAAAGTAACCGTGACCGCTGCAACGTGGAATATTGGCGCAGAAGGTAATCCTGTTGCATCGCCGGATGGAATGTTATTCGCGTACAGTAATTTACATGATAACCAAGTTGATGCGCTAGTAAAAAGAACGCATGACCAACATGAAATCAAAATTGAGTATCCTGGGTTTAATGTAGGTGTTTTGTCTTGGCAACTAGCAAGTAGGAATCTACTGACACTACTGACCAATGAAGACAAATCCGAGTGCTACTATGCCACTGTCGATTTGTCATCATTTCCTAAACAGGGAGATGTCAATATAGTAATGTCATGCGAAGCAAGGGCGCATGGTTATGCGCAAATAAGTGAAAACGGCCACTATTTGTACTTTGCTAAGTATGTTTCTGAAACCACAGGCAATGCTCTCTATCGACACCACATTGAAAAAGGTGTTACTGACTTGTTGATTCCTACATTTAAGCCAGGCAATGGTGTACTTCATCTTAAATTGTCGCTCGACGGAAAGCGACTAGCTTATCTAATGTCTGAGTATGGTCAGCCGTTGAAGCTCTATTTGTATGACTTTTCATCAATGGAAAACAAATTACTGTTTCAAGCGAAAAATACGCAGATAGGTTTTGCATTCGATTGGTCTCGTGATAACCAATTTATATATTTCGCAGATGCAAGTCAGATTTATAAAATTCAATCGTCTACAGGGGCTGCTGACTACGTAGAATTGCCGCAAAACATTAAGCCTTTTTATTTGGCAGTAGAAAATGATAATCAGGTGCTCGTTTCTGAAAGAGACACCCAGCAACTAAGTGTGGTTCGGTATTCTGGCGGTTTTGATAATCAGACACCTGAGATTGAAGCATTATTTGAATCTGAGTCCGATAGTTATTACGCCTTACCATCTCGTTTAGAAAGCAATCATCTTTATTTCGTCTCAAATCGTTCCGGTAGCAATCAAATTTGGCAAAAAAATGGTGACAATTTAGAGCAGCTTACTCGATTTACGTCTCCGGCCTCTATTGGACAGCCTATGATGTCTTCGAACGAAGAGTTCATTTTGTTTAAGCATAACAAGACGCTAAAGTTTATTGAACTTAACAATAAGAAAATTCATACAGTAGAAGAACTAAAGAATATAGATGTCGATAGCTATGTTTGGACAAAAGATTCGCTAGGTATCCTTTATACGCAGGTGATAGGTGAGGAAAGTCAGATTTGGCATTTTGATATGCGAACGCGAGATTTGACAAGATATAACAATTTATTGGGCCGTAAGTTAATTAGCGATGAGAACAATGAAATTTACTATAGCCACGCAGACCAATTAATACATTTAGATGGTTCTGAAAGTTTTCCTTTAAACATTCCTTTGGCCGCTAGAATATTTAGCACAATTAACCAGAAATACTTTTATAGTAGTGATGGTATCTCTGCTTTGTACAGAATGGATCTTTCTAACGGAAAAGTGGAACAGATTCACATACCACACCGCATTAGGGCTATGTCGGTTGATAATGGTCAGTTGTTACTATCGACAAGCACGTGGAAAAACACCCATATTAAGCGCATTTTATGGTAACTCTCATCCGCGCCATAAATAGAATTTAACTTTAAGATTGAAATAAACAATGTGAAGCTCAGGTCTATCCGTGTACGTTTATACGGAGAGATCTAATGACTTTATTTCATCGCACCAATGCTGTGCTCTGTGCTCGTGTTTTGGTTGGTATTTTTTTGTTAACAACCGCAATGAATCGTTTTAACAATGAAGACGTAGCGTATTTTAATAAGCAACTGTCTGTACTTGGCTTACCCGAGTTAGTGGGGCTTTCATTCATGATCGGACTTATTCAGATTATGGTTGTTATTGCTTTGCTTAAACCCAGAAGCTTGTGGAGCCGCCGTCTTTTCTACACATATGCCGTGCTTGCACTTATTCCAATGGTGATGCTGTTCACCCATCCCGTTTGGATTGATAGTTTGGGGGGATTTCCTGCGATTGGTGCTGGACAAGGATTGATCAAATATCTTGGTATATCTGGCGTTATTTTGTATATAGCTAGCTATTTTCAACAAAATGATTCTTACCAGAAGGTGGCAAAGTACATGATGTTACTTGGTGTTTTGCTGGTAATGACGTGGATTGGCGGTATGAAGTTTACTCAAATTGAAGCTGATGGTATTTATGGGTTAATGAGTACCAGTCCATTTTTTTCGTGGATATATACGTTATTTAGTTCATTGCATGGCTCTTATTTTATTGGTGTAGTTGAATTAATTGCTGTTTTAGCGATTTGTTGTTATCAATGGAATAGGTCGTTTTATGCCGTGGGATTAGCCATGTGTGCGCTGACATTTATTGCTACGCAAACATTTATCATTACATTACCTGCGTTTAGTCTTGATAGCGGAATACCTTTGTTAACGGGGAGTGGACAGTTTATTGTCAAAGACTTAGGCTTGTTAGCTGGTTGTATGCTGTTGTTTAGTCATTACTTTTACCCTAGAGAACAAATCTAGGTACTTTTAATTACAATCTTTCTAAAACAGCAAGTTAACTTGCTGTTTTTGGAAAATCTCACTGCTTTCTGTCTTCCATTACTTATACGGATTGGTATTAACTGCATTTTGTCGCAGTTAAAATGTTTCTATTTATATCTGACTATAACAAAGCGTGTCATTGCTGCTGTTCATCTGAAATTTAATCCCATTAGTCGTACTGGTGCTAGTGCATTTGTAATCTACTGCTATTAATCAGTAACTAATTGTACGTTAAACGGGAATTTGGAGTAAGAAATGAAGCTTACCAAAACGGCTCTTGCGAGTCCTGCTGCTGTCGCAGTAGGCATAGCGCTTATACTGCTTGTTGGTGTTATCAGTTTGTTTAAGCTACCTGTGCAGCTTTTTCCAGATATAGAGCGCCCACGAATCGCCATTCAAACGTTTTGGCGAGCTGCTGCTCCTCATGAAATAGAATCAGAAATAATAGAGCCTCAAGAACAAGTACTTAGGGGAATACCAGGGTTAACTTCCTTAAATGCTTTTGCGAACAGAGGGGCTGCGTTTATCAATTTAGAGTTTGGCGTTGAAACCAATATGGAACAAACGCTTATCGAAGTTATTAGCCGTATGACCCGGGTTAACAACTTACCTCGAGATGCACGTCCACCACGCATAATGTTGGGTGGCTTTGGTGGTGGAACGCCAGCTTTAACCTTTTATTTTTTACAGGCACTTGAAGGTAATCCCAACCCTATTGAAGATTACATAGACTTTGCCAATGACACGATAAGACCCCGAATTGAAGCGGTTGAAGGGGTTTCAAGCGTCCAAACATTTAACGAACAAAACCGAGAAGAATTACAAATTCGCTTTGATCCAATTAAGGCGGCAGAGTTCGGTATTCAAATTCCACAGCTTATCGCCTTAGTATCTGAAACCAATGATGTTTCCGGTGGGTTTGTTGATGTTGGGCGAAGACAGTATACATTAAGGTTCAACGGCAAATATAAAGTTGATGAGCTTGCTAATTTAATCTTGGAAACGAGAAATGGTCGCAATATTTTGCTCAGCGACGTAGCAAAAGTCGAAGTGCGCCGCAATGATCGTCAGGGAATTGCTGTTCAAAATGGCAATCCAGCATTTTCACTACGCATCGATAGAGTTAATGGCGCAAACGTGTTAGAAACGCTTAATCGCGTTAAGCAAGAAATAGAAGTGCTCAATAAAGAAGTACTGGCTGACAAACAACTGGTTATGGTGCAATCATTTGATGCGTCAGTCTTTATATATCGTGCAATAAACCTTGTAACAAGCAATCTATTTGCTGGTGTGATACTTTCGCTATCAATTCTGTGGTTCTTTGTACGACGATTGCGCGCGACTTTAATTATTGCGACCGCCATTCCTATTAGTTTACTTACTACATTTATTATACTGGAGATTACAGGGCGATCACTCAACGTGATTTCGCTAGCCGGATTAGCTTTTGCGGTAGGTATGGTGCTTGATGCTGCCATTGTGGTTCTGGAAAACATACTTCGAATGCGTGACAAAGGGCTTGATGCCGATGAAAGTTCGCTACAAGGTACTGCACAGGTGTGGGGAGCGTTGTTGGCGTCTACCGCGACAACAGTGGCGATTTTCTTACCAGTGTTTTTCTTAAAAGATATAGAAGGGCAGTTATTTGGCGATCTTGCGCTAACGATCGCAATTGCAGTGTCAGTGTCTTTGCTCGTAGCGGTAATTCTGCTACCAGTGCTAGCTAAATATTTTATCAAAAAAACCAACCATGTAGACCCGAATATTAAAACTTGGCAAGCGATGACCAAATTTGTCATGAAAGCGACAAATAGCAAACCTAAGCGACTCGTGTTGTCGGGAAGTTTGCTGATGATTCCTGTCATAGTAACTTATTTGGCGATGCCTTCTCTTGACTATCTTCCGCCTGTAAAACGTGATGCAGTTGATGCTAATTTACAATTTCCTCCGGGCGCAAATATTGCAACGATTGAAGAAGAAGTGGTTAAGCCTATTGTTGAACGCCTTAAGCCATATATGGATGGAACCAAGGAACCGGCACTAAAGAATTATTATCTATTTACTGGACCTTTCGGCGGTAATCTAGGCGTTCGTGTGCAAGATCAAGATCGTGTAGAAGAATTACTTGAAATCGTACGAAACGAAGTGCTAGTAGATTTACCTGATACACGTGCTTTTGCATTTCAAGGGAATTTGTTTGGTGGCTTTGGCGGAGGACGTCAAGTTCAAATTCATTTGCAATCACGAGAAACTGAACAGTTGCAAGAAGTCGCTTCAAATGCGCTGAATTGGGTGAGAGAAGCAATACCTGACGTTAGCGTACGTGCAAATCCGGGATTAGAGTTTGCAGAACCTGAGCTACAACTTATTCCTAATGACCGTGCGATACTCGAAAACGGGTGGAATCGCCGCCAACTGGGCAATGTGGTTCGCACGTTAGGCGATGGCTTGTATGTAGGTGAATATTTCAATGGCAATAAACGATTGAATATGATCTTGCGAACGGATAGTTGGAGTGATCCTGAAGGACTGGCTGACGTACCTGTAGTAACTGGCAATGGCTCAATAACTCAACTGTCAGAACTTATCGACATCGAAAGAACCGTGGGACCATCGCGCATAGCTCGAATTGATGGCAACAGAACTATTACCTTAAATGTATCGCCACCACAGGGCTGGTCACTAGAACAAACTATTGATGTATTAAAGCAGCAGGTTGCACCCAAAATTATGGCTGCGATGCCTGAAGACGGAAATATCCTTTATGACGGTAGTGCTGACCAGCTTGCAAAAGCTATTAAGGTAATGGGGGAAAATTTTGCATTTGCACTTGTTATCTTATTTCTACTGATGGCCGCCTTGTTTCGTTCAATCAAAGATAGCTTACTCGTTGTCATTACTATTCCGCTAGCGACAGTTGGTGGCGTTGTAGCATTGCAAGTGTTAAACACTATCGTTTTCCAGCCATTGGACTTATTAACCATGATTGGTTTTGTTATTTTGCTTGGTCTTGTTGTTAATAATGCCATATTGCTCGTGCATCAAACTCGCATGGGGCAACAATCGGGATTATCACGCACAGAAGCGGTAGAGCAAGCTTTAAGCCTGAGATTACGCCCAATCTTCATGAGTACCGCGACCAGCTTTTTCGGCATGTTGCCATTATTACTTATGCCTGGTACTGGCAGTGTTATTTACCGAGGACTATCGGCGGTAATTGTTGGCGGTTTAGCGGTAAGTACGATATTTACCATTATTTTATTACCGTGCTTGCTACAAATAACGCGAGCAGACTTTTTTAAAACAAGACCACATACATCAAATTCTAGTAACGAGACAGATTTCGTCTCTATTAATTCAAGTAACTAAGGTTAAGGATCTGTAATGAAAATTTCTACTATATTAGCGTGTTCATTGTTACTACATAGCATTAATAGTTTCGGGCAAGATACGTCTCATTTGGTAAGCGTAGATCAAGTTAAAGTTGAAAAGGTGGAGCCAACGCTATGGTTGCCGGGAAACGTTGTCAGTCGTGAGAATGCGCCAATTTCTGCTGAACAAGTCGGGCAATTGTTGTGGATTCTTGATGTTGGTAGTAAAGTCGAAAAGGGGCAAGTAATCGCCAAAATCGATAACCGACATTTGAAATTACAATTGGCTCAGCAACAATCTCGCGTCACGCAAAAACTAGCAGATGTTGAATATTTAACTAAGCAAAAACAACGACTGTCAAAGCTTAACGCCAAAAACAACACGGCGTTGAGCGAGTTGGAGCGTACTGTTAAAGATTTAACGATTGCCGAAGCTGAAGTTGATGAGCTTTCACTTCAGGTGGAGTTAACTGAATTGGCGATAGAAAAAACCAATATCGTAGCGCCATTTACCGGTTATATCAGTCAACGATTCGCACATCTGGGCGAATTAGTCTCAATTGGTAGGCCATTAGTTCAGTTGGTAAATACCAATGCATTGGACATCCAAATTGCTGCTCCTATTCAATTAGTTAACTATTTGAAAGCCGGTGCTAGTGTGAATGTTAAGTGGCAAGACAAGCTCACCGAATTACCCGTACGTACCTGGAGTATGGCGGGAGACCAAACTTCCCGTACCTTTGACGTTAGATTGTCTGCCGATAATTTGAATCTACTTCCTGGTAGTGCAGTCACGGTTTCTTTACCGAAAAATGCACCAGAAACGGCCACGTTAGTGCCAAGAGATGCGTTAGTTATAAGGGAGAAAGAGACGTTTATTTTAAAAGTAAATGAAGATGATACCGCAAGCAAAGTATCTGTACTAATAGGGCAAGGTAGTGGTGACTGGATCGCAGTTACCGGCCGGATTGGTGCTAGCGATGAAGTGATTATACGTGGTGGTGAAAGTGTAAGAGATGGTCAGAAAGTAAGAGTTGGCAATAGACTCATCGCAAGAAATTAGTCTGACCAGTTAAAAATTTAACGCTCATTCATGTCATGTGAATGAGCGTTGTTAATTTACTAACTTGCTGCTTTAAAATTGCCATGAAAACCAAGGGGTAAATGATAAGGTAGCCAGGCTTTGGCGATTGGACCAGCGGAAAGGTTATTGGCGACAAAAACATTCAAACATGTGCGCTTTGTTGGAACATGTAGGGCCGTGCCAATCAAATAACCAGTGCCTTCTTTAAATTGTGGGCAGACAGGAATGTGCTCTTCAACCAAATAGTTTTCACCAAAATCATATCGATCAATTTTTCCCGTGTCGGTATTTAACGCGCAAACACTATCGCTCCATATCGCACTGTCTCTGCTCGAAAGAAAATAAACCATTTTATTACGCTTTCCTACCAAATGGCTGCATATACGGGGAAACTCGCTGTTAATCGCTAGGTTTGATTGCGTGGTTTTTCCTGAAGGATGAAGCGTAAAAAGTGTAGTTTGTGCGTTAGGATGAACCATACTTTTTTGGCCTCTCATAACATTGCCTAGTGTTTGAATTATATCGGCATTTGGGTACAAACTGGCATCAAAATAAATAGTGCCATCGGCCGTTTCCCAAGCGTTGCCGAAATGAAAAGCAAAGCCTGGTGTAAGCTCATATTCTCTCTTGACTGTTAAATCAGACTTATTCACAACAACAACACGCATTGCTTGAGTATCGTTGTAAGTTACTTGGTTAAAATAGCCTTGTTTAACCGTTGTGTCTGATGCCTTTCTGATTAATGAGGGCAATATTAGCAGCACATGATTTTGAGTAATTAGAAAGTCATGCAGCATGCCACCATAGTATCTGGCATTGATGATGCCAACGTTTTTGGCTCGCCCTGTTGCCGTTAAATGATAAACAATCACGTTGCCAGTGCGGTCTAAACCGAAATTCCATATTTCTCCATTCGATTCAACTTTAGGGTGGGCAGAAAACGGAAGCCCGTTAAGTGTGTTGCCGTATTGGCTACCTTCACCTAATGAAACGTGTTGTTTAAACGCTAAGTTTTCGGTATCTAATAGGCTGGGTGAACCAGCTTCCCACAATGCCCACAAATCATCTCCAACAGCAATTACATTGGTATTGGCGGTATTGATTGCATCAGCACTAGATACGGGAAGTGAATTTGCTAATTTAGTATCTGGACCAGAATACAAGAAGCGCTTAGCTGCTTGTTCATTATCAAATTTTGGTGTGTCGATGAATTTACCTCTGTGCTGCACTTTACCGTCAAATATCGCAAATTCTTGTATCATGCCATCACCTTCAAAAAGGTGTTGGTAGCGAATATCCTGTCTTTCGTGTTTCGCTGGTCCATTTCTATAAAACCAACCTTGCAAATCAACGGGTATTTTTCCTTCGATAGATAATGCTTTGAAATTAAAGTTGTTGTCTATGTCGGCAAAACCAATTAACGATGGATCGTAAGCCAATGCCTGATTGAAAAGCTCCTTTACATTTACAATGTTGGTATCAGGAGTCTTTGTTTGAAATGCATTTAACAACGAAGGTTTTAACAATATAGAACTGGCACCTAGCATTGTTAAGCTTTTGAGTATCTGACGGCGATGCATAAGAGATTCCTCAGTATTTAATAAATCAATCTGGTGCTGTTCTCAATTACTGCGACATCATTTGATACGGCAAACTTCATGTCACTGTACTTTGCAGGGCCGAAGTTAGGTTGCGCATTATTTGAAAAACCGTAGCCTTCTGTTGGCATGCCAACTAAGTTAGTTTCTAACTTACCGTTGTCGTTTTCGTCATGAAATACTTGAATAGCATATTCGCCTTGTTCTATTTCCTTAAACGAAACAATTACACTTCCTTGTTTTGCTGCAACGGCATTATATTGAGCAGGTTTGCCACTTTTGTGCCCTGATTCGCCTTTAAAAAGCGCAACTAATAACTTTCCGTTATTGTTTTTTACTCCGTCGATACTAAAGGATATTTCTGCTGCCGTTGCAATATTAATTGCTGAAAGGCTTAGTAGACTAATCATCGAAAACGGCTTTTTAAGATTGTGCATGTTAATTCTCACTCTTATTGTGGTTAATGTTTTGCTTCGGTTGTTTTTGACGATAAAATGCGGAGATTGATAAGAACAGCGGCAATTCGTTGATTGATACTATTTTTTCGTAAAGTGCGCACTTTTAATGGCCCGTGTCGTTCACGAATCGCGAATGTAACCTTTAAAATTAAGAGTTTAAGTTTAATGGAACTGAGTCGGCAGAAATTACAGCCCTTTTTTATTGTTGCTATAGTTGGTGTATTTATTGGTTTTCTACGACCATTTGGAATGGACACATTTCCACTTCACTTAACCATTGTTTATTGGGTGCTAGTATGTTCAATTGGTTATTTAATTTATCGCCCATGCATTGAATTTAGTGAGCGTTATCTGGCAGATTACATTAGTCAAAGATTTGTTCGAATGACTATCGCTGTTGTTGTAGGAAGCGCGCTTTTTAGTTTGATTGTGCCTTTAATTACCTGGGGAATCTTTAGCTATGAAACGGATTATCGAGCCCAGTATTTCAGTATTTTTGTTAAGTCGTTAGTGATAGGGTCTGTATTTACGCTTATTGGCTATGTGCAAGACTATATTGAAACTCAGCAAAATAAACTTGCGGAAAATGAACAGAATGCGAAAGAAATAGAACAACAACTTGTGCAGCAAGAGCAAGAGGTGGTGAACAAAGAACTAGCGCAATTTATGGCATTGTTGCCTATTGAAAAACGTGGTGAATTAATTTGTCTTGAAATGTCAGATCATTACCTAAAAGTGTATACCGACAAAGGACACCATATGCTGTTAATGCGTTTTAAGGACGCACTTGAAAAGCTAGAAAACGCTCATGGTATTCAAACTCATCGCTCATGGTGGGTGGCTTTGTCACACGTTAGAATGGTTACCCGAGAAGGCAGAAAACAACTGCTGGAAATGAGTAATAATTTGAAAGTACCCGTTTCAAGAACTTATGCTGAAGCGGTTAAAACAGCTAATTTAAAATAAACGAATTGAGGTTAATTGACTAAAGGCGCATTTAGATGCGCCTATAAATATAGAGGATACTTGCTGTTATTTTAATTTACGGCGTGAGGCCAAGCCTAGTGCGCTTAAAGCTAAAATGCTAAGCGTTGTAGGTTCTGGTACATCAATTGGGTTAGTATTTGAAAAGCTGCCTGCTTCAATAAATACCGTTGAATCGTAAGACGAGTCTCCTGCATCAGCAATACCAATACTGATTGTATGAGTGCCTGCAGATAAGCCTAAGATTTTTGCAGTAAATACATCAGTGAAACCATCATATTCAATGTCAAAGAATGGACCTCCATCTTGCAAAGAATTATTGTTAAAGTATTGACTGTTTGAAGCGTCAGTACCCAATGGGTTACCACCGTTTACCGTATTGATAGATACTGGTGTATCTGTTCCTGGAATCAGCGCTATGTTTACGCCATCAACAAAAAAGGCAAACACATCATTCAATGTACTATTTACAAACTCATTGTATTCTTCAGACGCAAAAACGTAATCAAAGAATAAATTGCCAGTAGTAGTTTCAAAGTCAAACGTAATAAAAGCTGCGTCGTGCGTATCGAAACCTGCAATAGCCGTTAAATCTGTGTCGCCCGCAGTACCAAAATCTGTTGTTGTACTATTTGACGTATTTGGTCCTACTGCGTCAGTTACATTACCTGTCGATAGCATTATGCCACTTTCAATGCCTATACCTGCACTAATACCACCAGTAAATGTACCGAATGCATTTGAAGCACCAGTACTGTTAAGGTTCGTGGAAGCAATACCACCTCCTAAAATTGTATCTACAAGGTCGTTAACATTGTTATTTTGAGTAACCACAAGGCCAGCGTTAGCAAAGGTGCTAGCTGATAAAATTAAACTTGCAGTCAAAGCTTTTATGGTATTATTTTTCATTCAATTTTCCCTTTGTTTAGATGTTTTCTAGAAATGTTTACTGCCTTTTTAACATTCACTGTGCGAACTGGCAATTATCAAGCCAATATAGAAATTATATTAATTATCAAATATATAGAAGGCTACCCTTAGGTTTTAGAAATAATGTTGTAAAGAATGTTGACACTAATTTGCTGAATTATGACTTTAAGTCGATTATGGCTTTTTAATGGATGTTTTTTCTGACAAACAATCTGCTTCATCATTAAGTGGTTTAATACCGTAATAACATAACCGTTCAACCCATTCCTTGCTTGCTGCAACGGATTTGATAAGTTCTTCAAACGCCGATGATTGTGTTAGCGGGAGCATTACTTGCACCGTAAACGATTTGAACGGTGAATTTGAGATATAAATATTACTGTTGATGTTAAACGCTTCATCGCCATGGCGCATTCGATAGTGTAAATGTGATTGCTGGATCATAGCGACATCAACACGATTGTGCATTATTCGGTTAAGGACAACACTCATTTGCGTAGCATCGTCACGTTGGGTAATTCCTAGTTGAAACATTTTTTCTAGCTCGGCCGGATATTTATGGCCTAGCATCGTGCCAAATACTTTATTTTTGAACGAGTGAAAACCATCAAAGTGCACGCGGTTATTCACATTTGAAATTATGAGATCTGCATCCTCGAATAAAGCAATCCAACGAAATCGTCGCTCGGCATTTTCACCCCAGCCCCATTGTGGGGTGACGAAAAGCACAATCCAATTGCTATCACAATGTAAACTGTTTTTGTCACAGCGCCCAGATATCCAAGGAGCCAGTTCATGATTTAGCCTTTGCCTTGGTCGAGGGCTTAATTCAAATACATATGAGGTATTGAGTTTGTGTTGATTTAACAACTGGACAAAATCTGCTGCGAGCCCGTTTTGCATATTGGAGTTGCGTAGTGGCTCTACTACAAACGGTGGTTGCATGTGATATAGATATGCTTTGATTTTTTGCGCGTATGAATAGGGAGCGCATATAAATAGCACCAGCCAGATAATGACACGTTTCGATTTAAGAGTTTGTTCCTGCACAGTATTTATTCACCTCATTGTTAGTTATAACTGTAACACTATTTTGTGTAAACAAATGAGGGGATTTGTTAAGCGTTAATGAGTTAAGTTAATCAAATTTAGTGAGGGGGATAAGAAAGCAATATAAACTGAAAAAAGGCGACTACAGGCGTTTTGGCCAATACCACTATGACTAAAATATCAAGCGATGTCGGTACTATTAGGTTCGTTGGTTGTATATTTGAATTAATCAACACGTTTTAGTAATTTTATTCAAAAATTTGTCTTCACGACAAAAATTTATCGTTGTACTCACAAACAGTTATCTAATATCGTCCATCCGACGTTAGGTTGTCAGTGAATGCTGGCAGCGTTTTATAATTACGAGGTTAAAGCCGTCGATGAAAAAGTGGTTATTAGCAATTTTGTTTGTTAGTTTTGGCGCTGTTGCCAGCGATGAACAAGCAAGTGTCGAAGAAGTACGTGAAACCTATCAATACTGTAAAGAATATGTTGAAGAGGAAAAAATCACGAGTGGCAAAGATGCCGCCTTGCTCACTTGCGTAAACGAAGAACTTTCAGAATCAGGGTATAAAACATTCGCTTCCCTAGCTGAATTACTTGCGTATATCAAAGAGTAAATTTGTACTGAGAGAAAGGTAAGCCCTTTCTCTCTTTAATTCAATCAACCATATTTCCTAATCAGTCCTACATTCATGTTTAATCCTAATAAATTAATTTGCCCTGTGGGCAGCTATGAACACGTCTTTGAAAAATTTGCCTCAGAACTCACTGATTATGGATTCTGTATTGATAACGAATGCTTAGGTGATTTACTGGCAGAGCAATTGTATATGCAAGTAAACCTTAGCAATAGTGAAAATTTTGACAGTGCAGGTGTTGGTCGACGAGACGATTACGACATCGTTAAAACCATTAGAAGTGATGAAATAGCATGGATTTATGGTGAAACAACCGCGGAAAAGCATTGGCTAGCTTGGATTGAAAATCTCAGAGTTTACTTGAATAAACGGTTATATTTGGGGCTATTTTCCTTTGAGAGTCATTTTGCTAAATACAAGGAAGGAGCGCATTACCGTCGACATTTAGACGCATTTCATGGCGAGGCTAACCGTGTTTTATCTGTCGTTGTCTATTTAAATAAAGACTGGCAACCTAAAGATGGTGGTGAAATGGTGCTGTATCGAAATGAAAAAGATACCATTGGGATTAAAATAGCGCCAACATTTGGCACGGTTGCTGTGTTCCTAAGTGAACAATTTCCCCATGAAGTCTTACCTACGCAGCGCGAACGACACTCAATCGCAGGCTGGTTTCGTGTTAACCACTAGCTTGTTTTCAATTTGTTAAGTAGTTCAAATAATTCTTGCGCTGATTGATGAATGTTTGCGGCACTTTGCTCAGATGCTTCTGAAAGTGCGGCAACTTCATTAGTAGCGTCCCCCATAACTAACATATTTTTGTTGAGTTCTTCTGATACTTTACTTTGTTGCTCGGCGGCAGTGGCTATTTGAATAATATGCTGGTTGATTTCCTCTATTTGAATCACAGTTTCTTGCATTTTTTCAAACGCTCCCGTTGCACTATGCGCTGTATTATTAGCTTTGACACTACCATTCTCAATGATATCGACCGTATGTGATACTTCATTTTGAAGTGCGGTGATAACTTGCGATATTTCGTCTACAGACTCTGCTGTTTTTGACGCTAAGGCGCGAACCTCATCTGCAACTACGCTAAATCCTCGCCCGTGGTCGCCAGCTCTTGCTGCTTCAATTGCGGCATTAAGTGCGAGCAGATTGGTTTGCTCTGCAATTGAGCCGATAACATCAAGTATTTTTTTAATGTCGTCACTTCGTACAGAAACTGCTTTTACCGCTTCTGACGCGGAGCCAATTTCGTTCGAAAGTTCAGAGGCTTGTGTTGATGCTATAGATACTTCGTTTTCTGTATTTTTGACGGAAAGTGTAGCTGCGCTGGCGTTATCGGCGGCAGATGAGGCCGTATTTGCAACTTCTTGTGCGGTTGCAGACATTTCAGTAATAGCAGTAACGATTGTATTCACTTCATTTCTTTGTGTCGAAATGTGCTCATGCGTTTCTTGCGCATGATGTTTACTTTCTTTACTCATTTCCATTACGCGAAGACCTGAATTCTTTGCGAGGTCTAACAGTTCTCTGACTTTTTCGCGAAATTGATTGAAACCGTTACTTAAGTTTATTAGCTCTGCATGTGAGTGCACTTCCAATTTTTGGGTTAAATCACCGCCTTGGCCTGCAAGCTCGAGCATGCGGGCGGCAACTGCTTGTACAGGGCGTATGATACTGTAAGTAAATGACTTAATAAGGATTAAAGCAATAATTATCAGAATGATTGCAACTAAGAGCGTATTAGATAATATGCTGTTTACTTCTGCAGAAATCATGCTGGAAACGTCATTTACTGGCTGCATTGCGCTATTTACATTGACGCCAACGATTAATTGCCAATCGACATTGGCTGTGGCTATTTTTATCGGCTGGACAACGTATAAAAAGTCATTAATTGTCGTTGTTTGGTCTTTTCCTGAAGTGGCAATTAACGCTTCACTCTTTTCAAAAATGCGCTTAAATGGCTTAGTTAAGCTATCTTCATGTTCAGTAGCTGCCGCCAAGAAGCCTTTATGGCTTACAATAAAAACCTTAGCTTGGCCATCGTAAAGAGAGGCTTTTAATTCTTTTGCCAGTTTTTGCAAAATAGGGAGGTTTAAATCTGCACCAACAACCCCTCTAAAAGTCCCTTTTGCGATAACGGGAACAACCAAACTGGTCATTAATTCACTGTAGCCAGGACGGATTTCATAATTGTATGGATTTGAAGCGCAGGGTTTAAGTGAATCCATCGAGCATAAGTACCATTCAGCTGCGCGGAAGCCATATTCATCAAGCGTGGTGTCATGTTTTTCGCTTGCATCATCAATTATTTCTTGCGAAATAGTGCCACTGTCTTCTTTTACGAAATAGATTTCGAAATTGCCACTTCCAGCAACTGAATGTGTATAACCTTCATTATATTCGCTGTCTTTGCCATCGAATAGATCACTTTCAAATTGCGCGTATATCGATGAAACATTACTTGAACCAAGTGTATTTCTAACAACGGACTCAATTTGTTCACGGCTTAGTGGTTGAGCGATTTTACCATCAATGTTACCGGTAATCTGATTGGCTAACGCATTGGGAACTGCAAAAGATTGCTCAAACAGATTAGATATTTTGTGTGCAATTGCGTTTGTTTTAGAGCGGACGGTTTCTTCAATTTGTTTTGATACTTCATTTCCAACTTGGTCGACGATGATTTCTTCAGTGTTATCTAGGGAATATGCCGTTACTGCCATGAAGCCTACTGACATTAATATGAACAAAGCTCCAACAACAGCAAGCAACTTGAAAGATAAACTTTTTTCTTTAAAAATCATTTCCTAACCCTTAATGTTTAATAGGTATGAAGGTGAAATTTTGTATTAAAAACCAAAGGTGTAGCTCACCGTGCCTAGCAGTTTCATATCGCGATCATAATCAAGGTCAGTTTTTTCTACTGATAGGGTGAACGCCAAATCCTGCCAGGTGAAAGCGGCTTCGACTTTTCCATGGATATAACTATCATCATTGGTATCCCAAACAAACTTATCGTCATTTAAACTTGCTGAGCGGTCAATTTGAAAAGTTAATGTGAGTTGTTCATTCATTTCTATACTGTGGGATAACGCGACAATATAGTGACCTGCATCTGTACCTGCGTAATCGTTGGTATACCAAGCTTTGATTTGAGTTGATTGATAGCCAATAGCGAAATAAATTTCAGTGTAATTAATATCACTGCTACCTGAGCCGCCCACATAGGTATAATGCGCTAGACCAACGTCATAGAATAGTGAGTTATTTATTTCTTGCGTAAAGCCTGCGTAGTAGTCGACTTCTGCATCGGTATCGTCGCCAAAGTCTACATTTGATGCCCAACTTCCAGCGTACCAGCCACGATCATTTGACCAATCAATACTACCTTGCAAAGCCGTACTTTCCTTTGTTTGAGACACGCCATTAAAGAGGTAGTCTGATGCAGCCGTGACAGTGACGGAAAGGTCTGCGCGACATTGGGTGGAAAACAAAGCAAATGAAACGAATAGAGTCGGTAACCATTTGAATGAATGATGCATATTATGCCCAAATATGGTTTTTGCTATTATCTCTAAATATAGCTAGTAATTTCAAAAAAGAGGGGATTTACGCAATTTATTCGTGACTGTAGTTAACGTAAAGTTTCGATTATCACAGTATTTTGGGGTAGGGGTATCTGATTATAGATAAAGGGTCGCTCGATTAAGCGTACTCACTACCTATATTTGTACTAAAACTTAGTTGATGTTTTTTGCGATGATTGCGTTTGCTCTTTGCACAAAGCTATTAGCTTTTAAGAGGTTTTTTACATGTGAAAGGTGATAGTTACTTAGCAGACTGCGAATATGGAAAAACTCCAAGTGTCGACAATTGTGTTGATCGAGAATGGTTTTGTATCTTTGGGCTGACCTAAAGCCAAAGGTAAACCCAAGCTAAAACCCTCATGTTATAAAGGCTAATTCATTTAGACCAAGTAATAACTTTGTTACCCTTTCAAATATTCTCCCTTAAAATATCACTTTCGTTGCTTTATGCGGTCTTTATTGCTAGTTTAATTAAATACATATTTGTACACTTTAAATGTACCTTTACGTAAATTGGTAAACTTAATGTCATCTAAGCTACAATGGATAAATTCAGAATTATCTCAATATGATCTCTTGCTCAGTTCATATTTGAGCCGGCATGAGATAATGCGTTCTCATGTACAAAACTACCTTAAAAGCGGGTGGTTGGAATCCTTTACTCAAGGCGTTTACAAAAAACCAAAACAAGTACTTAGTTGGAGTTCGGCATTATCTGCGGTTCAGTTTCAGTTAGATTTGCCAGTGCATTTAGCTGGCGCATCGAGTTTGGCTCAACAAGGCATATCCCATTACCTGTCATTCAATAACGAAAATATACAAGTTAACGCTACTTCAAGCCTTCGTTTACCCAAATGGCTAACTGATAGTAACTGGAGCTTATCTTTTAAAACCTCAAAAGTACTAGACGGTTTAGAAGATAATGATTTAACTGAAATGGTAGTAAACAACCAAACAATAAAAGCCAGCACTATAGAATTAGCCGTACTGGAAGTATTGGAAAATGTTAACGATGAAAGCAGCTTTACATTTGCCGCTGAATTATTTCAAGGATTAACATCACTTCGGCCTCGCCGCCTACAGTCATTGTTAGAGCGGTCAAAAGCGATAAAAGTAAAACGACTATTTTTGTTCTTAGCTCATTATTACCATCATCCATGGTTAAAACGATTAAATGAAACCAAAATCGATTTAGGTAGCGGGAAAAGGCAAATAGTTAAAGGGGGTACGCTTGATAAGAAATATTTAATCACTGTGCCATCACAATTTCAGCTAAGAGCACAAATCGATGGATAGAAATAGCCAATATTACAAACAAGTACAATTGTTAGTATCCGTATTACCTTATGTTGCAAAAGAGAGATGTTTTGCACTAAAAGGCGGTACGGCTATCAATCTTTTCATTCAGGACTTTCCTCGATTGTCAGTTGATATCGATTTAGCTTATATGGCGTTAGATAAACGTGATGAAGCTATTAAAAACGCACGAGAAGCACTAGGTCGTATAGCGAACAACATTAATAGCTCAAACTTGGCAAAAGCTGAATTACAACTCAATCGTCCCGATGAAATGCGCATTATCGTAACTGGCCAACAAGCACAAATAAAGGTTGAAGTTTCGCCAGTTATGCGCGGTACATTAAAATTAGCAGCCGATATGGATCTGATAGAAGCAGTTGAAGATGAATTTGGTTACGCCAATATCTCGGTTGTTTCTCTACCAGATTTATATGGCGGAAAAATTTGCGCAGCACTTGATAGACAGCACCCTAGAGATCTATTCGATGTAAAATTATTGCTAGAACAAAAAGGCCTATCACAAGGCATAGACAGAGATATATTTGAAGGGTTTATCACATATCTACTCAGTCACCCACGCCCAATTGCTGAGGTAATGGCACCAAGAATAAAAGATATACAGCAAACCTTTATCAATGAATTTAATGGCATGACGACACAAGCGGTGTCGTTGGAAGAATTACAAGTCATACCGGAGCAATTAATCACTACACTGAAAAACCAGTTTACTCGCAAAGACTATGATTTTCTGTTGTCGTTTAAAACAGGAGAGCCTGATTGGGAGCTTTCACCGGATCCAAATATTGCCAAACTTCCGGCTGTGAAATGGAAGCTTATAAACATTAATAAAATTCCGGTTGCTAAGAAGGTGCAGGCAATCGACAAGTTAACACTGGTTTTGGATAATTGGCTTTAATTTTATGGATGAGCGTAAGTTAATTGAACAACAGATTACTGATATTGATGAGCAGTTATCTCAGTTAAAACAACAACAGGAGCAATTGCTAAGAGAAAGGCAGTCGCTTCTGCAACGCGATCAGGAACTATGTAGTGGCATAGTTAATTTGGCCACCTGATTAGAGGTGTTAATATACACCTTATGAACTTACAGGTAAATATCTGAAATCTTTAGGGATGGCTGATGATATTGCTGTTTCAGCTGACAAAATGGAACTATACACAGTAGATCAAATTAATAGGAAGCTTAATGTTATCGATATCAAAGAAAGTAGCCCAACTTTCCATCAAGTTATCGCGTCAGTGAGTTCTTTGCCTTTTCAACCGACAAATTTAGTGTTGGTTGAACAATTTGCACTGGTAGCATCAAACGGCGGAAGAGCCTTGTCTATTATTGATTTAGACAAAAGACAAGTTGTTAAAGAAATTGATACAGGCATGTATAACCTGAATATTTCAAGCTTTAGCGAAGGCAACCTAGTTTACTTATCTGCATTTTATGCAGGCAAAGTGAACGTGTTCGAGGTTGATGGTGAACCACAAAGTTCAAGCTTTGGCAATATCATTAATACTGTGTACGAGGGAAGCAATGGAGCTTTTCATGTGAAGCGTTATGGCGAGTTTTTATTTGTATCAACGTTTACTGGAACTGAGGTCATTTCACTTAACAGTGGGGAGTTAGTTAAAGTTGTTTGTAATGACGTAACCAACATTGAATTGTCGCCCAACAATCAGTACCTCTACTGTCTTTCAAAAGATGAAGCCAATAACACTTTGGTAAATATCTACCTTGTAGGGAGTTTTGATTTAATTAATCAGCAAATGATAGGTAACGATAAACTTAGTTTTGTACACTTAAACCTAGATAGCGATCGCTTGTTAGTATCGGGAGCAGCAAATAATGCTTATCTATTTGAAGTAAATGATGATGAAAGCTTATCTCCAATTTCTTCACTAATCTTTGCGGATGACTTTAATCCAAAAACGGCTGAGAATAATTCAACGAGTAAAATTACTATCACGGGTGACAACTTTCCTAATACCGTAACTGCACGTATTGAAAGTGAAGATTCGTCTTGCATCAATGTTTATTATTCTTCTACCAGTGTCGAGTTTGATTGTGACTTTAGCTCTGTTGGCGAAAAACGACTGGAATTGAGAGCACACCCTGAAGATGAATCCTTTATCGAAAATAGTGGTGATTGGTACATTGATGTGCAACCGGTACCAGTTTCGCCCGTTGTATACGATTTTACGCCAAAAACCTTTAAAAAGAGTGAATTTGCTTTGATCACTGTTACAGGAAGTGACTTACTGGCCACTAGTGAGGCAAGAATAGATGGAGAGAATGAGGCTTGTAAACTAGTGTCATATGCTTCAAATAAAGTAGAGTTTGATTGTATCTCTAAATTAGCTGGGCAAAAACGATTTTATCTAAAAAGTCACTCTGATGATGAGCTTTATATTAATGGCAGTTCTAACTGGTTTGTAATGGTTGAAGACACAATGCTTAATGAAGATACATTAACTAATGAAAATTCTATAGAAGAAACTAAGGGAGGTGGAGTAGCTTTATTTAGTATATTGATGCTTTTTCTTGTATTTAATTGCCGCGCTATAATTAGCTTCCCACTCTAATCTTAAATGCAGTCAGGCTTCGTTTGAAGTCATGCTATCGATTACAACAAACTGGTAGGAGAACGTTGAACTTCTCCTGTCTCCGTATACTTCATCCAGAGCGAATCTTTTTTAGTGTTACTAATATTGAATTAGACTATAAAATTCCAGGCTGGCCCAATCATCAATGATGGAAACTTTAAAGATTAGACTAGTTTTAGCATTCAAGGCCAACAAAAAATCTTAACAAGGAGCAAACAAGCGTTGTCTGTTGCCCGAAAAATCTACAAGCGGTGCGCATAAGCTGATTTTAGGTTAACTTTCCTGTATAATCCGCGCACTTTGAATTTTGATGTAATTTTAACCAAGGTAGCCAATGACTGTAGAGCAATTTGATCCTAAGCAAACCACCACAATGGAAACACCAAAGAAAGTCTTAGCTGAGCAAGCTATTAACCAGACAGGTGACACAGCAAAGGGATCAAAGATTGGTTTCGTATCCTTGGGCTGTCCGAAGAACTTAGTCGACTCGGAGCGTATTCTTACCCAATTGCGTACTGAAGGGTACGATGTAGTGCCTAGCTATAACGATGCTGACATGGTTATTGTGAATACTTGTGGATTTATCGATTCTGCAGTACAAGAGTCTTTAGACACGATTGGCGAAGCCTTAGCCGAGAATGGAAAGGTACTGGTCACTGGCTGTTTGGGTGCCAAGGAAGATGAAATTACCGAAATTCATCCTAACGTATTAGGCGTAACGGGCCCTCATGCATACGAAGAAGTATTGAGTCAAGTACATCAGCATGTGGAGAAGCCTAAGCATAATCCATTTATCGACTTAGTGCCTGATCACGGTGTTAAGCTCACGCCGAAACACTTCGCTTACTTGAAAATATCAGAGGGTTGCGACCATCGTTGTACGTTCTGCATTATCCCATCAATGCGTGGTGATTTAGATTCTCGTCCGGTCGGGGATGTATTGGGCGAGGCGAAGCGATTAGCTAACGCTGGCGTTAAAGAGTTATTGGTTATTTCTCAAGATACCTCAGCTTATGGGGTAGATGTTAAACACAAAACTGACTTTTGGGATGGCATGCCAGTAAAAACGCACATGATGGCGTTATGTGAGCAGCTTGCTAAGTTAGGTGTTTGGGTGCGTTTACACTACGTTTATCCATACCCACACGTTGACAATGTTATTCCTTTAATGGCAGAAGGTAAGATCTTACCGTATTTAGATATTCCGTTTCAGCATGCCAATAAGCGAATTCTTAAGTTAATGAAACGCCCTGGTAGCTCAGAGCGTGTTCTTGAAAGAATCAAAAAATGGCGAGAGATTTGCCCTGAACTAGTGATTCGTTCTACTTTTATCGTTGGTTTTCCGGGTGAAACTGAAGAAGAATTTCAGGAATTATTAGAATTCCTTAAAGAAGCTCAGCTAGACCGCGTAGGATGCTTTAAATACTCTCCTGTTGAAGGGGCAAAAGCCAACGAATTACCTGATCATGTACCAGAAGACGTAATGGAAGACAGGTTACAGCGATTCATGGCAGTACAAGCTGAAATTAGTGCACAAAAATTGCAGCAGCGAATTGGCCAAGAATACCTCGTGCTAATCGATGAAGTGAATGGCGAAGGCGCAGTAGCGCGCTCGTACATGGACGCACCAGAGGTTGACGGTAAAGTGTACTTAACCGATGAATTTGACGTTGAACCTGGCGATCAAATTTGGGTACAAATTATTCATGCCGACGAACACGATGTTTGGGGTGTTCGCGTTGAGGACGAAGCTGAATAGCAATTCCCACCATAATAGTCTTTGAAAAACCGCCGGATGGCGGTTTTTTTGTTTATATATAACCTACGAATGAACAGAATGGCTGCAAGGTAAACATTAAAGGTATAAACAAATATCAAAATCTCATAAAAAAGTTTCATGGATCGCAAGTGAAGTCTTTTTTCTGCACTAAAATAAAAGATTAATAAAACTTTTATCTTTGAATGTTATTGATAGTAAAACGTTCATTTTCTCGTGTTAAAGCTTTACCACCAATGAGTAAAAATGTGTCAAATCGCACAGTGAAGGGACTTTACCATGCTTAAAAAAAAGTATTTTAAAACTGTAAATGAAGTTGAAGTGACTTTTGAGTTTAGCCGTGGCGATGTTGATTCAGTTCAACTAGTCGCTGAGTTTAATGATTGGAAACCATTGTCGATGAAGTATGTTAAATCATCGAACGCGTTTAAAACCAAAGTGCGTTTACCCAAAGGTGAAGCGTTTCAATTCAAGTATTTGTTAAACGAAGCTGAATGGGAAAATGATTATAAAGCAGATCATTATGTACCTAATGTCTATGGTACAGAAAACAGCGTCGTGATTAATTAAACGTTACGAACCGTTTTATAAATTGCTAGAGGGTTCATTGAATCCTGTGGTTGTTGCGTGTCTAAAATAAAGTGTTGCTAAGTTACTGTGCTTGGTTACATGGATTGAACCTGCGAAAAAGTTCGCTATTTGAAAGGAGTTGCTATGCCGCTCTATGTAAATCGATACATTAGTAATTTAACCAGAGATACTTATGCACTAATTTTGGCAGGAGGCCGAGGCTCTCGGCTACATGAGCTCACAGATTGGCGGGCGAAGCCAGCGACATATTTTGGTGGTAAATTCAGGATTATCGATTTCCCGCTGTCTAATTGCATAAATTCAGGAATTCGTAGAGTGGGCGTTGCAACGCAGTATAAGTCTCACTCACTTATACGGCACATTAATAGGGCGTGGGGGCACTTTAAAAAAGAGTTGGGTGAGTCTATTGAAATCTTACCGGCTTCACAGCGCTACGGAGACGATTGGTACAAAGGTACCGCGAATGCGGTATATCAAAACATTGATATCATACGTTATGAACTACCAAAATATGTGATGATCTTATCGGGTGACCACGTTTATCGCATGGACTATGGCCCATTGCTGGCAAAACATGTGGAAAAGGGGGCTGATATGACGGTTTGTTGTATTGAAGCACCTTCCGAAGAAGCTGCTGGAGCGTTTGGTGTAATGACAGTCGATGAAGAAAATCGCGTGTGTCGTTTCGATGAAAAGCCTGCATTCCCTTCTCAAATACCAGGAAAACCCGGATATAGCTTAGCCTCCATGGGTAATTATGTTTTTAATACCGAGTTCTTGTTTAAAGTACTTGAAAGAGATCACAACTCGCTACATTCTGGCGGCGATTTTGGTCACGATATTATTCCCGCTATAATTGATTCCGCAAAAGTTTATGCCTATCCCTTTACTGACCCAAATTCAGACAATCAACCCTACTGGCGTGACGTAGGAACGTTAGACTCATTTTGGGAAGCCAATATGGAGTTGGTTAATTGCAATCCGCAACTCAACATGTACGATGAAAATTGGCCGATTTGGACGTATCAAGAACAAACTGCACCCGCTAAATTTGTTCATGATCAAGACGGCCGACGTGGTGTTGCAATCGATTCAACAGTTGCTGGAGGTGCGATTGTTTCTGGTTCTATTGTTAGGCGCTCGTTATTGTTTTCAAAGGTACGCGTTAATTCTTACTGTGAAATCAATGAATCTGTAATCATGCCGTCTGCAATTATTGGTCGTGGTGCCAAAATAAACCGAGCGATTATCGACCGAAGTTGCGAAATTCCGGAAGGGCTAACCATTGGCTTAGATCATACGGTTGACCGCGCTAATGGTTTCAGGGTGACTGACAAAGGCGTTGTGTTAGTCACGCGTGATATGGTAATTGCGTACATGCAAAAACATTACAATCGGAAAGCAATTTAGGTACGGCCATGCGAAATGTATTAATGGTAGCGGCTGAAAACGGTGCGATAAATAATGTAAAAGTCGGTGGCATTGGTGACGTAATCCGCGACATTCCCAAATATTTGGTCAAGCAGGATGTCTGCGTAGACGTTATATTGCCGAGTTATGGCTTTATTGTTCAAGAAAACCAAACTGAGTTCAGTTGCGAAATTGAAGTGCCGTTTTGCGGGCTTTTCGAAAAAGTTCGACTTTATAAATTACAAAAGATAAGTAGTGAAGGTTGTAATCAATGGGTACTGGACCATCCTGCATTTACTACTGCTTCAAGGAGCGGAATATACAGTGATGCAGAATTTGAAGAAGGGCCTTTTGCCTTTGATGCACATAAATTTGCATTGTTTGGCAGTGCAGTATGTACGCTGCTTCGTGATATTTGGCGAGACAGAATTGGAACAATACATCTACATGACTGGCATGCTGCTTTTATTGCAGTAATTCGTGAATTTGACCCTGGATTCAGCATGTTGAAACACTACCCATGCGCTTATACTATTCACAATCTTGCTATTCAAGGTATTAGACCTTTTAACGGTGCCACTTCATCATTTAATGCGTGGTTTCCTAATTTGCCATATGACAAGTCGCTCCTTGCCGATCCGATGTATCCAGAATGCTTTAATCCTGTCCGTTCAGCTATCAATCTGGTAGACAAGGTACATGTGGTATCGCCCACTTATGCTCTGGAGATTACCCAAGCCTCTGATCATCAACGTGGATTTTATGGCGGCGAAAATCTCCATCTTGACTTACAAAACGCGCTAGCACAACGACGGCTCATTGGCATATTAAATGGCTGCGATTATGATGCCGTTGAAGTGCTAAACGAAGTTAGTTGGGAAACGTTTTACCAATCAGCGTTAAACACCGTTCAATTATGGATGAGCCAAGATAGGCACATAGCGTCTTGCCACTACCTAGCTCAGCAAAGATTAATTCAGTGGCAGAATTCGCCAATGGCAGAATTTGTAGTTACCAGTGTAGGGCGGCTAACAGGGCAAAAATTTGATCTGCTATTAAAAAGCACGACTAACGGTGAAGTAATTATCCAAATTCTAGAATCTTTGGCGGCGTGTAGTGGTCGCTTAATAGTGATCGGCTCAGGCGATGGCTTGATAGAGGATAAACTGTGCCAGTTAATGGGTCAGTACGAAAATCTACTTTTTCTCAACGGCTATAGTGACAAGTTACCCGACATATTATATCAACTGGGGAATTTGTTTTTGATGCCAAGTTCATTTGAACCTTGTGGTATTAGCCAGATGCTAGCAATGCGCAATGGCCAACCTTGTTTAGTACATGGCATTGGCGGACTGGCTGATACCGTTAAACACTTGGAAAATGGCTTTGTTTTTCACGGAAAAGATGAACATGAACAAGTTGAAGACTTATTGAAGCAATTTGAATTAACTATTGAGCTTTTTTGCCAAGAGAAAAGTACATGGTATGACATTTCGAACTGCGCCAGACAAAGTCGATTTTCATGGGAAGACAGTGTTCAAAAATATATAACAGAATTATACAGATTTGATTAATGCAATTGGTATAAGAAAATAGTCTTATTAACCAATTCGCCAATAACGTTAATTCACTCGAAAATATAAGTTAAAAAAAGCGCGAATAATTCGCGCTTTCTTAAGAGTATGACAGGCGTTAATAAGAATTAAAGCCCGCTAATAATTCATAGTAGTTTTTTAGAAACCACATTGCTTACCTTGGTTTTTGTTTTTCAACCATTTATGTAGTGGCTCAAAATAATCCAAAATAGCTGTAGCATCCATTTGCTCGTTGCCTGTTAGCACTTTATAGGCTTGTTGCCATGGTTGGCTGCTGCCCATTTCAAGCATAGTGTTTAACGCATTACCAGCTTCTTTGCTGTTGTAGATTGAACAACGGTGAATTGGGTCAGTGTTGCCTGAGATTTCACACAAGGCACGATGGAACTCAAATTGTTGGATATGTGCCAAGAAGTAGCGAGAATATGGCACACCACCTGGAACATGGTATTTAGCGCCTGGATCAAATGCATTTGCATTACGATCAACTGGTGCAGTTACACCTTGATATTTCTCACGTAATTCCCACCAAACTTTGTTGTAATCTTCAGGTGCAACTTCGCCAGAGTATACTTTCCAGCGCCACTGATCTACTAGAAGCCCAAATGGGATAAACGCGACTTTGTCTAATGCCATTTTCATTAATAAGCCAATATCTTTAGACTCATCAGGAATAGTGTCGATTAGACCAATTGCTTTCAAATATTTAGGCGTAATTGAAAGGGCAATAGTGTCACCAATTGCTTCATGGAAGCCATCGTTAGCACTTGCTTGGTAATATACCGGTTGGTTCTTGTACGCGCGTTGGTAAAAGTTGTGACCAAGCTCGTGGTGAATTACATTGAACTCTTCACCTGTTTTTTGAATACACATCTTAATGCGAATATCATCTTTAGAATCTAAATCCCATGCAGATGCGTGACATATTACGTCACGGTCAGCTGGCTTAGTAAATAATGAACGTTTCCAAAATGTCTCTGGGAGAGGGTCAAAACCAAGAGAAGTGAAAAATGCTTCTGCACCTTCAACCATTTTAATTTCGTCATAATTATGCTTAGCAAGCTGCTCAGTTACATCATAACCTGGATCGGCGTTTTCTGGTGCCACGAGGTCGTAGATGTTACCCCATGTTTGCGCCCACATATTGCCCAATAAGTGCGCTGGAATTGGTTGATCTTGTGGTACTTTATCTTCACCGTACTGTTCACCAAGTTCAGAACGTACGTAACAGTGTAGATCTTCGTATAGTGGCTTAACTTGACCCCATAATCGATCAAGTTCTTTAGCAAAATCGTCAGCCGGCATATCGTAATTTGAACGCCACATAGCACCTAAGTCTGAGTAACCTAATCCTTTGGCACCTTCATTACCTAATTCAGCTTGGCGTACGAATAAAGGCTTCATTTGCGGGCTGACTTCGCGCCAACCTTGCCATAACTCAAGTAACTCGTCATAGTTGCGTGAACTCGCCATTTTTGCTGTCATGTCACCCAAGCTTAGTGTTTCGCCAGCTTGAGTTTCATAGGTTCCCTTGCCGTACATACTGCCTAATTCAGCACCTATCTTAGCGAGTTCAGCTGATTTCTTAGGATCTTGAGGTGCGGGCATTACCAAGCTTTGCTTTAGAATGTTTAGTTTTCTACGTTGATCCGCTGTAACTTCTACATCGTCAAACTTTGCTGCTTCCATCGCAAACTTTACGCCTGCTTCAGTAGAGCGCTGACTCGCTTCTGCAGCGAGTGAAGCTGTATCGTCAGTAATAAAGTTAGAATATATCCACTCTGCTCGCGCACCTTCAAGGTTGAGCTTAACAAGTTGTTGTTCAACATCATCTAAAAATTTTTGTGCATCGTTGCTTGTAAGAGGTGCTGGTTGCGCTTTAGTGGCAGCGGCAGATTTGTTTTCAACTGTTTCGTTATTACAGGCAGCAAGTCCCGCGATAACGCACAGGGCAATACCTGTTTTCTTAAAAATTGTTTTCATGGTTAATGTCGTAATAATTATTATCATTAAAATTGAACAACTAGTATATGTAATTACATCTTGTTCACAATCATTTTTAGTAAAAAAAGCAGGGGATAATTTTAGGGGAGCACAAATATAAAGCCCGGTAATAACTTTACCGGGCTTAAACTTCATGAAACTTAGAGTCTCTTTAAATGTGACAGAATTCCATAGATGAACACCATTTAAAGAGTTGAATGAATTATATACGAATTAGTAACGAATGTGTGCAAAAATTAATCTATTTTTGGTAAGGCACTGGATTACATTGTAAATTAGTTTTTTTGCTTGTGGTTCTTAACGTGGAATTGAGATTTTTGGTGAGGTTTTAGCAAAAAAAAGACCTGCCAAAAGACAGGTCAATATGGAAGTTTAAATAAAACGTTTCCAATTCAAGGGAGAATATAACAATGTCACTCACACAGCGTTGCTGGTCAGTGTGTTCACTTTACCCAAGAGACGAGTTTTTTACTGTTCCCATTCGGTAATCATTTGTAATTTTGAATAAACATTTTTAAAGGATAAAAAAAAACCTGCCGTGGGGCAGGTCAGGAAGGAAATTCAATATGAAGCCTATTCAATTTAAGGGAGAGTATAACAAAGTCACTTACACAGCATTGCTGGTCAGTGAGTGTACTTTAACTAAGCGGAAGGTTTCTTACTGTTTGAATTCAGTTATAGTTTGTAACCGACCATAATTTATTTGGGAGTTGCGTTATTTAAAACGCTTGTTTAAACTTAGGCCAATTCGCGAAATCATTGAAAATATCATGAGTACTAAACGTAAAATATTAGATGCGGCTGAAGCACTATTTGCTGATAAAGGATTTACAGGCACGTCACTGCGGGAGATTACAAGCTTAGCAGAAGTAAACTTGGCTGCGGTTAATTACCATTTTGGCTCTAAAAAGGAGCTTATCAAAGCGGTAATGTCTCGTTATTTAGATGAGTTAGCACCTAAATTAGAGTCGGCATTGAAAGTCTTGTGTGATCAAGACGCACAACCAAGTTTAGATGATGTGTTTACTACCTTTACCGCACCATTGCTGTCTTTAAACGTATTTCGCGAAAACGGTACGAGCAACTTTCTGCAATTAATTGGTCGGGGATACACAGACAGCCAAGGTTTTTTACGTTGGTTTATTACCACGCAATATCCAGGGGTAATTAACTATTTTGTTCAAGCTGTGCAAAAAGCTTACCCTGAACTAACAGCCGAAGACATCTTTTGGCGACTACATTTTGTTATGGGGACGGTCGTTTTCACCATGTCGTCGAGTGATGCCTTGATGGATATTGCCGCTAATGATTTCAATAATGCGTTAAAAATCGAAGGGGTTATCGAAAAGCTCATTCCGTTTATAGCAGCAGGTGTCGCTGCACCGCTCAAATAAATAAACCGTTATAAGTTTGTTTAAATCACATGAGCACTTTGTATTTTCTTGATATTTGGGTACAGTAGCGCCAATATCAAACGTTAAAGAGTGTTTATGGGACCAGTTATGATTGACGTGCTCGGCACGTCTCTTACTAAAGAAGATGAAGAGTTAATTCAACACCCGTTAGTTGGTGGCCTGATTCTTTTTACACGCAACTATGAATCTCCAGAGCAAGTTGCTGAACTCTCACGACAAATTCGTTGCGCCAAAAAGCAAGACATTTTAATCGCTGTTGACCATGAAGGTGGACGCGTGCAACGCTTTCGAGAGCACTTTTCTCGCATTCCTGCTATGGGAAGCCTTCTTTCACTCACAGACTCCATTGAAGAAGCTAAGCGACTTGCACAAATATGTGGCCAACTCATGGCACTCGAAGTTCAGGCTGTTGGAGTAGATATTAGCTTTGCACCTGTACTAGATCTGAATTTGGTTAGCGATGTCATTGGCGACCGAGGATTTTCAAGTGAACCTAACGACGTTGCCTTATTAGCATCGGCATTTATTAAAGGCATGCATTTGCAAGGCATGAGCGCAACAGGTAAACACTTCCCAGGCCATGGGAGCGTCGTTGCAGATTCTCACGTTGCCAAACCAGTCGACGAAAGATCTTTCGACGAAATTGCTAATCTCGATATGCAACCATTTAAGGCGCTAATTGGTAATAACCTATTAGATGCAATAATGCCTGCACATGTTATTTATCCTAGCGTTGATGAACAGTCAGTCGGTTTTTCCCATTACTGGCTACAAAAAATTCTACGTGAAAGTTTATCATTCGATGGGGTTATTTTTAGTGATGATTTATCTATGGAAGGTGCTGCATCAATTGGCGGTTATGTTGAAAGGTGTGAGGCGGCTCAGGAAGCTGGGTGCGATATGTTGCTGGTTTGCAATAATCGCGAGGCGAGCGAACTCGTATTGGATAAGGCCAACATTTATGTTGACGCAAAAAGTGCACATAGACTGAATCGAATGTTGTCAAAAGAAATGGTTAATTGGCAAGAAATGAAAGCCTCTGCAAAATGGCAAAATCTAAATAGTCAGTTAAATACATACATTACATAGCGCATGGTTTGCTCACTTTGCCTTTTTGGAGGAAAGATGAACGAAAGTAGGACGCGAGGGCAATGCTCAAATTTGTTACTGCATTCTTAGAACTGCGACCACAACGTGCGCAAGTGAAATGAAATTTTCAGCTCATACAACAAGACTCTCTAAACAAAGAAAATAATAATATGATACGTCTAACAAAATCACATTTTTTATGGCTCGCGCCACTCATTGCATTGATAAGCTATTGGGGATTAACTACAACTGGCTTAGCACAACAACCAGCTATTGCAGCAGCAATAACTATCCTTACCGTTATTTGGTGGGTAACAGAAGCCATCCCAATCCCGGCAACATCATTGGTACCATTTGCCTTATTGCCATTATTTGGCGTTCTCGATCACAAAACTGCCGCGTCTGCACTCGGTAGCCATGTGATCTTATTGCTAATGGGCGCGTTTATGTTGTCAAAAGCAATTGAAAAGAGCGGAACACATGAAAGGCTCGCCGTTTACATGGTGAGATTGGTCGGCGTGAAAAGTGCCCGCAGATTGGTATTGGGGTTCATGATGGCGTCAGCAATATTGAGTATGTGGATTTCAAATACAGCAACCACGCTAATTATGCTACCCATAGCACTCGCAATATTAGCGCATGTTGACAACAAGCGGCTGTCGGTAGCGTTAATTTTAGGTATTGCTTATGCCGCAAGTGTTGGGGGGATTGGCACGCCAATAGGCACGCCGCCTAATGTTATTTTTATGGGGATTTATGAAGAACACACCGGCAAAGAATTTAGTTTCTTGAGCTGGATGAAAATCGGTGTTCCTATCGTGTTAGTTGTTGTACCACTAATCGCTTTGTGGCTGACAAGAAACATTCACTTAACGCAAAAAATTCAATTACCTGCATTGGGCAAATGGCGTAAGGAAGAAAAACGGACATTAATTATTTTTGGATTAACGGCGATAGCGTGGATAACACGTAAAGAACCATTCGGTGGTTGGAGCGAGTTGTTTGGCGTGCCAAATGCGGGTGACAGTACGGTAGCACTTGCGTCTGTAGTACTCATGTTTATCGTACCAAACGGTAAAGGATCACGAATTCTTGACTGGGATAGTGCAAAACAAATTCCATGGGGAATGCTATTACTATTTGCCGGTGGTATTGCGATTGCAAAGGGTTTTGTTGCGTCGGGACTGAGTGACATATTAGGTGATTGGTTAACTTCGTTGTCTAACTTACCGGGGATTCTGATGATATTAACCATTTGTTTAGTGGTGACCTATTTAACAGAGATTACCAGTAACACTGCCACTGCAACACTATTAATGCCAATTCTTGCCGTAGCTGCCATTTCTTCTGGGCACCCACCTGAATTATTCATGATCCCAGCAGCCATATGCGCAAGTTGTGCCTTTATGCTTCCTGTTGCAACAGCGCCCAACGCTATAGCGTACGGTACTGGAAAAATTGAAATTAAGGACATGGTAAAAGAAGGGGCGATATTATCTTTTACGGTGGCTGTGATAATTGCGCTAATTTGTTACGCGTTGCTTGCACACTAATAACAGCAAGTGATTGCACCTAAAAAAAGCGACCACATAGTAATTTGGTCGCTTTTTTTATGGAACAATCGTTTCTTTATTCTGTCGCTAACGACAATGATTGATGCTGTTCTTTACGCCATTTAGGTAACCAATAGCTGTTGAGTATCAGCAGCATTGCACCACTTATTAATCCGATGCCAGCGAAAAAACCCCACAACATCATCGGGCTATTGAGATCTTTAGCAAAATAACTATAGCTCCAACCTGAAAGCAGGCCAGCAAATAAATTACCAAGCGCCATGGATACGAAGAAATAGCCCATATACATCGCGGTGTGCTCTTTAGGCGCCAATGCGGCTACATACTCGTGGCTTTTTGGCGATGCAACCATTTCACCAACGGCAAATAAGAAAATTGAGCTACAAATGATAGCACCGCCAATGGCAGCTCCATGTGCTAGGCCACCAACTAAGAATGAACCTGCGATGATGCAAGTGCCGACAACGATGACTGGAATAGGGCTGCGACCTTTACAAATATGACTGATGAACAATTGAAATAAAATAATCGCTGCGAAGTCGATATTGATAATAAATTCAGGGTTAATTTGTCTATATTGTGTTATCCATTGCTGCGCTAATTCAGCTGACGTTGTACTTTGATTAGCCAATAATGTAAAACCAATTAAGATATCATTTTGAGGCACCATTACCTTTAAACTAACAAGTTCAGTATAAAGTGTTTGAAGGCCTTGCTCACTTAACCACAGTTGCGAAGTGAGTTGAGTATTCAAGAATTCAACTAAAAACTCTTTGTTAACTGCGGCTAAAAAATCTACGGTGCTAGGAAAATATTGCTGCAGCCAAATAACAGCATCTTGTGTATTAACAAAGTCTCTAATGTATAACGGGGTCGTTATAAACACCTGCAAGTACATTGTCCAAAATCCGGTTAAAATTAACAAATAACTTAAAAATGCTTTGTTACCTACTTTGATTGGACTCGTGTACCATTTGCTAGCATTGTCATGAGTAAAAATTCGATCCCACACTAAATTTAAGATTACCCAGCCAATAATAAATGACAGGATATTAGTGAGTGTCAGGCCAACTTTAGCCGATAACATTAGCAGTATGATGATAGGAATTACGAGAAGCGCTAGTCTGCCATTCCCTAGTACTAATTGAGCTTCATGCAAGACTGTAGACAATGATTTGTTTTTTGAATCTTCTATCGCTACAGGTTCTTTAAAGAAAAAAATTCCGGGAATAAAGTTTACTGCAATCCATAATGCAGACATGACAAACACCATGTCCCACCCAATAATTCTTACGTAACCTGCTATTAGTGGTCCTAAGAAACCACCTATGTTAACCATCGTATAAAAAATACCGAATCCCAGGCCACGGTTAGAGTCATCTGTTACTCTTCCAACTGTTCCAACGACTAGGGGTTTAAATAGGGCAGCGCCGAGCGCGACTAACATGAAAACAAGACAAAATGACCAGAAAGACTCTACTTGACCTAGCATAAAATACGAGGGGGTCATAATGACGAATGAAAGAATAAACATGCGCCTATAACCATAACGGTCTGCTAGAGCACCTGTAATAACCGGAAGTAAATAAAGCATGAACGGAATAATGCCTTGTAAAAAACCTCGCTCAATATCAGAGAATCCTAGCCCTCCTTGGGTCTTTGGGCTTGTCATATACAAGGAAGAAACGGTAAAAAAGCCATACCAAGCTAATCGTTCAAAAATTTCCATGGTATTAGCAATGTAGAAAGCGCTGGGGAATTTAGATCGTTGCATATTCATTTATTTTTATTTTGAGTATATTGTATGCAATTTATCGTAAGTTAAAAAAATAAGCAAATCGGAATATCGCCAATTTGCCTATTTGTTATTTGAACGCCAACTTAGCTAAGCAGTAACTTGGCGTTAGAACATTTTTTTGTCATAAAGTCGCGATAAAAGGACCGTTGAAAATATTGCAGTATATATAACATAAACAACTATCATCCATTGCGGCATGCTATAGCCAAGAAACTGCCAACTGATAACTCCACAATCGCCAGTTGCTGCGAAAAGTGCAGGTATCCAATCGTGTAGCGGTGCCCAACTTGGAAAATTTGGTACGATTTCGCAAGAAAATAAAAATGCCATTGTAGAGGTTTGCATTTCGACATGCTCAATAGCGATGAGTAGTCCCCAAATAGCGCCTGTACCAAGTAACGCGTAGGCGGCAATTCTGCCAAATACATTTTGATGGGCGATAGAACCAACGACACCGGCCAAGAAAATCGACCAAATGGCAACGCGCTGATAGATACACATGATGCACGGAGCTAGATCCATAACATATTGAAAATAGAGCGCAGTTAATTCTAATCCAAGTGCGCTAACAGCGAGTAGTTGCCATGCCTTTGTATTGGTACATAGGTTACTGAGTAACTTCAAAATACATCCTATATGTGTCACTAAAAATTTATGCCGTAATTTAGCAGCCTTATAACAGTTAATAAACAAAAAGCGCCCAAAAGGGCGCTTTTTAACTGTAAATTTTTATTTAATTCTGCAAATACTAGTGGTGATTTGCAGGCGCAGCGCTATCAGCTGTGTGATGGCTGATAATACCCATCTCGTAAAACTCTTGTGTTTTTGACTCGAGCAAACCGGAATATATAGTTAGCAAGCCTACAATTGTTAAGACGATTGTATAAGGGAGCGCCATGTAAACCATACGACCGTATGATAGTCTAATTAACGGTGCTAACGCTGAAGTCAGCAAGAATAGGAATGCTGCTTGTCCATTTGGTGTAGCTACACTTGGTAAGTTAGTACCGGTATTGATTGCAACTGCCAATAAGTCAAACTGGTCACGGGTAATTTGACCTGCCGTTAGAGCTTTTTGTATTTCAGTAATATAGACCGTACCAACGAATACATTATCACTCACCATAGACAAGAAGCCATTAGCTAAATAAAACATAACTAACTGCATATTGCCTTCAAATGTTAGTACCCAAGTAATAACTGGTGTGAATAGCTGTTGATCAATAATTACCGCGACGACTGCAAAAAATACGGCTAGTAGGGCAGTGAAAGGTAGTGCTTCTTCAAAAGCATGTCCAATTTGGTGTTCTTCTGTTACACCAGTAAATGATGTCGCTAAAATAATAACGGTTAAACCGATCAAACCAACAGCAGCTAAATGCAATGCCAAGCCGATGATCAACCAAATGCCAACAATACCTTGAGCAATTAATTTAGCGTTGTCTTTTCTCGTACGTTCTTTGGTTTGCTGTTCATCAAAGTCGTTTAATACTTTACGAACACTATTTGGTAACACAGCGCCATAGCTAAACCATTTAAGTTTCTCGAGTAGCACACAAGTAATTAAACCAGCAACTAATACTGGTGCTGTAACTGGCGACATGCGAATGGCAAACTCGATGAAGTCCCATCCAGCTTGTTGGCCAATAATAAGGTTTTGTGGCTCACCAACAATTGTACAAACGCCACCAAGCGCAGTACCGACACCTGCATGCATAAGCAAATTGCGTAAGTAGTTTCTGAATGCTTGTAAATCTTCGCGAGAATATTCGGCTACTTCGTGGTCAGATGTATGATCGTGATCAGCGCCTCTATCGGCACCGGAGGCTACTTTGTGATACACAGAGTAAAAGCCCACTGCAACACTGATGATGACCGCAATTACTGTTAACGCATCTAAGAATGCAGAAAGAAATGCACTAGCAAAACAGAACAGTAGGGAAACCATTGTTTTAGACTTTACTTTAGTTACTATCTTAGTAAACAAAAATAGCAACAGATTCTTCATGAAATAAATACCTGCAACCATGAAGATAAGCAATAAAATAACTTCTAGGTTTAGTGTAAGTTCATGAAGCACTTGGTATGGAGTCGTCATGCCAATGGCAACCGCTTCAATTGCCAGTAGGCCACCAGGTTGGAGAGGATAGCATTTCAATGCCATTGCAAGCGTGAAAATAAACTCTAATACGAGTGCCCAACCTGCAACATAGGGACTTATAAAGAAAAACAGTATTGGGTTAATAATAAGAAATGCGATAATCGCGAGTTTGTACCAATTGGGTGATGACCCTAAGAAATTGCTATAAAGCGCACCTGAATATGTCTGTTGCATGATAAACCTTATTGTCGGTTATTTATTATGTCTTACATTAATATTGCTATTAATATTGACGTTGGTTTTTATTAATATTTCACAGTAGTTTAAGCATAATCACATTCCTTGTAAATTATAATCCATTTGTATAAGAACATACTAAAATTTGCAATTAAATTGCAATATCGTAGTAACATCCTCATTTAGCCCAATGAATAAAATAAGAATTCATTGATGTCATTAACGATTTGTAGCATAAGTTTTTTGTATTATAAGCTACCGGGAAATATAGCCAAATTAAGTAGATTGTAGCGATTAAGACGATGAATACATAAAGCCTCCAAACTGCACGCTTGCGGATGCTAATTCAATGACGAAATTATTGTAAAATCACAGGTTCAATTCTTTGCTTTAGATCAACTTCATTGCAGTCGTGTATGATCTTTTTACATATGTTTTCGATACGACAGTCGCTTAAAGTTTAGTTTGTGCTGATGAACTTCAGTTTTACATCAATATAAGATATTGTGGCTCTGATGCGACGACCTTATACGTTGTGCCTATCGTTTTGCGTGACATGCTTGTGCCAAAATTTTCTTCTGGTACAATCAGTTTGAATTTTAAAATAACATCAATGTGGAGTCGCATGGTCATTAAAGCTCATAGTCCTGCTGGATTTGCTGAACAATATATAGTTGAGTCTATTTGGAACGGAGGTTTCCCCCCAGGTTCTATTTTGCCAGCTGAACGAGAATTGTCAGAATTAATCGGTGTGACTCGCACAACGTTAAGAGAAGTGTTACAACGACTAGCCCGTGATGGCTGGTTAACCATTAAGCATGGTAAACCTACACGTGTGAATAATTTTTGGGAAACTTCGGGTCTGAATATCCTTGAAACTCTTGCTCAGTTAGATCATGAAGGAATTCCAGAACTAGTTGATAACTTAATGTCAGCGCGAACCAATATTAGCGCAATTTATGTGCGTGGTGCGCTAAAGAATAATCCTGAAAAAGCGATTGAGCTCCTGAGTAAGCATCATGAAATAGAAGATACAGGTGAAGCGTTTGCAGATTTTGATTATCAGCTAAATAAAGAATTGGTAGTAGCCTCTGGCAATTCAATTTACTTGTTAATCTTAAACGGCTTTAGGGGGTTGTACTCTCGTCTAGGTAGTTTGTATTTTTCACACCCTAAAGGCCGTGAAGTTTCTAGAGATTATTACAACAAATTAATCGAACTTGCCAAACAAAATAAATTTGATGAATCTGTATTTGCCGTACGTAAATATGGTGTTGAATCGGGTAAATTGTGGTCAGAATTAAAAGAAGATGTGCTTAAGGAGCTATCTGAATAACGAACTACAAAGTAATTAGATAACAAGGCAAGCGCTATTCGCTTGCCTTTTTAGGTTTTACTGGGCATTCGCCAATTACCTCAATCTCACCTTCATTATTTTCTTGTACCATGCGTATATCAAACTGCCACAGGTAATGTAGGTGTTTTAATACTTCATCTTTCGAGTCTGCAAGTGGTACACCTTGGTGAGGTGTATATTTAAGTGTTAATGAGCGGTCGCCTTCAATATCGGCACTAATAATCTGAATATTAGCTTCTAGATTGCTTAAGTTATATTGGTTAGAGAGTGTGTTTCTTATTTGACGGTAGCCTTTGCCATCATGAATCGCCGACACTTCTATGAAATTATTGGCCACGTTATCATGTATGTGGAATAACTTAAAATCACGCATAAGTTTTGGCGATAAAAACTGGCTGATAAAACTCTCATCCTTAAAGTTCTTCATGGCAAAATGTACTGTTTCTAACCAATCACTACCGGCTATGTCAGGAAACCATTCTTTGTCTTCATCTGTGGGGTTTTCACAAATTCTTCGTAGATCAATAAACATATTAAACCCGAGGGCATAGGGATTTATGCCAGAATAATATGGGCTGTTATAGCTAGGCTGGGCAACAACATTGGTGTGACTGTGTAAGAACTCCATCATGAACTGATCGGTAACTAACCCTTCATCATACAAGTGATTCAAGATCGTGTAGTGCCAGAAACATGCCCAACCCTCGTTCATGACTTGTGTTTGCTTTTGCGGATAAAAATACTGAGACACTTTCCGAACAATACGAACAATTTCTCGCTGCCAAGGCTTTAACAGTGGCGCATTTTTTTCTATGAAATAGAGAATGTTTTCTTGGGGTTCTTTTGGAAATGATTTTGGTTTTT
Organism: Thalassotalea fusca; assembly: GCF_053485835.1. Taxonomy (NCBI): domain Bacteria; kingdom Pseudomonadati; phylum Pseudomonadota; class Gammaproteobacteria; order Alteromonadales; family Colwelliaceae; genus Thalassotalea; species Thalassotalea fusca. Next base: position 358,409 of record NZ_JBQRUN010000002.1, read on the forward strand.
TGCCTTTTTTCTTGTCTCTGCTAGGCAGTGTACGCCACAAGGTGTTCACTTGAGATTGCAAGTATTCTTCTCGACTTTTTTGACGCTCCAGCTCCTGTTCAAGCGATATTTTTTGTGGACGTTTATAACGGTCAACACCGTGATTCATTAATGCATGACAAGCATCTAAACAATTCTCAACCTCTTCAATACCAAATTTGTGCTCACACTCGGCAATGTAATTTTTAGCAAATAATAAGTAATCGATAATTGAACTAGCATCTGTCCATGATTTGAACAGATAGTTCCCTTTGAAGAATGAATTGTGTCCATAACATGCATGAGCCATCACGAGCGCTTGCATCGTCATTGAATTTTCTTCCATCAAATAAGAAATACAAGGATCTGAATTGATAACAATCTCGTAAGCCAGACCCATTTGCCCGCGCTTATATGTTTGTTCAGTATGAATGAACTTTTTCCCGAATGACCAATGGTTGTAGCCAATAGGCATACCAACACTGGCATATGCATCCATCATTTGCTCGGCGGTAATAACTTCAATTTGGTTGGTATAAGTGTCTAATTTGTAATGCTCGGCCACACGGGCAATTTCGGCTTGATATTTGTCTAATAAGTCGAATGTCCAATCAGCACAATCTGATAGAGGTTTTCGCTTTGCCATAACGTCTCCTTACTAATTCCACTAAGCCGCTTGGTGAGCGTTCTTTTTAAATAATTCTCTAAAGACAGGGTATATGTCTTCAACAGATTTGATGTGTTGCATTGCGAAATGAGGACAAACTTCCCCAACTTGTAAATACTGCTGCCAAAGTGTTTGATGTGCGCGCTGAGTGATTTCAATATAGGCGAAATACCTAGATTGTGGCAATAACTCCTCAAGTAAGATTTTTTTACAGTGGGGTGAATCATCTGCCCAATTGTCACCGTCTGACGCTTGAGCACCATAAATATTCCACTCCCGTGGGTTATACCTGTCTTTCACAATTTTGGACATTAACTCTAACGCACTTGAAGCTATGGTACCGCCAGTTTCTTGGGAGTAGAAAAATTCCTGTTCATCCACCTCTTTGGCTTGAGTATGGTGTCGAATATAAACCACATCTATCGTTTTATATGTTCGCGTTAAGAACAAGTACAATAGAATGTAAAATCGTTTAGCGATATCTTTGGTGGCTTGGTCCATTGAACCTGAAACGTCCATTAAACAAAACATTACTGCTTTAGAAGTTGGTACTGGTTCCTTGGCATAATTTCTAAATCGTAAATCAAAAGTGTCGATAAAGGGGACTTTGTTAATGTTCGCTTTAAGCTCTTCTATATCGCGCAATAGTTGTTTGCGCTCCTTAGTATTTTCATGTTGACCATTGTCCAATTCTTCTAAACGACGTAGTAGCTCTCTTAATTCACGGCGTTTGCTTGACGTCATTGCTATACGCCTTGCGATTGATCCTTGTAGCGATTTAACAATATCGATATTGGCAGGGACGCCCTCTGAGCAGAATCCCGCACGTACGGTTTTGTAGTCAACCAGCTTGTCTAGTTGGTTTTTTTCTAGGTTAGGAAGTTCCAAATCTTCAAATAACAGATTGAGATATTCATCTTTAGATATAGAAAAGACAAAGTCATCTTCACCTTCACCAGAATTACTTGCATCCCCTTGGCCACTTCCTTGCCCTTGGCATTGCGGTGGTCGTTTAATCTTGTCTCCTGCCGTAAATTGATCATTACCAGGGTGAACGCGGTCTTTGATACCACCTTGGCCTTGATGAAAAATTGGTTCGCTTAAATCCTTTCGGGCAATCGAAATATTTTCACCGCTATCAACATCCGTAACACCACGTTTATTCACCGCCTGTTCAACAGATTTCTTAATCTGCTGTTTATAGCGGCGTATAAATCGTTGACGGTTGACAGTGCTCTTATTTTTACTATTCAGTCGTCTGTCGATAAAATTCGCCATCAAATGACCTCCTCAAGCTACAACTTATGAAGATTTTCTAACGCGTAAGTACCACTCTGATAGCAATCGAACTTGTTTCTTGGTATAGCCTTTGGTCATCATACGTTCAACAAAATCATCATGTTTTTGTTGATCGTCTGTAGATGTTTTCGTGTTGAAAGATATAACAGGGAGTAAATCTTCTGTGTTAGAAAACATTTTCTTCTCGATAACTGTGCGCAGCTTTTCGTAACTAGTCCAATTGGGGTTCTTGCCGTTATTGTTAGCTTTTGCACGTAAAACAAAATTGACAATTTCATTGCGGAAATCTTTTGGATTACTAATGCCTGCTGGTTTTTCGATTTTCTCTAGCTCGTTGTTAAGTGCTTCTCTGTCGAACAGCTGGCCAGTTTCTGCATCGCGATATTCTTGATCTTGTATCCAAAAATCAGCATAGGTAACGTAGCGATCGAAGATGTTCTGTCCATATTCAGAATAAGACTCTAAGTAGGCCGTTTGAATTTCTTTACCAATGAAGTCGATATACTGTGGAGTTAAATACTCTTTGATAAATTCTAAATAACGATCAGATGTTTCTTTGGGCAACTGTTCACGTTCAATCTGTTGCTCTAAAACATAGAACAAATGCACGGGGTTTGCTGCGACCTCTAAGTGATCGAAGTTAAATACACGTGACAATATTTTGAAGGCAAATCGCGTAGATAAACCGGACATGCCTTCTTCGATACCTGCATAGTCTCTATATTCCTGATAAGACTTAGCTTTTGGATCGGTATCTTTGAGACTTTCACCATCATAAACACGCATCTTAGAATAAATGCTGGAGTTCTCAGGATCTTTTAGTCGTGATAGCACGGAAAACTGTGCCAAAATTTCTAGCGTGTCAGGTGCGCATTGAGCGTCAACTAATTCACTATTTTGTAATAGTTTCTTATAAATGTTCACTTCTTCTGACATACGCATACAGTAAGGTACTTTAACGATATATACTCGATCTAAGAAAGCTTCATTATTCTTGTTGTTTCTAAATGTTTGCCACTCAGATTCGTTTGAATGCGCAAGCAAAATTCCGTCGAATGGTAGTGCAGATAACCCTTCAGTTGGGTTGTAGTTGCCTTCTTGCGTAGCGGTTAATAATGGGTGTAAAACTTTAATCGGGGCTTTGAACATTTCAACAAATTCCATTAAGCCTTGGTTCGCTCGGCACAGCGCGCCTGAATAGCTATAGGCGTCTGGATCATTTTGTGCGTAGTGCTCAAGTTGTCGAATATCCACTTTACCGACTAAGGCAGAAATGTCTTGGTTATTGTCGTCGCCAGGTTCTGTTTTTGCCACGGCTATTTGATCAAGAATTGAAGGGTATACTTTTACAACTTCAAATTTGGCAATGTCGCCTTTGAACTCATGCAGGCGTTTGGCAACCCAAGGAGACATGATGGTATTTAAATACCGCGCAGGGATGTTGTATTCATCTTGCAGTATTTTACCATCAGAATTTGCATCAAATAGACAGAAAGGATGATCATTTACGGGAGAACGTACACCGTTGACACTAAGTACATAAATTGGTTCTTTTTGCATTAGCGCTTTAAGTTTTTCAGCCAACGAAGATTTACCGCCACCAACTGGGCCAAGTAAATACAGAATTTGTTTTTTCTCTTCTAGCCCTTGCGAGGCATGTTTTAAATAGCTAACGATTTGTTCGATAGCCTCTTCCATGCCAAAGAATTCTTTAAATGCGGGGTAACGAGCAATAACGCGATTTGAAAATATTCGACTCAATCTTGGCTCTGTTGAAGTATCTACCATTTCTGGTTCGCCAATAGCTTTTAGTAACCTTTCAGCTGCACTGGCATAGGCATATCTGTCTTGTTGACATATCGCTAAAAATTCCTGAATCGTATAACGTTCTTCTTGTGCTTCGTCATATCGAGACTGGTAATGTTGAAAAATGCTCATGAACGCCTCCTAAAAAATTTTAGGTGTCTATTTATTTAGACCGGAAAAATTGGATGTCTATTAATAAGCTTAGTTGTTATTTGGTAACTTGGTTGAAAAATAATGAAATAATTTGTTTTTTGTCTAAGCGCGTTTTTGAATTTCGACAGGGATATTCACAACATTGAATTAAAGGGGATGATCATTATATTTTTTCAAAAATATGGATGATTGAACTTTTAGGCGTGATAAATGATAGAAAAAATATGATGTTTGAAACCAAAAAAAACCAAGGCGAATGCCTTGGCTTTTTGAATGAGACATTGTCTGTGATTAGCTGAAGTTAGTAGCAGCAAAATCCCAGTTAGCAAGTGCCCAAAATGCTTCCATGTAGTTTGGACGCAAGTTACGGTAATCGATGTAGTATGCGTGTTCCCATAGATCTACTGTTAGTAACGGGGTAACGCCTTCTTCTGTTAATGGTGTAGCAGCATTTGATGTATTAACGATAGCTAAACTACCATCAGCGTTTTTAACTAACCAAGTCCAGCTAGAACCGAAGTTGTTAATTGCACTGTCAGTGAATTTTGCTTTGAATTCTGCGAAAGAACCAAATGAAGCGTTGATTGCATCAGCTAACGCACCAGTTGGCTCGCCGCCGCCATTAGGGCTTAAGCTGTTCCAGTAGAAAGTATGGTTCCAAATTTGTGCAGCGTTGTTGAAAATGCCAGCAGAAGAAGACTTAACGATATCTTCTAATGATTTACCTTCAAATTCAGTACCTTCAATTAAGCCATTAAGCTTAACTACGTAAGTGTTGTGGTGCTTACCATAATGATATTCAAGAGTTTCTGCTGAAATGTGCGGTTCTAAAGCATTTTTTTCATATGGTAGAGCTGGTAATTCGATAGCCATTATTTTCTCCAAGAATTATTAGAAAATTTTATTTTTGCCCAAAAATAAAAAGATAGTTTGTTTTTATTAAAAACCAAGTAAAATACTCAGGTATTTAAAACCTTGCATAGTTTACTCAAAAATATGGGTATTGCCAGTGTAATTATCAAGTTGAATACTAAGTTGGTTCACAATTTTTTTGCTTAGAGTGACAAAAAAGACAAAATTGTGAGTCAAATTGGTATAAAGGTTTTAATATATGAAAAATTTATTATTAATAATGCTTTGAGCATTGAAATTTTGACTATTAGTCTACATATTTTAGCTAACAAGCATTAAATTAGAGGTTAAAGATGGATACGATAGAGCGTATTAAGCAACAAATTGCTGAAAACAACATTTTGTTATACATGAAAGGTTCACCTAAATTACCAAGCTGTGGCTTTTCTTCTCAAGCATCACAGGCATTAATGGCATGTGGTGAAAAGTTTGCTTACGTTGACATTTTACAAAACCCAGACATTCGAGCCGAACTACCGGCTTATGCAGATTGGCCAACTTTCCCACAATTATGGGTAGACGGTGAGTTGATTGGTGGTTGTGACATTATATTAGAAATGTACCAACAAGGTGAATTGCAAAACTTGATCAAAGAATCTGCAGCGAAGCACGCAGATTCAAATGAAGCTGAATAGCCAGTTAGCGCTATTCAGTTTTTTCTTTCGATTCAGTATTGAATTATCAAATTTAAAACCAATACTATGATGGTATTGAACAAGACAAATAAATAATCACAATTTTAATTGGAGAACAAAATGAGTGTATTAGTAGGTCGTCCTGCTCCGGATTTTACAGCAGCAGCAGTTTTAGGTAGCGGTGAGATTGTTGATAGCTTCACATTATCAGAAGCAATCAAAGGTAAGAAAGCTGTTGTATTTTTCTATCCACTTGACTTCACTTTCGTTTGCCCTTCAGAGTTAATTGCATTTGACCATCGCATGGAAGAATTCAAGAGCCGTGGTGTTGAAGTTATCGGTGTTTCTATCGACTCTCAATTTTCTCACAATGCATGGCGTAACACACCTGTTAACGAAGGTGGTATTGGCCCGGTTCAGTACACCTTAGTTGCAGATGTAAAGCATGAAATCTGTCAAGCATACGATGTAGAGCACCCAGAAGCTGGTGTAGCTTTCCGTGGTTCATTCTTAATCGACGAAGAAGGCAATGTACGTCATCAAGTAGTAAATGACTTACCATTAGGCCGTAACGTTGACGAAATGTTGCGTATGGTTGATGCGTTACAATTCCACCAAGAGCACGGCGAAGTATGTCCTGCTGGCTGGAATAAAGGTGACAAAGGTATGACAGCATCACCAGACGGTGTTGCTTCTTACCTTACAGATAACGCTGAAAGCTTATAATCTGTATCCAAATTTATAATTAAGCCGCTGATAAAGCGGCTTTTTTTTACCTGAAATTCGACAACTGCTAATTTCATGGTCTAAGCTTGTAGAACTATTGCGTGAAAAAGGACGAGCTGTGTATTTTCCCGAAAGACTGTATGAAAATTTACCTAGTTTTTATTTTGTTATTAGCGGTGGCTTAGTGATATTGGGGAATGGGGGGTTATATATCTTTTCGGGGATAATATTTTATTGTGCAGCTTGTATTACATTAGTGGCGAGATCTGCCAGGAGAAGGAGAGACAAACGGAATTTGCATTCAACTAAAGAAGTTCTACCAGAGGTAATATACGAATATTTGCCTTACGGTTATATCGGACTTGGAATTTTACTGATAATAATTGTAGATCAGGAAGTTATTCAGTTTTTCGCATTTACTTGGTGCGTGTACGGTTTACGCAACATTATGTGTCGTCATGCAAACCGTAATAGACAAACTATACATTTTTAATGAAAATCAAAGTTTAGCTTGGTATAAAATTTCAGCTTAATCCATTGAATGAAGTGGCCAACCGCCTAACGCTTGCCATTTATTAACGATATAGCAAAAGAGTTCTGCGGTCTTTTCTGTATCGTAGAGCGCAGAGTGCGCTTCTTTGTTACAAAATTCGATATTTGCGGCCTCACAGGCTTTGGCTAAAACAGTTTGTCCTAACGCGAGACCAGACAATGTCGTTGTATCAAAGCTAACAAATGGGTGAAACGGTGAACGTTTAATATTTGCTCTTTCAGTTGCTGCGTTTACAAATCCCAAATCAAAGGAAGCATTATGTGCCACCATAACCGCACGTTGACATCCTGCTAGTTTCATTTTCTTGCGCACAAGCTTAAATATTTCTGTTAGTGCTTCTTTTTCGTCAACTGCACCACGCAATGGATTGCTTGGGTCGATGCCAGTAAAATCCAGTGCAGCAGGTTCAAGGTTAGCACCTTCAAATGGTTCTACATTGAATTGTATGGTTTCATCCAAACTAAAACACTGCGTTTGTTCATCAAACGAAAGTGTTGTGGCGGCTATTTCGAGTAAGGCATCAGTTTGTGCATTGAACCCCGCAGTTTCAACATCAATTACCACTGGGAAGTACCCTCTAAATCTTGTTGCAAATGATGTGTTGGTAGCAGGTTCTTGTTTCGCCACTGTCGTATTTTCAGGCATAAATCGTAACTTGGATAAATTAAACGTCAATTTTTGCCATTATCTCAGAAAAACATAGCTAACACTATGTCCAATACACTGTAAAAATTTGGAATAAATTGTTAAAGTTAAACAACGCCGTGCCGATATCTAATAAGTAGTTCGAATCGTTGAGCATTGATATGAAGAAATCACTGACCTATTTGTTATGTTCGTTGTTTGCTTGCAGCAGCTATGCTGGTATGCGGCAATATAGCGCTGATCTTGAAAATTCTCAGTGGCAATTAAGTCAAAATTCTCGCTTGGCTTGCACGCTTTCTCATCAAATCCCTAATTATGGCGAAGCCAAATTTTATAGTACGGCAAATCGCAACATGAATATGGAATTTGAATTGGACATGTTGCGTCTACCCGATACTTACTCGTTATCAAAAGTTCGCTCAGTAGCGCCTAAGTGGCGACCAGGAACTCCGGGTCGTACTTTAGCTGATATGAAGTTGCACAGACAGTTTTCCCCAGGCCTTTCAAAGAAAGTTGCTTGGACTATGCTGAGTGAACTAGAGCAGGGGATGAGTCCAACATTTTATTACGATGACTGGTATAACGATAACGACAAGATTTCTGTTGGTTTGTCTACTGCTAGATTTCAAAAAGCCTATAACGAGTTTGTCAGCTGCGTTGGTAACCTTTTGAATTATAGCTTTGAAGATATTCAATACACGGTGCTTAATTACGAATTTGGTAGTGACAAACTCACCAAAGCATCGCGTCGACGCATTGCGATGATACTTGAATATTTGAGTTTAGATCCTGAATTAGACTTAGTACTAATCGATGGCTATACCGACAGTTATGGTGGTAGAGATACCAACATGAAAATGTCGAAAAAACGTGCTGATCAGATTAAGCAATATTTTGTAAACAATGGCGTAGAGCCAAGCTTGATTGATTCTACTGGCTACGGTGAAAAGCGTCACGTTGCGTCAAACGACACAGTTTTAGGTCGCGCTAAAAACCGTCGCGTTGTTATTAGAATGGATAAGCCATAAGTTTTTAATTAAGAAATCACATACAATATACAGTTGAATAGGTCTGTCGCTTAGCATAAGCTACAGACCTATTTTTTTATGGGGAAAATTTATGAAGCTGGTATATAAGTTAGCAGCAGCGTTAGTATTTATTACGCATACAGCGTATGCAAAAGTAAATGATGTATACACTTATGCAAATTATGATGAAGTAAAAGTTAGCCATTTATATTTAGACCTAAGTGTTAACTTTGAAGAAAAGTCACTTGATGGTTTTGCCGAATTGTCACTGAATTGGCAAACTTCGCAACCGGTACCTGTTGTACTGGATACCCGCGATCTTGTTATCGATAAGGTACTGGCAAAAAGGAAAAGTGGTACTTGGTATCCTGTAGGTCATACGCTGGCAGCAAGAGACGACGTATTAGGTGCAAAATTAACTGTAGATACTAAAACACAAGTTGAAGCTTTGCGTATTTATTACCGTTCAACAGAAAAAGCCTCAGGGTTACAATGGTTAACACCTAATCAGACTGCCGGTAAAACCCATCCTTTTATGTTTAGCCAAAATCAGGCAATTCATGCGCGTTCTTGGATCCCTATTCAAGATACACCCAGTGTGCGCATGACATATACTGCTCGAATCAATACGCCGAAATCTCTATTAGCGGTTATGAGTGCAAACAATGAACCTGAAACTTCCAGAGATGGCGACTATTTCTTTTCAATGCCACAGGCCATTCCGCCTTATTTAATTGCAATTGCAGTTGGCGATTTAGAATTCAAGGCAATGAGTGAGCAAACAGGCATATATGCTGAGAAATACATTTTGGATCGTTCGGTGGCTGAATTTAATGACACGCAAGCGATGATTGATTCAACTGAAAAGCTCTTCGGAGAATACCGCTGGGGACGTTACGATCTATTGATTCTTCCGCCTAGCTTTCCATTTGGTGGTATGGAAAATCCAAGATTGTCTTTTATTACGCCTACAGTTGTTGCTGGTGATAAAAGTTTGGTCAACCTAATTGCTCATGAACTTGCGCATTCATGGTCAGGCAACTTGGTAACTAATGAAAGCTGGCGTGATTTATGGCTAAACGAAGGTTTCACTAGCTATGTTGAAAATCGCATTATGGAAGATGTATTTGGTCGTGATAGAGCAATAATGGAGCAAGCTTTGGATGCTCAAAAACTTAGTTATGAAATTGCAGAACTCACGCCCGGTGATACTCAACTTTATATTGATTTAAAAGGCCGCGATCCGGATGACGCGTTTTCTGGTGTGCCTTATACCAAAGGTCAGTTGTTTCTAATTTACTTGGAAGATAAGTTTGGTCGAGAAAAGTTTGATGCATTCATCAATAAATATTTTGATGAGCATGCATTTCAAAGCATTGGTACTGAACAGTTTGTAAAGTATGTTACTAAGAATTTACTAGACGTTCATCCAGGCGTTGTCAGTAACCAAGAGCTAAATGAGTGGATTTATGGTCAAGGGCTACCGAGTTTTGTGCCACGTCCTAAATCTGATGCTTTTTTAAATATTGATAAGTTAATTCATGGTTTCGTCGCTGATACAATTACTATTAGCGATATTCCTACGCAACAATGGACAGTGCACGAATGGTTGCATTTCATCAACAATCTCCCATTAAACTTAACGCTTGATAAAATGAACGCATTAGACGCGGCATTTAATCTTACCAAAAGCTCAAACGCCGAAATTGCCCATGCGTGGTATATGCTAGCTTTAAGCGCTGGTTACGAGAAAGTTTATCCTGCTGTCGCTGAGTATCTAGAATCTATCGGTCGGAGAAAATTGATCGTGCCTATTTATAAAAAGCTGGCGGAAGACCCTGAACGAAAGGCATGGGTAACGGATGTTTATAATGAAGCCAGACCTGGTTACCATCCATTAGCACAAGGCACAGTAGACGGTGTCCTTGGTTTAGATAAAGACTAGTTGCAGACAAGCACTAGTGAGTTGAACATAAAAAAAACCTGCGCATTCGCAGGTTTTTTTTAATACCTAAATTTGGCAATAACATTCAGGTTCTATAAATATTACCTTGTGACGATTACGTCTACTTGTCGCATTTTATTTTGATCAGAAATTATTACTCTAATTTTATGCATGCCTGAATTGAACTTAAGCATTAATCTTCCGCGTTTAGTTTCTTGCGTAGTGATATCACCATAATTAGCAACGTAAAATGCGCTTATTTCTTCCACGGTCGATTTTGTGTAATAGTTAACAACAGCAGGTAGCGTTGTTTCGTGTGCAAATATATTCGTTGCCTCTAGCGTAGGAATATCAACTGCGTCACTCGTCATCTCGCCATAACAACCAAAAGATAACAATGCCATCGCAAGAGTGTATTTTATCGACATTTGTTTCAATATTTGCATAGGATCTCCAAAGGGGTTATGCCGAGTCGGTTATATCTATATAGCCAACGCATTCTATTTTTGGTCACACATCTAATGATAAAACGAACATTAGATGTGATTTTAGTATAACCACCAGATGTAAAAAAGCGAGCTTTAACAATGGTGTAGTTAAGTTTAAATCCGCTTTATGGGCGAAATCTACACGTATTCATCTCTATACTGCTCCACCCAAAGTGCAGTTGCACCACAAATAGCTACAGGCATCACTATCATATTGATTATCGGCACCATTGAAAAAACGGCAGCTGTAACACCAAAGCTGTAGCTCAGTTTTTGCTTTTCTTTCAAAGCGGAACGCATTTCGTCAAAATTAATTTTATGATTATCAAAAGGGTAGTCCTTATATTGAATGGCCATCATCCAAGCCAAAAATAGGAACCAGATTATTTGCCCTACTACAGGAATTATCCAATATAAGATGAAAAAACCGAGCGCCTTGGGTAGGTAATAGCGAAATTTACACCACTCGCGACTTAGTGTGCGAGGTATGTCTTTTATTATGTCTGCGAAACCACCAGAGGGAGGCGTCGATTTAGTCAGTAATGACTCTACTTTTTCAGAAAGCAACCCGTTAAATGGCGCTGCTAACCAGTTAGCAACAGAACTAAATATGAAAGAAAACGTAAATAAAATAAATAGGATTGCGATTGGCCAAATTACGGTGCTGAGCCAAGACAAAAACTCGGGTAAGGCGCTTTCAATCATTGTCATATAATGGTCGAGCTGCTGAACCACGTAATAAAAGGCGACGGAAAATAGAATAAGATTGACAGATAAAGGGATTAAAACGAACCGACGAAGACCTTTTTGTCTAATTAACGTAAACCCACGCATAAAATATTGTGAGCCACTCGATGAATAGGCGTTAGTAGTTGAAGTCATGTTATTGTTGTTGAATGAAAACTAAGCGTGTTTCGTATTATAGAAGTTCAATCGCGCTGATAAAAGATGCTTAATGTTACAAAGTAAATCAATTTCTGTTAGAGTGATTTCAATTAGAACAATCATCACCTCAACTTCCAAGGTTTGTCCCTCGAATGCGACTTAAGCACATTAAACTGTCAGGATTCAAATCGTTTGTCGATCCGACAAAAGTGCCATTTGAGCAACAAATGACAGCGATTGTTGGTCCAAACGGGTGTGGAAAGTCAAATATAATTGATGCGGTACGTTGGGTACTGGGTGAAAGTTCAGCAAAAAATCTGCGCGGCGACGCAATGACTGATGTCATTTTTAATGGTGCTGCTAGCCGAAAGCCAGTTGGGCAGGCGAGTGTTGAGCTTGTTTTTGATAATATTGATAGCCGCATCAAAGGAAATTTAGCTGACCGATCACAAATATCAGTTCGTAGATTAGTAAATAGAGATGGGCAAAATAGTTACTTCTTGAATGGTTCTAAATGCCGCCGCCGTGATATCACTGATATTTTCTTGGGTACAGGTTTAGGGCCTAGAAGTTACGCTATTATTGAACAAGGTACTATTTCTCGATTAATTGAATCTAAGCCTCAGGAACTGCGCGTATTCATTGAAGAAGCTGCTGGGATCTCCAAATATAAAGAACGTCGTAAGGAAACGGAACTACGTATCAAACATACGCGAGAAAATTTATCTCGTCTTACTGATCTTCGCATTGAACTCGCTAATCAAATCGAAAAGCTTTATGGGCAAGCGGAAGCTGCTAAACGTTTTAAAAAGCTAAAAGCACAAGAGCGGAAACTAAAAGCTGAGTTAGCTTATTTGAGGTGGCAAAAGTACGATCAGCAACACACAAATTATGAACGTTTATTAAAGGAAAAATCGACTGCCATAGAAAGTCTAATTAATCAGCAAAAAGAGATTGATATTGCACTTTTTTCACTTAAACAACAGTCGAGTGATCAATTCAAGTTGCTGTCAAATCAGCAGAACGAGAAACTTGCGTTAACGCAAAAAATTGCACATGCAGAACAAAATACCAAACACATTAGGCAGCATACATCTAGATTAGAGAAAGACAATGAAGTGTCGCAACAGCAACTCATTAATGCTCAAAATATGCTGCTTCAGGAAAAAGAAAAGGTATCGCGTAACCAAGAGTTGTTAAAAAGCATACAACCACAAATAGATGCGTTGAATTTACAGGAAGTAAAAATAAAAGAAGATATTCAAGAGCTTGTACAACAAAAATCTCAAGTTGAAGAGCAGTTACGTGGCTTTCGTCAACAAGCGAACGAATATATAGAACAACGGCACGGATTACAAAAAGAACTGGTTAAAAAAGAAGCTGTTTATCATCAGGCAATGCAACAATTAAGTGCGGCAGAAAAATCTTTGGCTCAATTACCTGATTTTCCATCTGACCAACTTGTCTCCTTTCAGGCTTTACATGATTCATATAGCAAGGAAATTGCTAATCAGGAATATCAACTAACCGAGATCAAATCGCACTCCGCTGCTTTACAACAACATCGGTTGAAACTATCTACAGACAAGCTGTCTTTAGAGAACAAAATTAAGCTTCTACATGATCGCAAGGAAGAATTTACGTTCAGCTTAAAGAATGTGGATTCATGGCTTGAAACGACCGTTGAGTTTCTTGATGAAAAGCAGATTGCACACTATGGCAGTGTACAAAGTCAGTTAACAATTGATCCAGGTTGGGAGGCGGCCGTACAAATGGTATTAGCCGAACACCTTTCCGCGTTATGGGTTGCTGAACTGCCAGAAAACTCAGACTTAGAGCAGCTTTTCTTAATAAAGCGAAATAATACGTTTGAACCAGCTATTAAAGGGCGATTAGCAGAGAAAGTTAAAGGAGCAGCACAATTTTATTCAATACTTAACCTCGTTCATATTGTTGAATCTGAGGAAGCAGTGGCTGATAAACTCTCGCAACTTAGCGACCAAGAATCAGTGATAACTAAAGAAGGTTTGTGGCAATCTAGCGACTTTGTTCGAAAGGCACTTGTAAACCAAGAAGAACCCTATCTTGCAATATCCGCTAAGCTCCATGAAGTTTCGGAACAGATACCTCAACAGCAGTATTTACTTGAACTATGTACTAAAGAACTTGAAAGAGTTGATGCAGATATTGCCAAATTAAGCGATAAGCAAAACGCAGTTGAGCAGAGGCTAGTTCAGTGGAATCAGAAGTTAGTCGATAATGACAAAGCAATGTCGATTGCAACGCACCATCAGCAACATACAAAGCAGCAAAAAGCCGAAAAGTTGGCAGAAGTAGAGCAATTGAAGTTAAGCTGTCAACGATTATCTGAAGAAGTAGAGTCACTGCAGCAAGCACTAAGCACTCACACGGCAAACAGTGAAAGCGATAATGCAAGTAACCAAGAAGAAGTACTTTATCAGCGCTTAAACGAAACAGCGTCCTTAGTAGAAAATAAAAATACTGAACTCAATCAGCTACGCCAGAAGTTACACGAACTAGCACTCGAACTACAAAAAGAACATAGTATTGTGACGCAAGGTGAAGCAACAATTGTTCGACTTCAAGAGAATATTAAGCACCTCATCGAACAGCAAAGTAAAGCTCAAACCATTCTTAATGACAACAGAAACGCTTTGCAGCAAGACGAAGAGAATCTCGCTGTTTGGATTTCGGAGATGGCTGACGTAGAAGCTGCAATATTGACACTACAAACATCTTTGGCGCAAGAACAATCAGACGTAGATAAACACGAGTCCCAGTTGAAAGAGCTCTCGTTAAAACTAAAAGCGTTAGAGCATGAAAGTTCACAGTTAAAACTCGATAGTGAGGGCGCTAAATTACGAGCGTCAAGTGCTATGGAGCAGCTTGCAGATATAGGCGTTTCTATAGCGCAAGTTCAGGAAACAATTCCGAAAGAAGCTAAAGAAAGCCAATGGCAAGCGCAATTAATTCGAATTACAAAAGATATTGCAAATCTCGGAACGATTAATTTGGCAGCTATTGAAGAGTACGAAAGCCAATTAACGCGTAAAAACTATCTGGATCAACAAGATCAGGATTTAAATTTTGCAATTACAACGTTAGAATCAGCGATAGATAAAATTGATAAAGAAAGTCGCCAAAAATTTAAGGCAACATTCGATATTGTCAATAAAGACTTGAAACAGCTGTTTCCTAAAGTATTTGGTGGCGGACAAGCCTACTTAGAATTGACAGGTGAAGATCTACTAGAAACCGGTGTTACAATTATGGCTCGACCGCCGGGTAAAAAAAATAGTACGATTCACTTATTATCGGGTGGTGAAAAAGCATTAACCGCTTTATCATTAGTATTTGCCATTTTTAGGCTAAACCCTGCACCATTTTGTATGTTAGATGAGGTCGACGCGCCTTTGGACGATGCGAATGTTGAAAGGTTTTGTAATCTGGTGAAAGAAATGTCAAATACCGTACAATTTATATATATAAGCCACAATAAGATAGCGATGGAAATGGCAACACATTTGACTGGAGTGACCATGTTTGAACCTGGTGTGTCTAGAATGGTTGCGGTTGATATTGATGAAGCTATCGCAATGGCAGAAGTATCTTAAAACAGGCAAGGCAAGATGGAAGATAATTTCAGAAACGCATTAATTATTATCAGCGCTATAGTGATAGCAGCCATTTTCGTACACGGATTTTGGACAATTCGCAAGAATAAAAATCCATACAAGTTGAAGGCTAAACATGAAACTGCCGAACCAGAGGTTCGGGGCTTTGACAATTCAGGCTTTGATCAAGATGGTGTAGGAAAGCCACGCGTTGTAAGTGCCAATACACTGAATGAAGATGAAATACCAAAAGAACCAGCTCCTGCGCCAACTTACGAGCCTGAACCTTTACCTAAAGATATCAAAGAAGATAATCAGGAAGTGCTAACGCTTGAACCATCTTTAGGTGATTTATCGGATATCAATGAACAGCCGCCAGTAGACGATACACCATTGCCTGCGCAAGTTAGTGAAGAAAAGCCTATACAAGAGGTATATGAAAGCCCAATATCAGAGGCTAAGCCATCTGTTCGTAAAAAGAACGTCAGAAATACTGGGGCAAACGCAAAACGCAATCAAATGGAAATTAATTTTGGTGATGAGTACGATGCAATTGAAGAAAATGCTCAGCAGCAATCTCACCAAAAGAATAAACAAGAAGACACAAAGCCTGCGAACGAAATAGAACAGCAAGTAATCGTAGTTTCTGTAGTCATGCCTGAAAATTTAACTATTTCAGGGGCTGCGTTGTTACCGTCATTGTTAACACTTGGTTTGCGATATGGCGAAATGAATATATTCCATCGTCATGAAGATAACGCAGGAAACGGTAAAGTAACGTTTAGTCTTGCCAACATGATGAATCCCGGCACATTTGATTTAGACCAATTAGAAACATTTACCACACAAGGCATTAGTTTGTTTATGACATTACCAAATGCTGGTGATCCTTTTGAAGTGTTTGAACAAATGATGTCTGCGGCTAAGCAGCTGGCTATGGAATTTCATGGACAATTATTAGACGACAAACGTAGTGTAATGACAAAACAAACAGAGCAACACTACATTAGTAAGATAAGAGAATTCGAGCGAATGAATCGAATTGCAACTGCTTAATCATTCCAATAGCAAAGCCTCTTTCTCGGAGGCTTTAATTTATAAAGAATAATCAAAAAGTACTCCTATGGCAGAAATTGAAACGCAACAACGAGTTGAAGAACTTCATCGTTTAATTAATCAATATAATCATCAATACTACGTAGAAGACAACCCGTCTGTGCCTGATGCTGAGTATGATCGGCTAATGCGCGAATTAAACGATATTGAAGCTGAATTTCCCGCGCTTAAATTTCCCGATTCACCTAGCCAAAAAGTCGGTGGTAAACCGTTAAAGGCATTTACCCAAGTCACGCACCAAATCCCTATGTTATCACTTGATAACGTATTTTCTGAGCAAGAGTGGCAGGCGTTTGTAAAGCGAGTATTTGATAGAGTCGGTGAACAAAAATCTCTGGCGCTATGTGCTGAACCTAAGTTAGATGGTTTAGCAGTAAGCTTACGCTACGAAGATAACGTTCTTGTACAGGCTGCGACACGCGGTGACGGCGCCACTGGTGAGAATATTACTGAAAACATCAGAACGATAATGTCTATCCCGCTAAGGCTTCAAGGCGATAACCTACCTGAAGTAATTGAAGTGCGGGGCGAGGTATTTATGCCTAAGCGTAGTTTTGAGCAGTTAAACGCGCAGGCGATAAAAAAAGGTGAAAAAACCTTTGCTAACCCACGAAATGCAGCTGCTGGTAGCTTGCGTCAATTGGACTCACGTATCACCGCTAAAAGACAATTGGCGTTTTACGCGTATGGTATTGGGTTTATTGGAACCAAAGATGGGCTAGCGAATAATGATTGGTTAGCGGATTCACATTATCAACGTCTCTGCCAGATTAGAGACCTTGGCTTACCTATGTGTCCTGATGTTAAGTTGCTTGAATCGCCAGCACAATGTCAGGCATTTTATCAGGATATTCTTAATCGTCGTGATGAATTGCCTTACGAAATAGACGGCACGGTATTGAAGGTTGATAACGTTGAACTGCAGCAACAATTAGGGTTTGTGGCTAGAGCACCACGATGGGCGACTGCATACAAATTTCCAGCGCAAGAAGAACTCACTGTGCTAGAAGACGTTGAATTTCAAGTTGGTAGAACAGGCGCTATTACTCCAGTGGCTCGATTAAAGCCGGTTTTTGTTGGCGGTGTCACTGTCAGTAACGCAACATTGCATAACCAGGATGAAATCGAACGTTTGTCGATAAAGATTGGTGATACGGTTGTCATCAGGCGCGCAGGAGATGTAATTCCGCAAATAGTAAGCGTAGTTGATGAACGTAGGCCTGATAATGCGATTGATATTGTTTTTCCTTCAACATGTCCAATCTGCGAATCTGCCGTAGTAAGGCAAGAAGGTGAAGCTGTGCTGCGTTGTACAGGAGGCCTATTTTGTGCCGCACAACGCAAAGAAGCGATAAAGCATTTTGCTTCCAGAAAAGCGATTGATATAGATGGCTTAGGTGACAAACTGGTAGAGCAACTGGTAGATGAAAACTTAATCAAAACGCCTGCGGATTTGTTTACATTAACTGAGCTGCAAATTAGTACGATGGAGCGAATGGGGGCAAAGTCAGCGAGTAACCTAATACAGTCCATCGAGAAATCACGTTCAACGACACTTTCGAAGTTTATTTACGCAATTGGTATTAGAGAGGTAGGCGAGGCTACCGCCAGCAACTTAGCGAATCACTTTTTGACGTTAGATGATTTGATCAATGCGTCTGTTGAGCAATTGCAGGAAGTTGATGATGTTGGCGAAGTGGTTGCCAAGAATATCAGTTCATTCTTCAAGCAAGCTCACAACTTGGAAGTCGTAGAACAATTACGCGATATTCTAACGTGGCCAGCAATTGAAAAGCGCGATGAAGATGCTTTGCCGCTAAAAGATCAAACGTTCGTTTTAACGGGAACATTGAGCCAGATGGGGCGCTCTGACGCCAAAGCTAAATTACAGGCCCTTGGTGCCAAAGTGTCTGGCAGTGTATCTGCTAAAACCCATTATTTAGTGGCTGGTGAAAAAGCCGGTTCTAAATTAACTAAGGCGCAGGACTTAGGCGTTTCAGTTATGACAGAAGACGAGCTGGTTTCACTGCTGAGCAAATATGGGCAAGTTTAATGACAGATGTGTTAATCGAGCTAGGCCAAAAATTTAGGCCGTATCAATATCAAGCAGCGTTGGCCATCATTGCGACGCTGTTAGTGTTGTTTGGCAATGATATTAACAACGCAATTAAAGGGCTAATTCGAAAGCAGCATTTTATTGTAAGAACGACAGCTTTTATTGTTATTTGTGCATTTGGCTATGGATTGCTGACAGTTTGGCTAACTAAACTGCTCAGTGCTCAGCTGTCACAAATACCTAATGTCTATATTGTACCGCTCGTTGTTTCGATATTTGTTGGACTAGGTGTTTATGCACAAAAACAACGACAAATATAGAAAGTGTAGTTAGCGAGAATCTGCATGTGCAGCGCTTGTATTTGCAAGTTTTATTAGTTGATCATTTTCATGGATGTTAATCTTGTGATTAAAATGCGTAGCGGTCAACTTCACCATAGCACTCGCAAGCTGCGCGGCCTTGATAGGGCGATATTTGGTTAAAGGCCCATGCCAAATAAAAGGTAGGCGGCCAAAAATGGATTGTGCTAGTTGTTCACCTAATCGTTTATCATCTCGTTTGCCTATTAACAAGCTTGGGCGGCATATATGCAAAGTTGAATCGGAATTTTTAAAGTATTGTTGTAATTGCTGTTCCATTTCTCCTTTCATTCGATTGTAAAACCATAATGAATTTGCATCAGCATTGGTTGCACTGATTACCACAAAATTTTTTGCGTTTCCTTTGGCTGCTAACTCGCCGCAAGAAACAACGTAGTCGACGTCAATACGCTTGAATGTTTCTCTACTGCCAGCCGCTCTTTGTGTGGTACCTAAGCAACAAAATACATCATCTACTTCAAAGCACATACTGTATTCAGATAATTGATCAAAATCACATACTACACTGGTGTAATGTGAACTAATCTCAGTGCTACGACGTTGCAAGCCATAGACAGTTTGATATTTAGGAGAGTTAAATAGAAGTTCAATTAAATGTTGCGCAGTTAGGCCTGTGCTCCCGATGACTAAAGCGGAGCGTTTTTCATTAGCGGATTTCTGATTAGCTGAACCAAGCATTTAAGAAAAAGCTATATTAAAAACGAAGCGTATATAAAAAGTAGTATGGGAAGCGGCAGAAGTACACTAAAAAGAATAGTTTCACACCATTCGATGGCACGGTAGAATTTACCCCAATGTTTATCTTCGGCTTTGGTTGACGGTAAAACCTGAAAAAAGAATATAAATGCCGCCAATACCAACGATTGAAGCGCAAAAAATAAAATGAACAATAAAACAAGAATTAAGGTGTCAGGTGTGCCGCTAACCGTAAAGTTATGCAATACATGAAACAAAACAAAAGCTAACAGACTCCATAGTAACAACCGCCACCGCCAGTTCGATAGGGTAATTGCAACAGAGTTAAAAACTTCGGGAGTCAGCCACGAGAACATAGAAAAATTAGAGCACCTTTTATCAAAGTCATCATTATAAGTGTATCATTAATTAAATTAAGAATAAGCAAAAACTACTAGAGCAAACTACTTATGTTGAAGCCCCTCGAAAAAATCTCACAGTACTTAATTGTCGTCGCAGTAAGTTTCAGTTTAGGTTCGTTTACACATGCGTACGATCAACCCAATAAACCATCGCTAAAAGTACTGAAACAATCAAAGCACATTGTTATCAAGCCCGTTGAATTAACGGATAGTACAGGGCTAGTGTATTTAGGCGGGTTAGTACCAAAAGCGGAACTCCAGCGATATTTGGTTCAAATGAAGGACTCACTTGGCATTGAACATGAAAAATTTAGACAAAACCAAGCTGCAAGAGATCATAGCCTATTTCACTTAACCTTAGTTAACCCTTATGAATACCAAACCATCGTTACACATGATATCGACATTAAAAAACCGATTAAGGTCATGTTGCAAGGCTTGGGCAAGGTGAGTAAAGATGGCAAAACCACGTACTTTGTTGTGGCTTCTTCACCTGATGGACAATTTTTACGCCAACAGTTGCTGCTTAAAGAAAAGGATTTTCATGTAACTTTAGGGTTTTCACCGAGTGATATTTACGATGTCCGAAAAGGAGTAGACACGTTAATTGTGAGATAAATTTCATCACTTTCGCCGATTTCTTTTGTGATAATTTCGTGAGAACTTTGTGATTCAAAGCGGATATTTCCTTTGCATACTGAACAGGATTACTACTGCAAAGGAATAAAAATGAAAAGATTAACTTTATTAGCTGGTGTGATTGCGTCGTCGTTTATGGTGGCGACTCAGGCACAAGAGCTTGAAATCACGGTAACTAACCTCACACAAGGAATTTATTACACCCCGATCCTAATTGCTGCGCATAACACCGATATTGACATGTTCACAGTCGGAGAAGCAGCGTCTAATGAATTACAAGCAATGGCGGAAGGAGGCGACATTAGTGGGTTGTCTACCTTAGTGACTGCCGGCAATGCCGATATCGTTGAAAACCCGGCTGGCGGGCTTTTAGCGCCTGCTTCGTCTACAACGACTACCTTGAATACGATGGAAGGAAACACCCATCTAAGCTTAGTGTCTATGATGTTACCTACTAATGATGGTTTTATTGGCCTTGATAGCTGGATGATACCGAGCGAGTCAGGTACGTATTCTTTCACCTTGAGCGCATATGATGCTGGTACTGAGGCTAACGACGAAATCATTAATGGAGGTGGCGCTCCGGGCGTTGCTGGAATTCCAATCGCTCCTGGCAATGACGCTGGTGCAGGCGGAGCGGGCGTAACCAGCATGGAAGAAAACACAATGATACATGTACATAGAGGCAACTTAGGTGATGATGATTTGTCGGGAGGAAAAAGTGATCTCGATAATACGGTACATCGTTGGCTCAACCCGGTTGCACGTGTCACTGTAGTGGTGAAATAGGAGGCTACTATGAAACGTTTAAATTCGTTGACACTCGTTGCCACATTATTGTCTTCGTTAGCGATTGGTGGCTGTAGTGATAATGATACGCCTAGCGTTGCAATGCCAGATCCCATAACGCCAATGCCAGTCGTTAACTATAGATACCAAGTGACTGTGGTTAACCTTACTCATGCACAGCCAATGTCACCAATTGCTACTTTGCTTCACAACGAAGCAAATGTTTGGGAAGTGGGTATGCCTGCATCTGCTTCGTTAGAGCAATTAGCGGAGAGTGGTAATAATACCGAATTACTTGCAGAAGGTTTTGTGCTTGCAGGTCAAAGTGGTGAAGGAATTTTGATGCCCGGTGCAAGTGAAACACTTGAAGTTTCAACAAGCAACACCCCACCACAATTGCTCTCTACAGTAACAATGCTGGTTAACACAAATGATGCATTTTCCGGTTTCAATGCCATGGATATATCAAATATGGCAGTTGGCGAAAGTATTTCGTTAAGAACGGGTTCTTATGATGCAGGTACTGAGAAAAACAGTGAGTCTTCTGCCACGATCCCTGGCCCTGCGAGTGGCGGTTCAGGTGAAGGGTATAACGAGGCAAGAGATGATGTTGACTTCGTTGCAATGCATCCTGGTGTAGTTACGGCAGATGATGGATTAGCCAGTTCTGTGTTAACACAAGCGCACAGGTTTGATAATCCGACTTTGGCGATTACGGTAACCCGTATCGAATAGCTGCAGCGTGCAACCTAAGATTAAGGCGGCTCAAAGTCGCCTTGTTTCACTATTTTTCTCATCGAATTATTTGAGGAGAGCAGAAGTGGAACGAGTTCTTTTAGTTGAAGACGACAATGATATAGCTCAATTGGTTTCGGTAAACCTTGCTGAGATATCAATTGAAGTAGATTACGCAGAGACAGGAGAAGTTGCACTGAAAAAATTCGAAAAGTCTCACTACGGGCTCGTATTGCTCGACGTTATGCTGCCGGGCATTTCCGGATTAGATGTCTGTCGTCAAATTCGAGATCAGAAACCTGAACAAGCGATTCTTATTTTGACTTCTCGAGATACCGAATTAGACAGAGTGCTAGGACTGGAATTGGGAGCAGATGATTATATGACCAAGCCCTTTAGCGTAAGAGAGTTGCAAGCGAGAGTGCGAACACAACTCCGACGCTTTAAGTTGTTGAATGCGCTGGAAGCCAAGTGTCAACATGAGCTAACAACTGCGACTGAAGAAAATCAGACGCTTGTTCTTGGTGATCTTGCGATAAATAATTTAACTCATTCAGCGTATTTGGCAGGAAAACCACTGGAACTAACATCGACAGAGTATGACCTGCTTTATTTTCTCGCTTCTCATCCTGAACAGGTATTTTCACGTGATCAATTGTTAAGCTCTGTGTGGGGTTATCATCACAGTGGCTATGAACACACTGTTAATTCTCACATAAACCGGCTACGTAATAAGTTAGAACAAGACGCTGCGCAGCCTCAAATTGTTCAAACAGTGTGGGGTGTCGGATATAAATTCAATCGGCAAGGCGTGGCAGCGTGAAAATGTCACTGTATCAGCGGCTTTCAATTTCACTGTTTATTGTCTTTGTCGCGATGCTTACGATTATTCACCTGTGGACAAAAGAACTCGCCCAACGTACTCGCTATGAATCTCAGCAACACCTACATCTTTCTTTGGCAGCCAATTTGGCGCGAGATAATCCGTTACTACAACAAGGCGTATATGATCATGAAGCGCTAAAAAATCTGTTCCATACGCTAATGGTTCTAGGGCCTGCATTCGAGTTTTATTTTGTTGATCCTAACGGCAAGATACTCACACATTCTTTACCTCAATCCTATGTGAAACGAAACACAATAGACTTGTTGCCGCTGATTCAATTAACTCAAAATCGTGCTCCTTTGCCTATCTATGGAGACGATCCAAAGCATCTTGAACGTAAAAAAGTATTTTCAGCAGCACCTCTATTTAATGGGGCGCAATTACAAGGTTATTTATACGTGATTGTAGCAGGTGAACGATACGATTCTGTTCACGCGAAAAACAGTAGTGTTCACGATAATCAATTATCTATGGCTGTCGCTGTGGCGGCAATCACGTTCTTATTTATTGTAATGATGGGGATTTTTGCCTATTTCACTCGACCTTTACGAAAGCTTAATCAGGATATACAACAACTCATAAATAACGGATTTGATTTACAAACGTTTCAACTGCAAAGCTGGCAAAAAGGTTCAAGTAATGAAGTGCATCAGTTGGGTGAGGCGTTTCAAAAGATGGCTGAACAGATAAATTACCAGCTCAAAATGCTAAATGAAAACGACACTCGACGAAGAGAGCTGTTAGCAGATATTTCCCATGATCTTCGTACACCTCTTGCATCATTAACGGGTTACATTGAAACTTTGACCATCAGCCGTGATAACACCCTAACTGAACATCAACAACAATACCTAACTACTGCTTTACGCAATGCGCAACAGCTGAAAACTATGATAGATCAAATTTTTGAATTGGCACATTTAGAAGGAGGACAGGTTTCTGTTTCACTGGAAACAATTAATTTAGCTGAATTGCTCTATGATGTAGTGGCAAAATTCAGCCTCAGCGCCAACAAAAAAAATATTGCTATTAAGGTTGAATGTACAAGACATGATTTGATGATCCATACAGACATCGCTAAATTGGAAAGGGTATTGAGTAACTTGTTGGAAAATGCGTTACGTCATACAAGTAACAATGGGACGATTACGCTACGAGCGATAGAAGTAGACAATCACAGTTGCCAGCTTATCGTGGAAGACAATGGTTCAGGTATTAAAACCGACGAAATAGCGTATATTTTCGATACGCGTTACCGAGCAAGTAACGCAACAAAAAGCGATGGAAGTCATACCGGACTTGGGTTGGCGATAACTAAAAAACTATTAGAACTATTACAAACAGATATTAAAGTGCATAGCGAATTAGGTAGAGGTAGTGCGTTTTCGTTTACCGTGCGCAAGGCAAGTTTTAGTAATTCGTAGTGAATTATTCGATTCAATAACTATCAGGTGCTGAACCATGAATCCTGATTTTTGTTCGATATTAAACGTTATTTTTCATACACTATTGCCAATGCTGAAATGAACATATGGGAAGACTGTGAATAATAAACGATTAATTACCTGTGCATTAACCGCGGCAATATTATTAGGTGGTTGTGCTAAATCTTCAACTGGTAGAAACCAACTGACGTTATTTTCAGAAAGCGAACTCGGCAAGATGGGCGTAGCGTCGTTTGAGGAAATGAAAGCGAAAGAAAAAATTAGCCAAAACAAAACGACTAATGAATATGTGCAATGCGTAGCAAATGGTATTACAAAACATGTGCCATCTTCTGCCCATGCGGGCGACTGGGAAGTCGTGGTATTTGATTCGCCACAAGTAAACGCATTCGCATTGCCTGGTGGCAAAATTGGCGTTTATACGGGAATTCTAAGCGTTGCAACTTCAGCCGATCAACTTGCGGCTATTATTGGGCATGAGGTAGGGCATGTCATTGAGCGACATTCGAATGAACGTTTGTCGTCAAATCAGTTTAGTCAGATAGGGCTAGCTGCTGCTAATGCCGTAATGACAAGCCAGAATGTAGAAAACAAGAACCTCTATATGGCTGGATTAGGGTTGGGGGTGCAATATGGCATTTTGCTCCCGTATGGCAGAACACACGAATCGGAAGCTGATATTGTTGGACAGGATTTAATGGCCAAAGCCGGATTTAAACCTGATGCAGCGATTACATTATGGAAAAATATGGCGAAAGTTTCTAAAGGCGCTCCACCTGAATTTATGTCAACTCACCCGTCACATAAAACACGTATTTCTGCATTGACAGCACATCTACCTAAAGCAGAAAGGCATTTTGACGTTAAGCAACGACCAAATTGTGTTAAACCAAAATAATACTACTACTCGTGTCTCCGTTCGATGAGTAGGAGGCACGACGTATCGAAGGGTAGTGGTTAATTATTTGGTCATTCGCCTATAAGCAAACATAGCCGTAAAGAACAAAATCATCGGATAAAACGCACAAGTAACTACTTCTAAGGGTGAAATACCCAATGTGGCGCCGAGTAGTAAGGCCTGGGCCCCATAAGGTAATAATCCTTGGTTAATACAAGCAAAAACGTCTAACAAACTCGCTGATTGTGCAGGCGTTAGTTCACCGTCTTCGGCTAGATCTTTCGCCGTTTGTCCGGCTACAATTATTGAAACGGTATTATTTGCAGTAAAAAAATTACAGCTAAATGCTAGGCTGGCAATGCCGATCCCAGCACCGCGTTTTTTATTGTTTGGGCTTACTTTGTTCGCTAACTTTTCAATATAATGTGTTAGCGCAGCTAAACCACCTTGGTTTTTTATCAATTCACTTAACCCACCAATAAACAATGACAATATGAATATGTCTTGCATACCAGCAAATCCTGCATTGATGTCTTTAATCCATTGACCTAATGCATAGTCTGAAGTCATCATGCCAATGGCTGCCGCCAACACAATACCAACAAGTAACACAACAAATACGTTAACACCGGAAAGTGCCAACGCAAGAATGACTATATAAGGCACAATACCTAATACTGCGTAATCGGTTGTTACGTCTCTGGTAACGGGTTCTCCTAAAAAACCAAAGAGCACAATACATACGATGGCGGCTGGTACGGCAAAGGTAAAGTTCACTTTAAACTTGTCTTTCATTCTGGCTCCCTGACTGCGAGTTGAAGCAATCGTTGTGTCAGAAATTATCGATAGGTTATCACCAAATATTGCACCTGAAATAATACACCCAGCAACTATTGCAGCGCTCATTTCAGCTGATTCTATAAAGCCTAATGCAATCGGTGCTATTGCTGCGATGGTGCCCATAGATGTGCCCATCGCGGTAGAAAGAAGTGCTGCAACAATAAATAAACCTGGCAGTAATAAATAATCAGGGAAGATAGACAAGCCTAACTGAACACTTGCATCCACACTGCCAGTAGCTTTGGCAACGGTTGCAAACGCTCCTGCAAGCAGATAAATCACACACATAGTAATAATATTTGGGTGACCAGCGCCTTGGATAAATTGATTGATTTGCTCACTAATTGACGGCTTACCCAAAACAATTGCGAATAAAATTGCCGGAATTATCGCGATACTTGCAGGTAGTTGGTAAAACGCAAATTCAACGCCTTGCAGGGTTAAAATGATGCCGGTACCTAAAAATAGCCCGAGAAATACGCCAAACGGTAAAAGGCTGATGAGATTTTTGTTTTGTTTTTGATCAGCATTTGAATGGCTAGAATGCGAAATTGGTGGTTGTGTCATGCAACGTGCTCTTTTAATTGTTATTCTTTGACAATAAACGAATCAGAGAAAAAGTCTATAACTGGCATTATTATAAGTAGCAAAAATAGTGTGTCAATCTAGATTTCTAGACGTCCATCTGAAGGCGTTAAAATTGAATTTATTTGAATAGAGTAATTGATAATGAAAGTATTTGTTGTTGGTGCTGGCGCAATAGGAAGCTATTTCGGTGCGAGATTAGTTGAAGCTGGCGAGAGTGTGAGTTTTCTCGCACGAGAAAAAAGAGCCGAGCTATATCGAACGCATGGAATTCGAATAACCAGTATATGTGGTGATGCACACATAGCCAACGTGAATACGCTGACTGAGTCTGAACTATTAGCGACTAATGAAGGTTTCGATGTAGTGTTGTTGGCTATAAAATCCCCGCAGGTGCCAGACATTATTAACTTGCTCAAAAAAATCGTTAAAGAAGATACATTGTTGATCAGCCTGTTAAACGGTGTTCATCAAAAAGAGCGGCTTTCAAAACACTTACCTATGAATAACATATGCACAGCAATCGCTAACATTATCGTGTCAGAGAAAGCAGTAGGGGATATTCAGCATACAGGCGTGGTACCGCATATTACACTCGAATCAAAGGAGCTGTGTGGTGATCTACTAAACAAAAAATTTAAGCGATTAAATGAAGCGCTTACCCGAGCGAATATAGACTTTAGTATAAAGACAGATATTCGTCGTTCATTATGGCAAAAATTTTGTTTTGTTGCTCCTTGGGGCGTGTTGGCAAGCGCAGTGAAGTTGCCCATTGGTGAAATATTAGCTGACGATAATTTGCGCAGTGATTTGAACGCCTTGATCGCCGAATATGTCACTATTGCCGAAGCACATGGCGTAACACTAAACGATAATGCCGCAGAAAAGATATTTGAGGCGGTTAACAAACTACCTGCTAATAGCACTACCTCATTGCAAAGAGATTTATATGTGGGAAAGGTTGGTGAGTTTGATGCTTTATGCCAATACCCTTTTGACTTTGCCAAAGCTAATCAGCTTTATACGCCTGTTTTAAATCGTTATTGCGAAATATTGAGCAATTTATCGCAACCTATCCGAAATTTATAACAAATAACTAGATTGTTACTTATTGCCTCTACAGATACGCGTGAGAGTATGCTATTCTTGCGCGAAATTTTTATCACTAACTTTTAAGTGAGCTTCTTATGTCTGACAATAAATTTGAATCAATCGAGCAACGTGTAAGTTATGGCGTTGGTCGTCAATTGGGTGACCAATTGCGCAATAATCCTTTTAAAGATTTCGACGTAACAGCTGTACAAGCTGGTTTAGCTGATGCACTAGCTAACGTTGCTAGCCAAGTTTCAGACGAAGCATTAAATGAAGCTTTTGGTATTGTTTCTCAGAAACTTCAGGAAGCTGAAATGGCTGCTGCAAAAGAAAAAGCAGCAGAAGGCGAAGCATTTTTAGCTGAAAATGCTAAGCGTGACGAAGTGACTGTTACTGAATCAGGCTTACAATTCGAAATATTGACTGCTGGCGAAGGCGACAAGCCTACGGCACAAAGCACTGTTCGCACACATTACCATGGTACTTTTATTAACGGTGATGTTTTCGATAGTTCATACGATCGTGGTCAGCCTGCTGAGTTCCCAGTTGGCGGCGTTATCGCTGGTTGGACTGAAGCATTACAATTAATGTCGGTTGGTGCTAAATGGCGTTTGTACATTCCTTACAACTTGGCATATGGTGAGCGTGGCTCACAGGGCGCGATCCCTCCATATTCAGCGTTAGTATTCGACGTTGAATTATTAGACATTTTATAATATTGAAAGCCGGAGTTTCCGGCTTTTTTTTGGGCTTTAATAAAGGAAGAGTCATCCTCGATGGCGATTACAGATCTATTCAGTAGCTATGTTGCAGCGTTCAAACAATATAATCTGTCTGCTGTAATGAAATTATATTCCCGGCCTTGCTTACTAGCGACGCCAGATGAAGTTAAATGGCTTACATCAGACGACTCATTTAACGATGCATTCAGTGAAATTTTTGCTCAGTTGCAAGGTGCGAATATGGCAGATATTGTTTCTCCGCGAGCTAGCTATAATCAAATGAGCGACACCCTCATTAACGCCTGTGTTGACTGGCAATTTATCGATGCCAATCAACAAGTATTTACTACGTTCTGCGCGTTTTATGTGATTCACAAGATTGACGCTCAATGGCGAATCGTCAACGTTATGTCATACGATGAAGGCCAATATCAGCAACTTGCCCATTCCTTCAAGTTTTAAAGAGATGAAAATGACAATCAAAGTAGCAATTTTAGGTTGTAGCGGTCGCATGGGGCGAAATCTCATCGAAGCAGCTCACAATGACAACAATATAGAACTAATTGGCGGCACTGTACGCGAGCGCTCATCATTCAATGGATTTGATTTAGGCGAGCTCGCTGGTATCGGTTCGATAGGTACTAAAACAGTCACTACGATTAATGAATTAAGTACAGCAGACGTGTTCATTGATTTCACATCGATAGAATCTACTTTTGAGCATATGGCGTGGTGTAAAGAAAATAGAAAGGCTTTGGTTATTGGTACTACCGGCTTTGATGAAACGCAAGTGCAACAAATAGTGGATGCAGGGGATTCAATGCCAGTTTTATTGGCACCTAACACGAGCGTTGGTGTTAATTTGCTTTTCAAACTCCTTGAAATTACCGCTAAAGCAATTGGCGACTATACTGATATAGAAATTTTTGAATCGCATCACAGGTTCAAAAAAGATGCGCCTTCAGGAACGGCAATGAAAATGGGGCAAGTGATTGCTGATACGCTAGGCAGAGACTTGCAACAGTGTGCTGTATACGGCAGAGAAGGCATAACTGATGAACGAGACCCAAACACCATTGGGTTTGCTACGGTAAGAGCCGGTGACATTGTAGGTGAGCACACTGCATTTTTTGCAGATTTGGGCGAACGACTTGAACTAACGCATCGTGCAAGCTCTCGAATGACGTTTGCATTAGGCGCTATGCGCGCTGCTAGTTGGTTAGCGAATGCTGAAAATGGTTACTACGATATGCAGGACGTATTGGGATTAAAGCAATTGTAATAAAGAGATAACTACTGCTTTTAGGGCTTTAAACGTAAAAATAGAGTTAAACGCTAATTTTTGCAATTTAGACTGGACGAATTGCTAAGATAAGCGTAGAATGCGCGGAATTTGTCAAAAATTTGCTTTCGGCAAGGTATTAGACGGATTAACGACATAATAACGCGCTTAATATTCCGCCGTTTTTTGCGGTGGTAATTGTTAAGATTATATTCTTCTTTTCGGAGGTTAAATTGACTAAATCTGCCATTTTAGTGCTTGAAGACGGCACTGTATTTAAAGGTACCGCAATTGGTGCAGAAGGGGCGGCTGTTGGGGAAGTAGTTTTCAATACTTCAATGACAGGTTACCAAGAAATTCTTACTGATCCCTCGTACGCAGAACAAATTATTACCCTCACTTATCCTCATATTGGCAATACAGGTACAAACGCTGAAGACGAAGAGTCTGGCACTATCTGGGCTAAAGGGTTAGTGATTCGCGATTTACCTCTTTTGGCAAGTAACTTCAGAAATGAAGAAAATTTAAGTGAATATTTAGTGCGTAACAATATCTTAGGTATTGCTGACATTGACACACGTAAATTGACTCGTATTTTACGAGAAAAAGGTGCGCAAAACGGTTGTATCTTAGCGGGAGAGAGTATCGACGAAGCGGCGGCACTCGCTCAAGCGAAAGACTTTCCAGGTCTTAAAGGAATGGACTTAGCAAAAGTTGTTTCTACTAAAGAAAGCTATGAGTGGACTGACGGCAGCTGGCAGTTAGGTTCTGGCCATGTTTCTCCAGAAAAGTTAGATTTTCACGTGGTTGCATACGATTTTGGTGCTAAACGCAATATTTTACGTATGTTGGTTGACCGTGGTTGTCGTTTAACGGTAGTTCCTGCTCAAACGCCTGCAGAAGAAGTGTTAGCAATGAACCCTGACGGTATCTTCTTATCAAATGGACCTGGTGATCCAGAGCCATGTGACTACGCAATTAGTGCGATTAAGACGTTTTTAGAAACCGATTTACCAATTTTTGGTATATGTTTGGGTCACCAACTTCTTGGCTTAGCAAGTGGTGCTGGTACCGTTAAAATGAAATTTGGTCATCATGGTGCTAACCACCCAGTTAAAGATTATGACCGAAATGTGGTAATGATCACGTCACAAAACCACGGTTTTGCCGTTGACGAAGATACATTACCTGAAACATTGAAAGTGACGCATAAATCATTGTTCGATGGTTCGTTGCAAGGTATTCACCGCACAGACAAACCTGCATTTAGTTTCCAAGGGCATCCAGAAGCGAGCCCAGGACCACACGATGCTGCACCATTATTCGACCACTTTATTGACTTAATCAAAGCGCGCAAAGCTTAAGCACAGAGAGACTATTTACTATGCCAAAACGTACTGACATAAAAAGTATTTTAATCTTAGGTGCAGGTCCAATCGTAATTGGACAGGCGTGTGAGTTCGATTATTCAGGTGCACAAGCGTGTAAAGCGCTGCGTGAAGAAGGTTACCGTGTTATTTTGGTTAACTCGAATCCTGCGACAATCATGACCGACCCAGAAATGGCTGATGCTACCTACATTGAGCCGATTCATTGGGAAGTGGTTCGTAAGATTATCGAAAAAGAGCGCCCAGATGCTGTATTGCCAACTATGGGGGGTCAAACGGCGCTTAACTGTGCGCTTGACTTAGAAAAGCACGGTGTATTGAAAGAATTCAATGTTGAAATGATTGGCGCTACGGCGGACGCGATTGATAAAGCGGAAGATCGTGATCGTTTTGACAAAGCAATGAAAGCAATCGGTTTAGAAACACCTCGTGCTGAAATTGTGCATACAATGGAAGAAGCACTAGACACTTCTACACGCATTGGTTTCCCATGTATTATTCGCCCGTCTTTTACAATGGGTGGCACTGGTGGTGGTATCGCCTATAACCGTGAAGAGTTTGAAGAAATCTGTACTCGTGGATTAGATCTTTCGCCAACTAATGAATTATTAATCGATGAATCATTAATTGGATGGAAAGAGTACGAGATGGAAGTTGTTCGTGACAAAAACGACAACTGTATCATCATCTGTTCAATCGAAAACTTTGACCCTATGGGTATTCACACAGGTGACTCAATAACAGTTGCACCTGCTCAAACGTTGACAGATAAAGAATACCAAATCATGCGTAACGCTTCGCTAGCCGTTTTGCGTGAGATTGGCGTTGAAACGGGTGGTTCAAACGTACAATTTGGTGTGTGTCCTAATACTGGCCGTATGGTTATCATTGAGATGAACCCACGTGTTTCACGTTCATCAGCACTAGCGTCTAAAGCAACAGGTTTCCCTATTGCTAAAATTGCAGCGAAGCTTGCGATTGGTTTTACCCTTGATGAGCTACAAAATGATATCACTGGTGGTGCAACACCAGCATCGTTTGAGCCGACAATTGACTACGTAGTAACTAAGATCCCTCGTTTTAACTTTGAGAAATTTGCTGGCTCTGAAGATCGTTTAACCACGCAAATGAAATCAGTGGGCGAGGTGATGGCAATTGGTCGTAACCAGCAAGAATCAATGCAAAAAGCGTTACGCGGATTGGAAGTTGGAGCATCAGGCTTTGATCCTATGGTTGATTTGAATGACCCTGAAGCGCGTTCAACAATTATGCATGAATTACAAGAAGCTGGTGCAGAGCGAATTTGGTATATCGGTGATGCATTCCGTATGGGCATGACGCTTGATGAAGTGTTTAATGCCACTAAAATTGACCGTTGGTTCCTAGTTCAGATTCAAGATCTAATTCAGGAAGAGCAAAAACTTGCTGATGGTGGCATGGCGAGTTTAACGGCAAGCTACCTACGTAAATTGAAACGTAAAGGTTTTGCTGATGCACGTTTAGCTGAGATTATTGGTGTAAGTGAAGCAGAGATTCGTAAAAAGCGTCATGCTGCAGACATTCACCCTGTTTACAAGCGTGTTGATACTTGCGCAGCGGAATTTAAATCAGATACGGCTTACATGTATTCTACTTACGATGAAGAGTGTGAAGCAGCACCATCTGATAAAGAAAAAATCATGATTATCGGTGGTGGTCCAAACCGTATTGGTCAAGGCATCGAATTTGACTACTGTTGTGTACATGCTGCACTAGCTTTGCGTGATGACGGTTATGAAACGATCATGGTTAACTGTAACCCTGAAACAGTTTCAACTGATTATGACACATCAGATCGTTTATATTTTGAGCCAATCACATTTGAAGATGTATTAGAAATTGTAAACCTTGAAAAGCCAAAAGGTGTAATCGTTCAGTACGGTGGTCAAACACCACTTAAACTAGCACGTGCACTGGAAGCTGCTGGCGTACCAATTATTGGTACTTCACCTGATGCGATTGACCGTGCAGAAGACCGTGAGCGCTTCCAGCAAGCGGTTGAACGTTTAGGCTTATTACAACCTGAAAATGCAACGGTTACTTCGCTCGAAGAAGCAGTAACTGAAGCGGCTAAAATTGGTTATCCGTTAGTTGTACGTCCTTCCTACGTACTAGGTGGCCGTGCAATGGAAATCGTATACGATGAGCAAGACTTACGTCGTTACATGAACGAAGCGGTAAGCGTATCTAACGATTCACCTGTATTGCTTGACCATTTCCTTGACGATGCGATTGAAGTAGATATTGACGCAATTTGTGATGGTGAAAATGTCGTTATTGGCGGCATTATGCAACACATTGAGCAGGCGGGTGTTCACTCTGGTGACTCAGCATGTTCATTACCTGCTTATAGCTTATCTCAAGAAATTCAAGATGTTATGCGTGAACAGGTAACTAAGCTTGCATTTGAGTTGGGCGTAATTGGCCTAATGAACACGCAAATGGCGGTTAAAGATGGCGAGGTTTACTTGATTGAAGTTAACCCGCGTGCTGCCCGTACTGTACCATTTGTTTCGAAAGCGACTTCAGTGCCATTGGCAAAAGTTGCTGCTCGTGTAATGTCAGGCAAGTCATTGACTGAACAAGGTATTACTAAGGAAACGATTCCGCCATTCTTCTCGGTTAAAGAAGTGGTTATTCCATTTAACAAGTTCCACGGTAGTGACCCATTGGTAGGCCCTGAAATGCGTTCGACTGGTGAAGTTATGGGCGTTGGCGACACGTTTGAAGAAGCTTACGCCAAAGCTAACCTAGGCGCTGGTGTTACTGTTCCTAAGTCTGGCCGTGCATTAATCTCTGTTCGTAACAGTGATAAAGAGCGTGTTGTATCGCTAGCAAAACAACTGGTTGAATTAGGTTATGAGTTAGATGCTACACATGGCACAGCGGTTGAGTTAGGTGAAGCAGGGATACCATGTCGCTTGGTGAATAAGGTTCACGAAGGTCGTCCACATATTCTTGATAGAATCAAGAACGGCGAGTATAGCTACATTGTTAACACAACCGAAGGTCGTAAAGCGATTGAAGACTCAAAAGTTTTACGTGGTGGCGCGTTACGTTATAAAGTAGCTTATACTACAACACTTAACGCTGCGTTTGCCGCTTGTCAGGCTCACGCTGCAGATGACCGTAATAAAGTCACATCGATTCAGGAACTTCATAAGCGTTGTTAGTGTGAGTCGATAAACAATGTTTTGTCGATAGCAAACAGTTTTGTTATGCTATTGGCAAAGACAAGTAAATTTATTAAAGGTGGTCCATTGGCCACCTTTAATTATTTAGGATAAGAAGAGAATAATGAATCAATATCCCATGACGGTACAAGGTGCCGAAGCACTAAAAGCAGAGTTAAATCATTTAAAATCAGTAAAGCGCCCGCAAATCATCGAAGCAATTGCTGAAGCGAGAGAGCATGGTGATTTAAAAGAAAACGCTGAATACCATGCAGCACGCGAGCAGCAAGGCTTTTGTGAGGGAAGAATTCAAGATATCGAAGGCAAATTGGGTAATGCTCAAATTATTGATGTCACTAAAATACCAAACACAGGTAAAGTGATTTTTGGTGTTACGGTAACGTTGTTGAACATTGAAACTGACGAAGAAGTAACGTATCAAATCGTTGGTGACGATGAAGCGGATATCAAGAACAACCGTATCTCAATTAATTCACCAATTGCTCGCGGTTTAATCGGTAAAAATGTTGATACAGAAATAGAAATTAAAACGCCTCGTGGTCCAGTGGAATACGAAGTGATTGCTGTTGAGCATAAGTAATTTCAGTATTATTTAGTAAGAAGGCGCGTTTAGCGCCTTTTTTCATAGTGTGATTCTTATTTATACTAATGGTATTACAAAGGACGAAAGGAACCTGAATGTTACGT
Organism: Thalassotalea fusca; assembly: GCF_053485835.1. NCBI lineage: Bacteria > Pseudomonadati > Pseudomonadota > Gammaproteobacteria > Alteromonadales > Colwelliaceae > Thalassotalea > Thalassotalea fusca. Next base: position 393,674 of record NZ_JBQRUN010000002.1, read on the forward strand.
GCTGTTGCATTGCTCTTATTGGTTGTTAGTAAAGTTGTTATCGCTAAGGATATCGTGGTTTACCCTTGGACGGGTGAAAGCAATGCCAAATTTGAACAACACTTTGTTGGTTTACTTGATCTTGCATTAAGCAAGACAAATGAAACTTTTGGTGCGTATGAAATACGTCGTTTAGATTTTATTTTTAATCAAGGGCGTGTGATTGAGTTTCTCAAGAACAACAAAAAGCTATCTGTGGCCTGGACCGTGACAAATATTCAGCGTGAAGTGGACTTATTACCAATTAGAGTGCCTCTGATGAAGGGGTTAGGGGGATGTAGAGTCGGACTAATCAGAAAAGACGAACAAGTATTATTTGATGAAATATCTTCACATGCGCTGTTAAAATCTGTCCCGATCGGCCAAGGACACGACTGGCCTGACGCGGATATTCTGATAGCCAATAACTACAAAGTAGTGTTGGGCCACATTCACACTGGCTTGTTTAGCATGCTGGCTCATAAGCGGTTTGATTTATTCTTACGTTCAATTTTTGAAGCAGTGCATGAAGAGACATTGTATCCCGATCTGGAGATAGAAAAACGTTTCGTGTTCTACTATCCTGCGCCATTCTATTTTTTTGTTTCGCGAGAAAACAAGCGACTTGCCAATAGATTATTGGAAGGTTTTCGTATTGCGCAACAAGACGGAAGCTTATCGAAGTTCTATGATGAGAGTGAATTGATACAGGGAGCTAAAAAAGAACTGAGTCAATCTAAGCGGGAATTCATATTACTGAATAATCCCAACATTAGCCAAGAAACCACAGAGGTGATGGCTAATGAGGATTATCAGTTGTGTCGAGAATTCACGAAAGCATACTAAAGCTTAGGAATGTGAATTTTCTTTTCGTCAGATTGGCGGTAAATAATTAACGTTTTGCCGATTACTTGCACTTTAGTCGCGCTTGTTTCTCTGCAGATAGCTTCAACGATAAGACCTTTTACTTCACGATCATCAGTAGGAATTTTTACTTTGATCAATTCATGGTGATTCAGGGCATAGTCGATTTCAGCAATTACGGCTTCAGTCAGGCCATTACTGCCAAGTAAAACAATGGGTTTAAGTGAGTGGGCAAGGCCTTTTAAGTGTTGAATTTGTTTTTTATTTAAAGTCATTAACAATTTTCGTTACAAGTTAGCTTGAATTAACACTATTTTACCCTTATCTACTCTGTAATACTAATGTTGTTTATGAATGATGTCTGAAAATTCGGCAAGTGTATAAATAGCCATCACTCCTCATGAATGATGTCCAAATTATTAAAAAGCGAATAAATGAGTAAAAAGAAGTTAACAAATAGTAGTGCGCGTTGGATGCAAGAGCATTTTGACGATGAATATGTAAAAAAGGCGCAAAAATTAGGGCTGAGGTCTCGTGCCGTTTTTAAGATTGAAGAAATCAACGAAAAAGACAATTTAATAAAGCCGGGGATGAAGGTAGTCGATTTAGGCGCTGCACCTGGTGGTTGGTCTGAATATGCAGTAAAAGCCGTTGGTGAAAGTGGTCAAGTGGTTGCATGTGATATTTTGTCTATGGACCCAATCGCCGGCGTTGATTTTCTTCAGGGTGATTTCAGAGAAGAAGCCGTACTTGAAGCACTACTCGACAAAATCAATGGTAAAAACATCGATGTGGTCATGTCTGATATGGCTGCCAACTTCACAGGCAATGATACGGCAGATTCTGCGCGTAGTATGTATTTAGTTGAATTAGCACTGGATATGTGTAATCAGGTGCTAAAGAAAAATGGTTCATTTGTCGTTAAAGTGTTCCAAGGAGAGGGGTTTGACGCCTTTATGAAAGACGTTAAACAAATGTTTTCTGTAGTAAAGACGAGAAAGCCCAAATCATCACGTGCGCGATCTAGAGAAGTTTATCTAGTGGCGACGGGCTTTAAATTGTAGTAAATTAGATGTTATCTATACATCGCACCAGTTAGCAATATAGCAAGAGGTCATTAAGTTGAGCGATATGGCAAAAAATCTTATTTTATGGTTAGTGATAGCCGTTGTTCTTATGTCTGTTTTTCAGAGCTTTACTCCGGGACAGAACAATGAACAACTAATGGACTACACTCGGTTTGTACAAGATTTAAGACAAGGACAAATTAGAGAAGTTACGGTAGACAATTCAGTTATTAGCGGTGTTAAGCGTAGTGGTGAAGCATTTACGACCTTAATTCCAGGTACTTACGATCGTGATTTAATTAATGATCTCGTTAAGTATGGCGTGAAGGCGAAAGGCAAGGCACCTGAAGAGCAGAGTATTTTAACCACGTTATTTATTTCTTGGTTCCCAATGTTGCTGCTAATTGGTATTTGGATTTTCTTCATGAGACAAATGCAAGGCGGTGGCGGCAAAGGCGCTATGTCGTTCGGTAAGAGCAAAGCTCGCCTGTTAAGTGAAGACCAAATTAAAACGACATTTGCTGATGTTGCTGGTTGTGATGAAGCGAAAGAAGAAGTGTCAGAATTGGTGGATTACTTAAAAGATCCTTCAAGATTCCAAAAACTTGGCGGCCGCATTCCTTCTGGTGTGTTAATGGTGGGTCAACCTGGAACAGGTAAAACGTTACTAGCAAAAGCAATCGCTGGTGAAGCAAAAGTACCTTTCTTTACAATTTCTGGTTCAGACTTTGTTGAAATGTTTGTTGGTGTAGGTGCTTCTCGTGTACGTGACATGTTTGAACAAGCGAAGAAATCTGCGCCTTGTATCATATTTATCGATGAGATTGATGCAGTAGGTCGCCAACGTGGTGCTGGTTTAGGTGGTGGACACGATGAACGTGAACAAACATTGAACCAAATGCTAGTTGAAATGGACGGATTTGAAGGTAACGAAGGGGTTATCGTGATTGCTGCGACTAACCGCCCAGACGTGCTTGATCCAGCATTATTAAGACCTGGTCGATTTGACCGTCAAGTAACGGTTGGTTTGCCTGATATTCGTGGTCGTGAACAGATTCTTAAAGTACATATGCGTAAAGTGCCTTTAGGAGATGACGTAAAAGCGTCAGTTATTGCACGTGGCACGCCAGGATTCTCTGGCGCAGACTTAGCTAACTTGGTTAATGAAGCTGCGCTATTTGCTGCACGTGGTTCACGTCGACTTGTATCGATGGAAGAGTTTGAAAAGGCGAAAGACAAGATCCTAATGGGAGCTGAGCGTAAGTCGATGGTAATGAGCGAGTCAGAAAAAGAAATGACAGCCTACCATGAAGCAGGTCACGCTATTGTTGGTCGTTTAGTGCCTGAGCATGATCCAGTGTACAAAGTGAGTATTATTCCTCGTGGCCGTGCACTTGGTGTGACGATGTACTTACCTGAGCAAGATCGCTTTAGCCATAGTAAGCAGCATTTAGAAAGTAATATTTCGTCATTATATGGTGGTCGTATTGCTGAAGAACTTATTTATGGTCCAGAAAAAGTGTCTACGGGCGCCTCTAACGATATTGAACGCGCAACGAATTTAGCGCGCAAGATGGTAACGCAATGGGGTCTATCTGAGAAAATGGGACCAATGTTGTTTGCTGAAGAAGAAGGTGAAGTTTTCTTAGGACGTACTACGGCTAAGTCACTTCATATGTCTGATGAAACAGCAAAAGCTATCGACGAAGAAATCAAAGAGTTTGTAGAACGTAACTACAACCGTGCAGAGCAAATTCTTAAAGATAATATGGATATTCTTCATTCTATGAAGGATGCATTAATGAAGTATGAAACAATTGATGCAAAACAAATAGATGACTTAATGGCACGACGTGAAGTAAGACCGCCAGCAGACGGTGGAAACACCAATTCAGATTCAAATGAACCACCTAAATCTGAAGCGAAAGTTGAGCCAGATTTAAACAATCCTAGCGATATCCCCGCAAAATAGGATAGAATAACTAAAGCCTCGTTAATCGAGGCTTTTTTGTTATTAAAGAATCCTATATATTTCACAGCATACAAATAAAATAAAATCGCTAATATGACATTAGACAACACATTGCCTCAGGTTATGGGGATATTAAATGTTACCCCAGATTCCTTTTCAGATGGCGGCAAACATCAAACACTAGATGCAGCTATTGAACAAGCCGATATAATGATCAAGCAGGGCGCGTCTATTATTGATATCGGTGGCGAATCTACGCGACCAGGTGCTCAAGATGTTTTGACTGACGAAGAGATAGAACGTGTAGTACCCGTACTTGAAGCGATAAAATCGCGTTTTGATATCAAAGTCTCTATCGATACCAGTAAAGCTGAGGTTATGACTGCTGCGCTTAGTAGCGGAGCAGATATTATTAATGATGTAAGAGCGTTGCAAAATGATGGCTGTTTAGAAGTAATGGCAAATAGCCATGTTCCTGTGTGCTTAATGCATATGCAGGGCATGCCAAGAACAATGCAACAAAACCCAACATACGACGACGTAGTAGGCGATATTCAACAATTCTTTGAAGAACGAATTCAAGCCTGTATAAATGCTGGGATAAGTAAGTCGCGCCTCATTCTCGATCCTGGCTTTGGTTTTGGTAAAACGTTAGAACAAAACTACGCGTTACTTGCTCGGTTGTCAGAATTTCAAAGTTTTGGTTTGCCTATTTTGTCAGGCACTTCACGCAAATCTATGATTGGTAATTTACTTCAACGCGCACCCGATGAAAGGTTGGCTGGCAGTTTGGCAACGGTATTACTTGCTGCACAGCAAGGTGCATCTATTATTCGCGTTCACGATGTTCAAGAAACTGTGGATGTTTTAAAAGTGTTGAATGCAACACAAAACAATAAATAACAAGATACTGACAAGGAGACAATAATGTCAGAAAGAAAGTATTTCGGTACTGATGGTGTACGTGGTTTGGTAGGCCAATATCCTATTACTCCTGACTTTGTCATGAAGTTAGGGTATGCAGCAGGAAAAGTGTTGGCTGCACAGGGCACGAAAAAAGTGTTAATTGGCAAAGATACCCGTATTTCAGGTTATATGCTTGAATCTGCACTAGAAGCTGGGTTTTCCGCTGCGGGCGTAGACATTGGTTTACTTGGTCCTATGCCAACACCTGGTATCGCTTATCTGACGAAAACGTTTAGAGCAGAAGCGGGTATTGTGATCAGTGCCTCTCATAATCCGTACTACGATAATGGCATCAAGTTTTTCTCTCAAGACGGTTCTAAGTTACCTGATGACGTTGAACTAGCGATTGAAGCCGAGTTAGACAAAGAAATGAGCTGTGTGGATTCAGCTAAATTGGGTAAAGCGACGCGTATTGACGATGCAGCTGGTCGCTATATTGAATTTTGTAAGAGTAATTTCCCGAGCCACTATTCATTAAAAGGCTTAAAGCTTGTTGTCGATTGTGCGCATGGTGCAACGTATCATATTGCTCCTAACGTATTCAGAGAGCTAGGGGCTGAAGTTATTGTGATTGGTGCATCTCCTAATGGTACTAACATTAATGACGGTGTTGGTGCGACTTCTATGGATGCTATTTCAAAGGCAGTTGTTGAACATCAAGCCGATTTAGGCATTGCTTTAGATGGTGACGGCGATCGTTTAATGATGGTCGATCATACAGGCTACGTAGTCGACGGTGATGAGTGTGTTTATGTTATTGCGTGTAACGATCTTAAAGCCGGTAAAATTCGTGGCGGTGTTGTTGGCACACTTATGAGTAACATGGGGCTTGAGCTTGCATTAGCTGATATGGGCGTGCCATTTGCGCGAAGTAAAGTGGGCGACCGTTATGTTATGGAAATGCTAAAAGAAAATAGCTGGCAGCTAGGTGCTGAAAATTCAGGCCATGTAATCAATCTTAAGCATACTTCAACAGGTGACGGTATAATTGCGGCACTAAACGTGTTAACAGCGGTATGTCGCTCAGAAAAGTCGTTATACGAACTCCGTCAAGGTATGAACAAGCTTCCACAAGTATTGGTCAATGTACGCTTTTCGGGTGATTCAGATCCGCTCAAAGATGACAATGTGGTTGGTGCAGTACATCGTGTAAACGAAAAACTCACCGGACGAGGTCGTGTATTGTTAAGAAAGTCAGGCACTGAACCGTTAATTCGAGTCATGGTTGAAGGACCTGAAGTTGAAGAAGTCACCGAATTGGCTAATGAAATAGCAGAAGCCGTAAAACTTGCGTGCTAAGTGATTGAAATATGAGCAAACGATAAAGTTATTAAGCGAAATGCTTGTAACTTTATCGCGAGTTCGATAATATCTCGCCGCTTCAATTAAGGAATGACAAATGAATAGACGTTTTATAGTTGCTGCAAACTGGAAAATGAATGGAAACTTATCACTTGTAGATAGCATGATCGATAAGCTTTCTTCAATCAACATTGCTGACAGTGTAGATGTGGTAGTTTGTCCTAGTTTTCCTTATTTAGGTTTGTTTTCTGCAAAAGCAGAACATAAAAACCTAAATGAACGCGTATTTCTGGGCGCACAAAACGCTAGCGAATACGAAAAGGGTGCTTATACCGGCGAAGTCTCGACAAATATGTTAGAGGAAATGAATGTTAACTATGTTATAGTTGGCCATTCTGAAAGACGTAGCATCTTTAAAGAAACAAGCACTCACGTTGCAGATAAAGTTAAACAGGTTTTATCGGCAGGCTTAACACCCATTTTATGTGTTGGTGAAAGTGAAGCAGAGCGAGCTGCAGAGCAAACTGAAATAGTTTTAGCCGCTCAGTTACAACCGGTTGTTGATGCAATTGGTATTGAAAGTTTTAAGCGTGTTGTTGTTGCGTACGAGCCTGTTTGGGCTATCGGTACTGGCAAAACAGCATCGCCAGAAATGGCACAAGAAACTCATCGTTTCATTCGTCATTTCTTAGCTCAATTAGATAGTGAAATTGCAGAAGGCATTTCATTATTGTATGGCGGTAGCGTTAATGGCGCTAACTGTAATGAATTGTTCGCACAGCCAGATATAGACGGTGGTCTTATTGGTGGTGCGAGTTTGAAAGTTGACGAATTCGCAGAAATTTGTTCAACCTATAAAGGATAAGACATAATGTTGTATCAAGTTTTAATCATCATTTACGTACTTGTTGCGCTTTGCTTAATCGGTTTAGTGTTAATTCAACAAGGTAAAGGTGCTGATATGGGCGCATCATTTGGTGCAGGTTCTTCAGCAACTATTTTCGGTTCAAGTGGTTCAGGTAACTTCCTAACTAAGGCAACAACTTGGTTGGCCATCGCATTCTTCGCGATCAGCTTAGTGCTTGGTAACTTAACGGCTAACCGTGTAAAAGCAACTGACGAGTGGAATGATTTAGCAACGCCAGTTGAACAAACAATTCCTGCTGACGACGTGCCTACTGATAGTGCTGAGCCTCAAGCAGCAGCGAACGATGACGTTCCAGTATCAACAGAAACTGAGCAAGATAATACGTCAGACGTTCCAAACTAAAAGTTTCGCGGATGTGGTGGAATTGGTAGACACGCCATCTTGAGGGGGTGGTGCTTCACGGCGTGCGGGTTCAAGTCCCGCCATCCGCACCAAATTACGAATAAAGGGCTGTAGAAATACAGCCCTTTTTTTGTGCTATTTTGTCGTTCGTAAATTGTGCCGTCTTTTAATAGATGGTTTCCGCTAAAATAATTTCTCCAATTTAATCACAGCTATGATTTTTGAGCTCAGCCAATATCACGCGGCATCGAAACTAAAGTATCGCTGAGGTATTGAATGGTTAGCTAAATTAATTGTGTCTCACTGTGTTCTTGTAAGTAGCAAGCATCTAGGGGGTAATAGCGTTAACAAATAGCTATATATTCGATGAAGTTTTGTATAAAAAATGTAATTTAAATGGTTTGCCTTATTAATATAGTTTTAATTTTTTTACCTACTGATTTCATAAACTTAAGATTAATGGCTATCATTCTTCACTCTAAGCTATTGTAAACAAATGATTATTTTATTTTCGTTGTTTCCTTGAAATAGCGACACTCTCAACTAACCTTGTTGATGTGGTTTTAGCCACACAAATCATTTAAATAGATATGGAGAATCCAAATGACAACAATTGCAATGCCTCAAGAAAAAGAACTGATTAACCAAGTGAATAAGAATTGGGTTGAACTGACTAAAATGCTGAATGGTGAAAAACACAGCTTTAAGTTTTTACCAACTAGCAAGGGGCAAGATCCGGAAGTTGAAGCGTTGCTTACAGAGCAACAAGGTGTATGGAAAAAAACTTCAAAAGGAAACGTTGAAAATAAGAAAAGTTCACTAGAAGAACAAGGAAATGCTTATAAAGATGGAAATACACAAGAAGCAACAAGTGGCTGGAAAAACATTCTTGATAAAATGAACGCAGAATCAAAAGCTGCAAACGAAAAATTTGTAAGTAATTTACAATCTAGTTCCTCAAATATGTCTCCTGCACAACAAACTGCACTTCAGCAATTAGCGATGGCTGCTATCGGTCCTATGATGGGGATTTATAGCAAAGTACTTAACTTCTTGAGTGATGCTTGGAATGCAATAGTTTCTGCTGTTGAGTCTGTGATTAATGCTGTAACTGGTGCCATCAAAAGTGCTGTAGGTGCTATTGAGAGTATTTTTTAAGACCGCTAAAGCGTAACCTCCCGTTATGTTTGTAAGCCGGAGCAGTTATTTCCGGCTTTTTTGTATTTGTTTATAGGATATTAACAATGAAACAAAAGCTTATTATTTCAAACTTGTCTGTTCTTAATCATAAATATGTATCTGAAATTGGCTTAATTGAAAAGTCGCTAAACGCACTGATCAAAGCGGATAACCAAAGAGGTATTGATTCTCAGGTAATTTATCTTGACGATAGCGCGAAAATGCAAGGATTTAAAGCGCCTGTGGTTACTAACTCGCAAGATGAGAAACAAAATAAAGACGCTATTACCGCACTGGTAGCAGCATTAAAGCCCGCTAGTGTTACGATCTTAGGTGGTCCAGAAGTAGTGCCATTTCAACGATTAGAAAACCCTATGACAACGGATGGAGATGACGCCGTACCGTCCGATTTACCTTACGCATGCAGTGAACCATTTAGCGAAAAAATTACCGACTTTTTAAAACCGGTTGTTGCGATTACAAGATTGCCTGACGTGATCAAAGCAACTAAAGCAACGGCATTGCTTAATGCACTAGATACGGCAATTAATTCAGTACCTCAAAAGAAATCTCATTATGATAATTACTTAGCCATTTCGGCAAAAGTTTGGCAAGGTTCAACGGCTGAAAGCGTAACGCATATATTTGGTAATGATGATGAACTCCAATACTGCCCACCAGAAAATAACGACTGGTCTGATAGTCAACTTGGGGCACCTTGTCATTTTATCAACTGTCATGGCGCAGACCACGATCAACAATGGTATGGACAACAAGGGTTAAATTATCCAGTGGCTCTTTCTGTAGATAAGCTTGCCGGAAAGAGTGCAGAGTTCGCAATTGTTGCGGCGGAATGTTGTTATGGGGCACAACTTTATGCTGTTAATGGACAATCAGGCTTGTGTAATTGCTATTTAGAAAACAAAGCGTCAACGTTTTGCGGAAGTACGAATATTGCTTATGGCCCAGCAAGTGGTCAAGGGCAAGCCGATTATATTGCTCAGTTTTATGTTAACGCATTGAGACAAGGTCATGATTTAGCTGATGCGATGTTAATTGCCAGACAGCAATTTATTCATCAAAGTTCACCGCTAACACCAGCAGATTTAAAAACAATTGCACAATTCGTTTGTTATGGGGATTCAACAGTAGCACCTGTTATAGCTGATAAAGCTAGGGCTAAGGCTAAAGCTTTTGATTTAACAGAGTCTAATATTGCTTACTATAGTGTGAGTAAATCTATGGCAATGCCAGATGTGGTAAAAGATGAAATTTATGCCATTACTGAAAAGTTAGGCATAAAATCGGAACCTGTTGTTCACAGCGGTCAACTCAATGTAGTGCAAGAAAGTGTAACGGCCAAAAATTTGCGACCTGCACGACAACATAATTTTCACTCTATTATTTATACTAATGTAGAAAGGGTCGCTGTAGGACAAGTGAGTAATGTTGTATTACATATAGTTGAGGAGCAAGGTAAAGTGGTTAAAAAAGACATACTTTACTCGAAGGGTTAATTAATGAAAGTTACTGGTTTTTTAGAAAAGATTAACTATGCACCAGGTTCTAAAAGTGAGAATTTGGCTGTAGTAATAAACATAGATTACTGTGATGGTACTACAGAAGCATTAAATTTTAAGAAACCTTATTTAATCAGAAAAATAGGTGCTAACCCTTTTCAAAATACTGAGTTTGATGCGGCTATCGGACATAAAATTGAAGCTGAAGCTGAGGTAACAGAAAACTCAGTATTAGTTAAGGATTGGCATCTATTGGAATAAGGATATTGATGATGGATGTTATTACTGAACAAAAATTGAAGTGGAATGATTTACTGTTGTATTTGCAGGGAAAAAAATCTATTTCTGTTGCAGATGAGAAGTCTACTATTACATTACACGCTGACACAAAAAAAATGCTTGATGGTTATTTGGAAGCTTGGAAAAATGAAGTATGTCAAATGATTCAAAAAGCAAAACCTAAGCTTATTGAGCATGGTGAGCTAGTTCGAGAACAACAAACTAAAAATATTGACGAAGGCTGGTTAAATTTACTCAACCAAATGAACGCACAGTGTAGTAAAGCTAATGAAAAGTTCATTAATAGTTTGGAAACACACTCTAAACGGCTAGATAAGAATGAGCAAAAGAATTTACAACAGGTTGTGTTGACGCTTATTCCTAAAATGAATCAGGCATATACCAACGCGCTTGATGGGATTGCCAATGCTTTTGGTGACATATTTAGCTCAGCTAATAGCGTTGTCACTGTTTTAAGTGACGCCGTAAACGATGCCATTAGTGTGATCACAGGGCTATTTGGTTAGAACTAACCCTGATTAGATAATACCAATCCGTATAAAGAATTGCCCACTTAGAATGACATGGGCGACATTAGAACAAACGAAATAAGTGTAGATATAGTTGCTCTACATTAAGCTTATTTTGTGCAGTTATCATGTTGCCCATGCATTCCCAAAGGGCGAGTTTTAAAGGCTTATATGCTGCGTTATTGATTTTATCAAGGTTCCCACATGGATGTGGGACATTAGGGCAACGCAGGACGCAGTTGCCGAGAATAACCATTCTTAGCAATCAATGCCTTGCCTCTAAACCTTTAAATTCTCGCTAAGTGAGCAATCTCTTATGCGGATTGGTATAAGGTAGTGATTAAGCTACCTTATCTTTGCTTTATTGTATCTAGTGTTTGGGTAATGAACATTAAACATTTTGATAGGCTAAGCAAGCATTTTTGAATTTGATCAGCAACGTCAAGTTCACTTCTAAGGCTAAACTCTTGTTTTAACGATACAAGATAGCCGTAAGCATCGATACATAAATCACGATGAATCGTCAACTCTTGTTCATTCATACTTGTTTGATTTGTTTGTAATTTTATAGCGTCATTAAGTATCTTCATCCAATCCAATTCAAACACTATATTAGTAACATTAAACTGCGACATCTTAATTCACCAATATAATTAGTTCTGTTCAATATTTAGTTTAACAAAATTAGGGAGGCTTTCCCAAAAATAGGCCGCTTTACTTGTTAAGTTGATTGGTTGTTTGCTACCTGTTTTGCAGAGCTTATTACTTTTTTATCGAGCGATTGTGCATCTTGTAAGTCGCTTCTAATCTCATTGCATCACCACGATTGTTTTCATCTTGAAGCTGGACAATGAATTAGCTAGCGAATTAGGTCTTTGTTAATTAATGAAATTAAAAATTAATCAGAATATACGCTAGAAAATTACTAATATTATTTGTATACTGTAAAAATATACAGGTGTTTATATGAATAATTTAATAGACTTACTTCAGCATCAACAACTCGTTTGGCAGGGCACAAGAAAAATGTCTGTGCGGGATGTTGATGCTACAGGTTATAGCGAGATAGACCAACGCCTTGACGGGGGCTTTCAAAAAGGGGTAACAGAAATACAAGCCAATTATGGTATTGGCGAACTTCGTGTTTTGCTACCCGTATTAAAGCGTGCTGTTACTGAAGAGCGATTAATTGTGTTTATTTCGCCACCGGGTATTGTTGGTGCTCAGGCGTTAATAGCGCAGGGCTTTGCATTAGATAAAGTGATTGTTGTGTATCCTGATAAGCAGCAAGAAGCACTGTGGGCGGCTGAACAATGTCTTCGTAGTGGTGTTTGCCACAGTGTTGTTATGTGGACAGACAGCGCGTTAGAAGTTCACCAAATTAAGCGATTACAAGTGGCGAGTGAGGTAGGGTGTAGTCACCAGTTTATTTTACGTACGAAGAAGGCTGAATCACTTTCACTGCCTTTTGATTTGAGCTTGTCATTACGTCCTCATGCTCAGGGATTGTCGGTTCGAGTGAATAAACGTAAAGGCGGTTGGCCTACCGATAGCTTTATTGTGAATATGGTTGAACAGTGGCCGTCATTGACGCTACAACCTGCACCCAACAATTTGATTCATTTTCCAAGTGCCAATGTAGGTTAAGTATGGCGCTGTGGCTTTATCTTCATTTTCCGTCATTGCAGCTTGATGCTATGTATCAGCAAGCTGATGCTCAGACATACCCATTGATTATTGTCCATGATAAACAGAATGAAGTTGTTCAATTAAATCAATTGGCAGCTAATGAAGGGATAAAAGTTGGTATGGGGCTAGGCACTGCTTCTTCGCTTTGTGCTGAGCTTCAGGTGAAACCTTATGATCAAATGGTTGAGAATAAGGTATTAAAACGTATTGCACATTGGCTGTATTCGGTAACCGCTGATATCGCCTTATATCCTCCCAACGGCTTATTGATTGGCGCTAGTAGCATGCTGAGTTTACATCACAATTTGGCTGAATATTGGCGCGTGTTATCTCAGCATTTAGAATGTTTGGGGTTTAGCTACCAATATGCGACAGGCTATTCGCCGTACGCCGCACGTATACTGGCAAGGCAAGGGTTAAATCGAATTTCAGCAGATAAAAATTGGCTTATTGAACAGATAAAAAAGCAGCCTTTGGCCAGTGCTGATTTAGATAAAAGAGTGGTGTCTCGTTTGCGTAAAGTCGGCATACATACGTTTTCTGAACTATTATCCTTATCGCTTCCTCAATTATCTAAACGCTTTAGTTTGGACGTTGTTAATTACATAGGTCAATTAACAGGGCATATTCGGCACCATGTGACTTTTTATATACCACCGGAACATTTCGAACAGTATTTAGAGCTATATCATGAAGTCTCGAATAGTCAGTATTTAGAAAAGCCCTTACTGAAGTTGTATAAACTGTTGGAGCACTATTTACGGTTAAAAGACAAAACTGCCAGTGAGCTTATCGTCGTTTTGCATCAACGTGATTGTGACGATTTAAGCTTATCGATAATTGCCGCACAAGGAGAATATAAAGCTGAGAAATGGTTACAGCTTTCAACGCTTCAGTTGGAGTCTGTTGTGCTTAATGCGCCAGTGATTGGGATCACTTTAAAAGCGCAACGTATACTCAATAAATATGTGCAACATACTGACTTATTTCAGGGGGAAAAAGGACAGCAATCACCAGAAGAATTAGTTGCAATACTTACGGCTAAACTTGGCCAAAATCGCGTAAAAGGCGTACAGGTTGTACAAGATCACAGGCCTGAGGTAGCAAACCAGCTAGGTGAACCATTGTCGACATATACTTCACAGTGTATGGATAAAAAATTGCGTCCTAGCCTGTTGTTTTCATCTCCTGTACCGCTTCATGAACAAATCACGTTAATGCCCTATCCAGAAAGAGTAATAACGGGCTGGTGGGACAACCATCAAGTTATTAGAGACTATTTCATTGGCAGAACAGAGAGTGGCCGATGGCTGTGGTTGTTTAAAGACCATAACCAGCAATGGTTTGTGCATGGGGTGTTTAGTTGATGAGCTATAGTGAACTATTCTGCCAAAGTAACTTCTCTTTTCTGCAAGGTGCATCCCACCCGGAAGAGTTAGTTATCCAAGCTAACTTTTTAGGTTATCAAGCAATTGCGATAACCGATGAGTGCTCGGTCGCTGGGGTTGTACGCGCTTATGCGGCTATCAAAGAGCATTCATTAGCAATCAAGTTAATTGTGGGGAGCGTGTTTTGGCTAAATGACGAGTTACAATTTGTATTATTGTGTCCGAATCGTAAGGCCTACGCAGAGCTGTGCCGCGTTATTACGAATGCGAGAAGGCGTAGTGAAAAAGGCAGTTACAATCTTCAGGAATGGGATGTTATTTCACTTAAACATTGCTTCGTTATTTGGCTACCAACAGGGCGTTCAAGCGATGCACATTGGGGACATTGGCTGAATAAATATCATCAAGGACGACTTTGGCTGGGGACGCAAAGACGATTGCTCAACAATGATCAGCAGTATATTCAGCATAACCTGTTACTCGCTAAGCAAATGGCGTTACCTATTACTGCGTGTGGTGGTGTGTTATTTCATAACGCGAATCGTTTGTCATTACAACATACCTTAACGGCGATCAGAGTGGGAAAACCGATCAGTGAGTTGGGCTATGAGTGTCTTGCCAATGCAGAGCGTTCGCTACGTTCTATTGCCAAGTTAACCAAACTATTTGAACGGCAATGGTTGATAGAGTCTCTTGAAATCACTGAACGGTGCGAGTTTGATTTAAAAGAGCTCAAATATGAATATCCCGCTGAACTTGTGCCTAAAGCTAAAACGCCAATGGGACATTTACGCGCGCTTGTTGCTCAGGGAATTAAACGTCGTTTTCCTGAAGGAATTAAACCAGATATGCAGCAAACCATTGAAAAGGAATTGACGTTAATTGAGGAGTTAGATTATCCCTACTATTTCCTTACTATTCATGATGTGGTGATGTTTGCTAAGCAGCAGGGAATTTTGTATCAGGGAAGGGGATCCGCTGCCAACTCAATTGTTTGTTACTGCTTAGAAATAACTTCTGTTGATCCGCGGCAAATAAGTGTGTTGTTTGAACGCTTTATTAGTAAAGAGCGCGATGAACCCCCTGATATTGATGTTGATTTTGAGCATGAACGTAGGGAAGAAGTTATTCAGTATATTTATCAAAAGTATGGAAGAGAGCGTACCGCAATCGCTGCTACAGTGATAACTTATCGACTAAAAAGTGCCATTCGACAAGTAGGCAAAGCACTGGGTCTCAATGTGACTCAGCTAGAATTTTTTATTAAAAATATCAATCGCCGTGATAAAGAGCTAGATTGGCAATCACAAGTGATTGAACTTGGCTTGAACCCTCACTCAATGAAAGGGCAGCAATTTATTAACTTGGTGAATGAAATAAAAGGTTTTCCGCGCCATTTATCGCAACATGTTGGCGGTTTTGTCATTTCTGCAGGCCCTTTATATGAGCTTGTGCCTGTGGAAAATGCAAGTATGGCAGACAGAACGGTGATTCAATGGGATAAAGATGATCTGGAGTCATTAGGGCTACTTAAAGTAGATGTACTCGCATTAGGTATGCTAAGTGCGATACGAAAGTGCTTTGCCTTGATTAAACATCATTATAATCGTTCACTTACAATAGCTAATATTACCCGATTAAATGATGATCCACTTGTTTATGCAATGATCCAAAAGGCCGATACCGTTGGCGTGTTTCAAATAGAATCGCGTGCTCAAATGAGCATGCTGCCTAGGCTCAAGCCTGCGAATTATTATGATTTAGTGATACAAATTGCCATTGTTCGTCCAGGTCCAATTCAAGGGGATATGGTGCATCCCTTTCTAAAGCGACGCGATGGCTCTGAAGCAATAGAATACCCATCAAATGAAGTAAAAGGGGTGCTCGAGCGAACCTTAGGTGTGCCTATTTTTCAGGAGCAAGTGATTAAACTAGCCATGGTAGCCGCTGGTTTTAGTGGCGGCGAGGCCGATCAGTTACGTCGGGCAATGGCCAGCTGGAAAAAGAACGGTAAATTGATGCAATTCAAAACGAAGTTAGTTGATGGCATGAAAGCACGAGGCTATAAAATTGAGTTTGCAGAACAAATTTTCAATCAAATACTGGGGTTTGGTGAATATGGTTTTCCGGAAAGTCATTCAGCTTCTTTTGCGGTGCTTGCATATGCTTCTGCGTGGCTAAAGTATTACTATCCTGCATTATTTTATACCTCTTTGTTAAATAGTTTGCCGATGGGTTTTTATTCAGCTTCTCAGCTTATTCAGGATGCAAAGCGTCATAATATAGCCATACTTCCCGTTTGCGTGAATCAGTCCAGCTATGATCATATGGTAGTAGATGAGCAAAATGACAAGGCGATACGTTTAGGCTTACGCATTATTAATGGCTTTTCTAAACAAGCGGCTGAGTTACTGATAGCACAAAGGCCAGCTGACGGCTTTCAAACTGTCAGTGATGTGAAGCGATTAGGAATTAATCGTTTTGTGATTGAGCAACTGGCGAGTGCCAATGCTTTTCATTCTATTTCGGGAAATCGTTATCATACTCGCTGGCAAATTATGAATACGGAAGACGAAATCGCTTTATTTTCTGCAAATGGCTGTGCTGAACAAGAGGCTTTTGATTTTAACCCGAGTGAGTTGGAAACATTAACAGAAGATTATGCGTCGACAGGGCTTACATTGAATAAACATCCCATTACTTTGATGGCTGACGCAGGCAAGCTCGGCAAGTTCACGCGTATGGTGGAGCTACAAGAAAAACAGCATAAGTCCTTCGTTACCGTAGTCGGTGTGGTTACAGGGAAACAAGCACCCGGTACTGCATCAGGGGTGACTTTTGTGACGTTAGAAGATGACACTGGCAATATTAATGTGGTTGTTTGGTCTGCTACATCCAGAGCGCAAAAAGAACCCTTTATGACCGCTAAAATATTAATGGTTAAAGGAATACTGGAGAGAGAAGGAGAAGTAACTCATGTAATAGCTGGTAAGCTGACTGATTTAACCAATGAACTCGAAACTCTCAATACGCAATCTCGGGATTTTCATTAACGCTTCGTTGCAATCACTGGAATGAATTTGGCACGAATTACAAATAAACTCGCTCTGGCTATTCCTTACCGTATTAGCTTCGCATATGCTATGCCTAGGAATATTATAAAAATAACTGACTTATAACCCACGCATGCCGACTATTTTAATCGTAGAAGACGACGAGCACATCAGAACAATGGTGCAGTATATTCTGGAAAAAGAATCATACTCAGTTACCGCAGTATCAAGCGCAGAAGATGCTTTGGCTGCGTGTGAACACAATATGCCTGATTTGATTCTGTTAGATATTGAACTACCGGGCATGAACGGTTACGAGTTTTGTGATCAGTTACAAAAACAATATATCAATTTACCGATCATTATCATGCTTACAGATCTAGCGGATGTCGATGACATCGAAAAAGGTCTTTCAGAAATTGCCGATGATTACATTGCAAAGCCATTCAATCCTAGACTGCTTGTAGCGCGCATTAAAGCAAGTTTGAGGAGACACGATTCTACACTGCAATCAAAACCGAAAAACATAATAGCGTATAGTGGTATCAATGTTGATGGCGACTCCAGAACGGTAATAGTTGATGAAGAGTGTGTGCTTTTACAAAAAATGGAGTTTGATATTTTAAGGCTCTTAGTTAATTCACCTGACAGAGTCTTTTCCCGAGATGAACTGATATCATTGAGTAAAGGTGATAACTATTACATAACAGATCGCGCCATTGATAATCAGATCTACAAACTTCGCAAGAAACTAGGTAATAAAGGAAGCTTGATAAAAACTGTCTCTGGCATTGGATACAAACTAAGCGGCATGTGATTATTGGTGCTGTGGCAGCCAAACACTAAACGTACTGCCTTTATTCAACATACTGTCAACGCTGATATAACCTTTGTAGGCGTCTACAATGCTGTAGCACATTGCTAGACCCAAACCGGTTCCCCCTGATTGATGTTTTGTTGTGTAATATGGTTCAAATATCTTTTGTTGGTGTTCAGCAGAAATACCACAACCTGAATCGCTAAAGGTAATAATAAACCCTTGTCGGTCATGATATTCGCAATGCTTGATATCGACATTTAACTCACCACCTGATTTCATCGCTTGAAATGCATTGGTTACCAGATTTAAGAACACTTGATAAAGCTTGGTTGAATCGGCAATAGCTGGGTAAGTGTCGGTATTACTAAAGTGTTTTCTAACTAATATGTTATCCGGCTGCATTGGCTCTATCGAAACTAATAACTCGGATAGTTCATTTTTTAAATCAAGCACTTCATCATTCTTTTGGTGAAATTGTTGGTTACCGATTGCTCGCAATTGTTGTGTTAAGCGCTTTGCTCTCGTAGATGAGGCCAATACTTGGTTTAGTGCGTACTGGGATTCTTCTTTATTTTTGGCTGTAACTGCCATTTCGGTGTAGCCGATTATCGATGTTAGGATGTTATTAAAATCATGACCAACTCCTGTAGCTAAAGTACCAATAGCCGCAAACTTATTTTTTTTATGAAGTTGTTCTTCGAGAACTTTTTGTTCTTGGTATAGCGCAAGGCCTCTGCGAAATATCGACAGCAATGTTAATAACAATAGCAGCAGTATGTACGCAAACGCATCGGCATTTTGGTAGCTGCTATTGGTGCTGACTATTGGTGCTCCCATGTTGTCTACCAATGTCTTAATGGGGGCCATGCTTTCGGTTCGCCAATAGTCGAGTGCAATAATCTCAACCAACACGAGTGCAATGATAAATTGCACGCGTCTAATATTAGCTAAATCAAAAGGCTTTTCGACACTCACCGTTTTTAGCATTTGACGAAAAGTGCCTAAAATTGTGAGAAACAGCACAATCGTTATTAAAGATAATCCTGTTCGAGTAAGCCAATATGTTGTTAAGTTGTCGCTTAGTCCAGGCACACGCAGATCGATTGATAACCCGGAGACATTAGTTGCTAAAATCGATTGAGGCTCACCACCTAATCCAAATAACATGGCACTACCTAAAGGCCACCAAGTTAAGAAATCGAGACCGTAAAAATACACGCCTAGTAAATTGATTACATTGATAATACCAACCGCGGAAACGAGATAAAAAACAAAGGTCAGGAAATAGGGCATCTTAATTATTATTCTTATAGTTGATGTTTTTCTAAATAACAGAATATCTCTGTTGATGACAAAAAAGTGACAATTTGTCGATTTTACGGTGAAAATCATTCTATACAATTCCCTCCATAAACTAAATAACTCAATAAATTAAGTAGTTTAGATTTAGCGAGTTTCCAATTGGAGAGGTAGAACAACATGACGAAATTAATTCACTCAAGTACTCACGGTATTTTCAAACCCTTAGTCAGTGCAATTGTGTTTGGCTTGTCGATTAATTGTACTAACGTCGCGGCAAACGAATCTGGGCAAATTGACAAAGCATTCAATAGCCACAATGTTGTGCGGGCGATAGCTGACAAATTGGCGCAAGAATATGTGTTCCCCGAAAAAGGAAAGCAGTTATCTGAGCAATTGCTGAAGCATGTTGAAATAGAGAAGTTTAATAGCGTCACTCAAGGCGACGAATTTGCTAGATTGCTAACTGAAAAGCTGCAGGAACTTTCACAAGATAAGCATTTACAGGTTGAATACAATGCGCATCCAGTGCCTGCGGATGATCCCAATGCTGAAGCGGACAAGGGAGCATTTGAACTTGAAATGTGGCAAGCGCAAAACTTCGGCTTTGAAAAAATTGAACGCCTTCCATTTAACATTGGCTACTTTAAGCTAAGCGCTTTTGGTCCAACTGAGCATGTTGGTAAGCTATTAGCATCAACGATGACCTTATTGAGTAATTCTGATGCACTGATCATTGATCTATGTGGTAACTTTGGTGGAGAAGAGCAAACTGTTCAATTACTACTTAGTTATTTCTTTGAGCAACCAACGCATACGTTAACAATGATTACGCCTAAAGAAAATATGGCCGTTCAACATTGGACAACCACTTATGTAGAAGGGCCAAGATATAATGAAAATAAGGAAGTGATCATACTGGTAGATAAAAATACAGTTTCAGCAGCAGAAGATTTTAGCTATGCGATGAAGCACTTTAAGCGCGCTACTATAGTCGGTGAGCAAACAGGTGGCGCAGCAAACTCGGGTGACTTTGTTGCGATTACCGACCACTTTAGTATGTTTTTGCCTACCGCCAGAGGTGTTAGCCCTGTTACGCAAACAAATTGGGAGAAAACAGGCGTGACTCCTGACGTGAAGAGCACGAGTGATGAAGCATTAAATGAGGCGCAAATGCAATATTTGACTAATTTATTAGCAAAGGAAGCCAGCGAACGACGAAAACAACGCATTTCTGCAAGATTATCATCGCTAAAAGGGTAAAGCTAAAGGCCTGTAGCCCCAAAAGGTTAATGCCTACAAGGATGTAGGTACTTAGCGTGAGCAGGACGCGGGAGCTGTGCCTACAAGGATGTAGGTACTTAGCGTGAGCAGGACGCGGAAGCTGTGCCTATAAGATATAACATCAGTTTATAGGGTGCGAAAATCTATTTCATGTTTATCTACTGCTATTCGTTGCATAGTTATTAAATAGTAATTTAATGAGGGGATTAAAAAATGAATACAGATCAAGCAACAGACGAAGCAATTCAGGTAAATCAAGAAAGTGCTGCACCATCAAAAGCTAAAATAGCGAGCTGTTTTAAAAAAGGAATTGACGAAGAGGAAACACGCTATGAATTTAATGAAAGTGCGAATGCATATTATGTACTTGGTTATAACTAAGCAAGCAGGCTGGCTAATTATTATTAGCCAGCTATTTTTAATTTTAGTTACCTAGACTTCTTTAAAAACCTACCCGCAAGCACACCCGTGTATTCGCCGTTTTCTATGGCTAACTTGCCGTTTACTAGAACACTATGAACACCTGTAGATAATTGATTCCATTTGGAAAAGTTAGCATTTGGTTTGTAGTTGTTAGGATCCCAAATGATGACGTCTGCTACCATACCTACTTTTAATAATCCCCGATCACCAATATTCAACAACTCAGCAGTTTGAGAAGCACTTTTGATAATAAATTCTTCTATAGACAATAGCGGAGTCTGTTTTACGTAATCGTGAAACTTTTTAGGAAAGCTGGCGTATTTCCTAGGATGGCCATCAGTGCCATCAGAAGAGGTTACTACCCATGGTTGCACCATAAACCGTTTCAAATCGTTTTCGGCCATATTAAAAGATGCAACGCGAATATCGCCTTGTTGAACGAGCTCAATTGCCGCTTTAGCTGCGGTAGTATTTTGCTCATTAGCAATATCTTTAAGTGTTTTGCCGATAATGTGCTCATTAGAAGATGCAGTGATCAACAGTGCACTAGCGCCTCCACGACGACGAATATTTTCTGTTATTTCATTTTCGATTTTTGATTGTAGGTTAGGATCTTTAAGTCGCAAGTGAAAAGCGTCTTTTGAATCTGCCATGAGCCATTTAGGGATAATCGCACTATGTAGCATTGTGCCTGATGCCAACCAAGGGTACTGATCTGCTGTAATACTGAAACCATTAGCTTGTGCGCGGGATATTTTATCGACAACTTGCTCGCTTTGCCCCCAAACGTCAACACCAAGGGCTTTTATGTGTGCTAGGTGAAGGTGCACGCCTGATTGCTGTGCGATATCGATAGCTTCGTCGATAGCCGCGAGTAAACCAATATTGAATGTACTTTCATCTCGCAAATGAGTGTCGTAAATGCCATGATACTTTGCAGTAGTTTTAGCGAGAGACAACACCTCTTGTGTAGATGCGTAGCTGCCAGGAACATAATATAACCCTGTTGATAAGCCCAAAGCACCTTCACTCATGGCTTTATCTACTAAAGCATTCATTGCTTTCAATTCATCTAGCGTTGCCTCGCGGTTAACAAGCCCCATAACATGTTTGCGAATTGTATTGTGTCCAGCTAACAAGGCGACATTGGTGCCGATCCCATTTTCTTCCAGCGCTTTGGCTGTTTCGCTGATTTGAAAGGGCCCAGCACCATCGTTACCGTTAATCACCGTTGTAACACCTTGCGTTAGATAATTAAGGTTTACATTTTGGGTATCGCTCAGTAATTCAGATAATGAATGCGTATGAGGATCGATAAAGCCAGGACTTACGACAAGGTGTTGCGCATCAATGGTTCTTTTTGCGATGATTCTCTGCGAGTTTTTCGGTGAAACGGCACATATGTGTTGTTGACATATGGCAATATCAAGTGAATTTTCACCGCTACCATCGCCAATATATACATTGCCATTGGTAATAAGGATATCTGCCATGATAGGTGGTGCTGTGTGTTTGCACCCTAGTACGCCCGCAGTAAATAAGCAAGCGATAACCGTTTGTTTAAAATTATTGTTCATTTTAGTGACGCTTAGTTGTGTTGTCTTTTAGCATAGTAGACATCAACGTATTCGCTGCATCGATTGCAAGTGCTTCAATAAATTGACGATCTGTATGATCACCCATTTCGTAGGTGATAGCGTGTACTTTGTATGTATCTGCAATGTATTGCTTAAACACGCCTGCATTAGGATTGTTGCCGGGCTTTTCGATTACGTTGAAATCAGGGAGTTGTTTATCTAGCGTACCAAGCCAATTATTGACCAAATAGCGCTGCTCAACGCCGTAATTATTTGGCATAGTATAAAAAATGTCTTGGTGTGTAGAATGAAAGTCAACCGCCATAGCAATTTTCCCTCCGCTCGCCGTTATTTTTTTGAGTAATGAGTCAACTGCTTTAACCTCTGGTTGATTCAACGTTTTCCAGTCTCTATTAAGATCGATACCATTTGCATTGTGACGCCAATATCCTAATTCAACACCGTCAGGGTTCATATTCGGAATAATTAGAATGTTGAATCGTTCTCGAAATGTGCTGGCTAACTTGTCTTCAGACAGTATTGACGATGCAAAAGGAAACAAGGCGAGGGCACCTGTAATCTCCGGCGGATGCTGGCGACCAAGTAACACAAGCCAGTCGTTAGTATTCTTATTTAATGCACTGAGCTTATAGATAGGGCGGTTTTGGACAGAGTGCCCGATAACTTCATGCTTGATATATTGCTTAGTGCTAAGTGCATTGCCCCAATCAATATAATCTTGATTATTTATGATTTCTTGCGCTGAAATCCAAAGCGTTTGTTTGGTAAGAGGCAAGTCAAAGTGAATGCTTTGTTCGCTCTTACTAAAGTCTATTTTGTCCCAAGTTTTACCATCTGAACTAATTTTAGGCTCGTAGCGTTGAGTGCCATTTTCAACGTTAATTGTCATAGTGACCGTTTGTTTTTGTTCGCTGACTACTTGAAATGCATACCATGGGCTATTGTTAATTGGCGTATTTTCAGGCTGAATATGCACCGTTATATGATTGCTTTCTTGGTTGATAGCACATTGTTTAAGTAGCGCTGCAGATGTGGCACTAGGGAAATTATTTTTAATGCTAATACTACTAGACTCGCATGCTTCTACCTGAAGCTGGAAAAAAGCTAACACAAGTAGTACTGAAATTCGCTTCATGTTGTACACTCTTTGTTTCAATGTTAAAACATAACGCTAAGCGCGTTGTCATTTGTTAAGTGGTAAGCGCAGCGAGAAACAAAACCAATGATCCTCGCTGTGCGTAGGCACTTAAAAGGAAGCTTTTACTTCTAAATAATACCCTCTACCATAGTCGCTGTGTGCATCGGCAAAGTATCCGAAGTAGCGATCGGCCAATGGAGCTCGTTCGTCGGTTAAGTTATTCACACCAAAACGAACACGAGAATCAGCACCAGCTAATGTAAACTTATAATCAATGCTTGCATTATACGTAGTCATCGATGGAACGATGTATTTGGTGCCGTCATCTAAGGTTAATGAGCTTTGATAGAAGCTTCCAACTTTAAACATGTTAAGTGAGAAACCCCAGCTATCGTTGTACCAACGGAATTTAGCTGAATGACGTTCGTCTTGATTTCCGTCTTTTCCGATTAGATCAGCAAAACCATCTACTGGATAATTGGCTGGTAAAATACCTGAAGCTTGTGCATTAACTAAGGTTTGTGCCATGCCTCCTGCGTCCTGTTCATAGGTATCTAAAAACGCACCATTGTATTTGATATCAAATGTTCCGATTTCCGTTTCTACGTTGTAGTAGATACCTAAATCGTGTCCTTTAATCGTGCGTTTATCTAAGTTCGCATATTGGTCATTCACATATTTAATAGCGCCAGCAGGGCAAATGCCCGCCGCTTCATAAAATGCAACTTCTCCTTCGTCTACTGCTTCACGTTCAATCGCACTATTAAAACTATTAGACCCACAATTTTGATTGCCTTGCTCTAGTCGGTGGACTAAATCAAGCAAGGTATGGTTTTCTTCTCCAAAAAGACCAATAGTGTCTTCTTTTTCGATAGACCAATAATCTAATGTCACCGTAAAATTGTTAGTTGGTGTCCATACAAAACCGATAGAGGTATTTTCAGATTGCTCCGGTTTTAGATTTTTGCTCCCTTCAGCAGTACGTTGAATAGAGTTTGTACAATCAAGTGTGTCTTCATTCGGATCACCGCCAAAATCTGCAGCGTACTGACAAGCCCAATCGGTACGCGTATTGGTTCGAGATACGATGTCTTCATTGACTGTTACTAAGTTCGGTGCGCGGAAAGCCTCTGACCATGAACCACGTACAAGCAGGTTATCAATTGGACGCCAACCGAAAGCAACTTTACCAACAGTGGTACTCTCGTCAATATCGTCAAAGTCTTCATAACGAAGTGCGGCTTGAACGTCTAAATTATCGAGTACTGGAATTTGCAACTCTGTAAACAGTGAAGTTACCTGACGCTTGCCACTGTTATCAGGCGTTGGGCTTGAATTCACGACGTCAGAAACAAATGGATATGTATCGCCTTCCCAATCAGTAAAGGTGATTGTGCCGTCTAAGCGATCATCTCTATCGTCATTAAAACTCTCTTTGCGCCATTCAAATCCCGCTACAAACGCGACCATACCCGCAGGAAGTTCAAATAAATCTGCATTTGAAAATTTTATGTCGAATGTTGTCAGTTTAGTTTCACTAACACGTTTAACGTCAATTAAAGCACGTTCAATATTAGAATTAACACCGCCAGAAAATGGGTTATATGCAGCTGACGTTGGATCATTTAATGCTTCTTGCATCAACGTATTTGATACACGATTGCGTGTGATATCTTCTTTTTTAGCTTTTGAATGAGAAACTGCACTTTCCCAGTCCCATTCACCGATAATCCCTCTAAACCCTTGCAAGAATCTATAGGTACTTCCATCATTATCAACGATACGTGGCACTTCAGCGAATCGATAGTTGTCGATGGTCAGATCAAACCCCTCAGCTGGGAACTCTCCAGTTATTTCTTCAGGTAATCGATTGACCGATCCAGCGACACCAAAAGGGTTATAGTAATTTTCTGCAGCAACACGTAGCTTGGAGCTAGAGAATGAAGCAGAAGGGTGTCGATACATGTTTGTTTCTGACTTGTAATAAGAAAGTTCTGTGAAGCTCTCAATTTCGTTGTCAAATTCATGATTAATAAAAACAAAGGTGTTATATCGTTTTAAATCAGAGCGAAGGTCTCTATTTTCATTGAGATTGTATCGGTATGTTCCTTGACCATCTTTAGCCGCACAAGTGGTTGCGTTGAGCACATAACCACCTTCACATCGAGGGTCTCCAATGGGGTAAGTCTCAAACTCTCCGTTTGAATCTACTAGGTTATTGTCGTCGAGTGCGCCTTCATTGCCCGGCACGATATCGAACTGCCCGAAATTTGAGTTAGCACTATCGTTTCGAAATCTAGTATTGCCAAACCAAGGAGAATCTTCAGACAGGCGATCGCGAAAATCTGACGTTGACCATCGTTTATCGTCTTGTGAATTGATACGGTCTCGGTCGTAGAAGTTAAAAAACGTACTAATGTTTGTTTTGCCGTCGTTAAAGTCTTTACCTGCTTCAATTGTCAGCGTCTTGCTTCCGCGGCTAAAATTGTCGTATTGAAAGCCTTTGGCTTTAACGGTTAAGCCTTCAAAGTTTGACTTGAGTACATGGTTGATTACACCTGCAACAGCGTCAGCACCATAGATGGCTGAGGCACCGTCACGTAACACTTCGACTTGTTGTAATCCCACAACGGGGATCACATTAGAGTTGGCAGAGTTTACAGGGACGAAGCTGCCACCAACTTCTTCTGTTTGATAAGTTGCAGAATTTACCAATCTTCTACCGTTTAATAATACTAACGTGTTTCCTGTGCCCATATTTCTTAAATTAAAAGCACCTACATCGCCACGAGCTGAGTTTACGCCACCCGCAATATTTTCTGCTTCGCTAAAAAAGTTTTGGCCGTTTTCTGGTATCATGCTCATCAACTCATCACCTGAGTCAATACCAAGGTTTTCAATATCTTCAGCATTAATAACCGATACTGCTAGTGCTTCACTAATTGCACCTCCTCTTATTTGGGAGCCAACAACGGTAATTTGTTCGATTTCTTCATTAGTGATCTTTTTTTCAGTACTACTTTCTTGAGCCAACGCTAGTTGCGGAGATAAGGCTGCAATTAAACACAAGCTAAGGCGCGATAGCTTGTGATGTTTATTTACTTGTTTTTTCATGACTCTCACCGTTATGTTTCCCAGAGTTAGTGACAACACAGTTTTAACTTACTGTTTTTTATTTTCATATTTACCATGCGCAAAAATGTTTAAAGATACAATTGACAGTTCATATGCAACCTATAACCTAAGGTTATAGCTAATGGAGCATAAACTAAAATACAGCGCCCAAATAAATTGCTAACGTAAGACCGAAATATAAATAAACGCATGTTTGTGTTATGCAATGTAGTGCTGTTTAAGTAGTACAAATAAAAATAAGCGTGTTACCTGTTTAAATAACTATTGGAAAATTGTTGTGAGAGTAAATAATCAATTTGCATTTTTTATCTTTATTGTTGGAATGTTATCAGCATTGTACGTAAATACATCAGTTGAAAAGATTTGGCTAGAACAAGCGTACATATATGATGTTTATCAAACAGATAAAGGGCAAAATGCATATAAATATAAAGGTGCAGAGGTCATTATTAATGGCGAAGTTACCTACGAAGATTCCGTACTTAATCAACAAAATCTAAATAAAGGTGAGCAGCCAACCATTGCGCAACAGTGGGTTGAAATGAGTAATGGGCAGTTACAGTTATTAAAACCAGCATTTCATTTTGGCTTGTGGTCTTTGTTGCCTGCGTTAATTACGATCGCTTTGTGTTTAATTACGCGAGAACCTATCACTGCATTACTTTCAGGGATTGTCACGGGCGCACTCATGCTAGGTGAGTATGACATTACCGATAGCGTGATTATTCCCAATTTAGCACAAGAAGGTACGGCGGCATTATTACTTCTCTATTTATGGTTACTTGGCGGACTGCTCGGTATTTGGTCTAAAACAGGTGCAGCACAAGCGTTTGCGAGCATGATGACGGAAAGGTTTGTAACAGGCCCTCGTTCAGCAAAACTTGTCTCGTGGTTTTTGGGCGTACTATTTTTTCAAGGGGGAACAATGAGCACAGTGCTTGTTGGTACTACTGTGCGTCCACTTGCAGATAAAGCAAAAGTAAGCCACGAAGAAATGAGTTATATAGTTGACTCAACCGCGTCTCCTATTGCTTCTGTCATAGCATTCAATGCTTGGCCAGCTTATGTACAAGCATTGATATTTGTTCCTGGTGTTAGTTTTCTAGCAACAGAATCTGATCGCATCGCGTTTTTCTTTAGCAGTATCCCATTTAGTTTTTACGGTATTTTCGCGGTACTTGGGACGTTGTTATTAAGTTTAAATATTACAACGTTTGCAGGGAGAAGAATCAAAGAAGCCCAATACAGAGCAAACACAACCGGTCAATTGGATGCACCTAACGCCAAACCTTTGAGTGCTAAAGAGTTGCAATCAAGCCAAGTGCCTGAAGGGTACAATCCACATTTTTTAGAGTTTATAATTCCTTTAATATTTTTGATTGGTATCGCTATTGTCACTTTCATTGCGTTAGGTTCTCCGAAGGTAAATTGGGCGTTTGGTGTCGCACTCGTTTTATCTGCGGCAGTGGCATTGGCTAAAGGTATGTCGTTGACGGCGCTAATTGATGGCTTTGGTAATGGTTTAAAAGGCGTTGTTGTAGCGTCTGTAATCCTAATGCTGGCAGTCATCATAGGGTTTATTAGTAAGGAAACTGGTGGCGGCCTTTATTTAGTTTCGTTGCTTGGTGAGCAGCTGCCTTATTGGCTATTACCTGTAACGCTGCAACTGATTACGATGATAATTGCATTTTCTACTGGTACTAGCTGGGGAACGTATGCCATAGCTTTTCCTTTGGCAATGCCTTTAGCATGGGCTCTAAGCCAAAACCAGTTATTAGATAATCCTGAAATATTCATGATGATATGTTTTGCTACTGTACTAAATGGTAGTGTGTATGGTGACCAATGTTCACCAATTTCTGATACAACTATACTGAGCTCTATGACAACAGGGTGTGACTTAATGGATCATGTTAAATCACAAATTGTACCTGCAACATTTGCCGCATCAATCGCGGCTTGTTTATGGACTGCATGTGCGGTGCTTTTTGCTTAATGCGGATTCACTTAAGTTTTAAGCAAGCGCTTTAACGTAGATAATTACTAGGCTAAATTTTATGCGACTTAGACACATTGAAGTTTTTCATGCCATTTATACAACAGGTTCTATTACCAATGCGGCTAAGATTCTACACGTTTCTCAACCGTCGGTAAGTAAAGTGTTATCTCATGCTGAATTGCAGTTAGGCTTCAAGCTTTTTGAGCGTGTAAAAGGGCGACTTATTCCGACGAATGAAGCATCGATGCTGTTTGATGAAGTTGACAAAATTTATCAGCAGATGAGGTCAATTAAAAATACGGCAGAAAATATTAAAAAAACGGATTTTGGTAATATTTGTATTGGCGTTACCCCTGCACTAGGTTTTGATGTTTTGCCTAGTGCAATCGCTGCTTTTCAAGAAAAACACCCTAAAGTCAATTTTACAATACAAACAGTTCATAATGACGAAGTCACGCAAGCTTTGTTTGAACACAAATGTGATTTTGCCATGTTGTTCTCTCCATCAGCCATGGCAGGTATTTCCTGTAAACCCTGTGCAGAGTCTGAACTCGTTGTAATGTATCCCAAACATCTGTTTCCTAATCGTCCTTCAGCATTAACGTTAACTGAGTTATCTCCATATCCCTTCATTGATATTAGTGATAGTGGGCCATTAGGTGATCTATTGTGGACACGAATGATGGAAGAAAATGTTGCTATTGACTCAACGATTAAGGTACAAACCTACTTCATTGCAGCGAGAATGGTTGCGAAGGGGGCTGGTATTTGTGTCGTAGACAAGTTTACCGCGCTTGGCAATACGGCTGAAGATATCGCATTTGCTTCATTTGAACCTAAATTGACGTTCAACGTTAGCATTTCTCATTTAGAAAGTCGTGGAATTTCAAGGGTGGCAGAAGATTTCATCCCATACTTAATTGCACAACTTTAATGTTGTACACATGATCTAAGATTATTTTTTTCCATTGTTTCAGTTAGCTTGTGGGTTAATTGATTGCAAAGTTTTTCAAAAAAACATGTCTAATGATTCACTTATACCAATAGGTATAACCTAAAGTTATGGCGTAGCTAATTCATAGTATTTTTCAACCCAAGCCATTGCTAATAAGCTGACCATATACGATTTTACGCTGACTTTATTCAGTATTTTTTAGGTAATCAACATGGTAATAGCAGCTCCTTATTTATTATTTATCGGCGACGCGACAGATGAACTTTCGATTAAAATGGCGCGAGGAGTCGCAGATTGGCGACCAGATCATTGTATTGGAGAGATGAAAGTTGACGGGTGCACGGTCACGACCGGTTTACCGAAAACTAACATCGAAAGCGCAGCTAAAGATGGTGCTAGAACACTAGTATTAGGTTTTGCCAACAGTGGCGGTGTGTTAGACGCTAAATGGTATCCATTTATCATCGATGCTTTAGAATCAGGGCTAGATGTAGTGAGTGGATTACACGACAAACTTGTCGATATTCCTGAAATAGTCGCAGTTGCTAAAAGACACAATTGTCAATTAATTGATATACGCCATCCAACAGCTCATTTTAAAACAGGCACGGGAGTCAAACGAACTGGTAAGCGTCTCTTAACCGTTGGTACAGATTGTTCAGTGGGAAAAATGTACACCTCGCTAAGCATTGAAAAAGCGATGAAGCAGCTACAAATAAACGCAGATTTCAGGGCAACAGGGCAAAGCGGTATTTTGATTGCTGGTCAGGGGGTGGCTATTGATTGTGTAGTCTCTGATTTTATAGCGGGCGCTACGGAAAGTTTATCCCCAAACAATAGCGATGATCACTGGGACGTTATAGAAGGCCAGGGGTCATTATCTCACCCAGCATTTGCGGGGGTAAGCTTAGGTTTATTGCATGGGGCGCAGCCTGATGCCCTTGTAATTTGCCATGCGCTAAATCGTGAGCATATGCGTGGATTACCGCATACTGAATTACCTAGCGTTGCGCAAACAATACAGATGAATTTAGCAGCAGCGAAGCTTACTAACCCTAACGTAAAAGTAGTCGGGATATCAGTAAATACATCCAGCGTATCTACTGAAGAAGGGCGATTATATTGCAATAAATTAGCAAAAGAATTCAATGTGCCATGTGTTGATCCGGTGCGTGATGGCAGCCATGAGATTGTTAAATACTTAGTAGAACAATGTTAGAGGATATTTACTATGATTTCTCTTCGCATTGTGCAAGTAGATTTTCCGCTCGCGAGCGAATTTAGAATAGCAAGGGGCGCAAAAACAAAGGCAGAAGTTGTTGAAGTTCATTTGTCTGACGGCGTAAACATTGGTCGAGCCGAATCAGTTCCATACAATCGGTATCAGGAAACAAGAGATAGTGTTGTAAATCAACTCACTTATGTTCAACATAAATTATCGCGTGGGTATAGTATTGAAAACATTCTCTCTTCCATGGCACCTGGAGCGGCCAAAAATGCACTAGATTGTGCTCAATGGGATCTAAAAGCGAAACAATACCAAAAACCAGTTCATCGTTTGTTAGACATACAATCAATGGCTTCGTGTGTGACGGCTCAAACCTTAAGCATAGATACACCGGAGAAAATGGCAGAAGCAGCAGCAAAGTTAGAACACCCTAAATTAATCAAAGTTAAATTGGACAACCAAGACATTGTTGACCGAATGGCGGCAATTAAAGAAGCAGCACCGTTAAGCCAATTTATCGTTGATGCTAACGAAGGCTGGTCGCTTGATGACTTAGTTAATAGTGCTGACGCATTGGCAGCGTTAAACGTAGTACTTATCGAGCAACCGTTGGCGGTTGGAAAAGACGATGCTTTATTAGACTTAAATCTTCCTATTTCGCTGTGTGCTGATGAATCGTGCCATACGCGTCGAGACTTGCCGTATCTAAAAGGGCGATATGACGCTATTAATATAAAGCTCGATAAAACAGGCGGTCTTACCGAAGCATTTAAACTATGCAATGACGCTATTGAATGCGGCTTTGAAATTATGGTTGGGTGCATGGTGGGGTCTTCACTTGCGATGGCGCCAGCTTTTTTACTTTCCAGCCAAGCTAAATATGTTGATCTTGATGGGCCATTGATTGTGGCGAAAGACAGAGAATACGGTTTTCAATATCAACAAGGAAATATGAGTACACTAAACGATAAGTTATGGGGAGGGATTTCAGACAACCACTATCGTTAAGTGCAATTGGGTAATCTTTGTTTGTGAATTGCCCCGTCAATCGGGGCAAATCGCCGAGAAGCTTAGGTTTAGGTTATTTGTTTAATTTTACGATTGTTTTTCACTGCTTCGTTGCATAGGTTCTAGCTCAAGTACCGGCGCGGCATCAAGGTCTTCCGCATCCATCATTGACGCAATTCTTTGCATTGACGACAACAACTGTGATTGCTCCCAATCCGCTAGATCTCTGAATTTTTTAATGAAATGCTCTTGCAAAGGTTGTGGAGCATCAACTAATAAATGCTTACCTTGTTGTGTTAAAAAGAGATCAACTCTTCTTTTATCTTGCGCATTTCGTACACGTTTTATTAAAGATCTACTTTCTAATCTATCCAGTATATTTGTCACCGTTGCAGCACTAAGATTAATCGTCTTTGCGACTTGGCCAGCAGTAACACCATCAAGCTTGGAAATTTCCTGCATGATTAAGAGTTGTGGCCCAGTGAGCCCAGATGACTTATTAAGTTGTTTAGAGTGCAAATCAATTGCGCGTATTACCTTGCGTATTGATATTAGTAGCTCTTCGTGTTTTTCCATATAGGTTAGGTAGTAAGTCTTTTGAGAATGATTCTAATGCAAACTACCTTTCATAGCTACTGCCTTGTGGTAATTCAAATAAATATCGATTGCATAGCGTTACATTGAAATGCCGAGACTGTGATAAAGCTTTTAACTCTAATTAATATGTTGTGCTCAAACTTGTCTTTTTTACCTAGAAACTACTGCGATTAATAGTGGGGTGGTTGAAATTTATACTTAGAGTTGATAGTATTTGCCCGGAATTTAATAAGGGATCTGTCTATGATAATCTATTTCACGTCGCACCTTTCTGAGAAAACTGAATGCCACTGTGTAATAAAATAGGAGGTTGTAGCTAGGATATGTCGCTTCAATTTATGGATACAAACAACGTCAATCTGTCTAACCCCAAAGAAATCAAAGCCTTTTTGTTTGAATACGACCAGTGGCTAAACGCTCAATTTTTCGATATGTCTATTCAAGACTTGCAGGCGGCCAGAGCGCAAATGTTCGACCAGTTGTTGGTCAGACTTTGGCAATCGTTTAACCTTGACCGCCCACATATTTCCCTAAATGCTGTTGGAGGCTATGGCAGAGGTACTTTACATCCCAAATCAGATATTGATCTTTGTATACTGCATGATAAAGCGTTAAACGAAGATGAAAAGCAGGGGATTTCTTCGTTTTTAACCGCTTTATGGGACTTCTCTGTCGATATTGGCCACGCCGTTCGCTCTACGGCAGAAAATATTGAAGCTGCAAAATCAGACATTAGCATTGCTACTAATTTGTTGGATATTAGAACAATGCACGGTAATCAAGCACATGCACGTGATATTAGAGCCTTGATTTATGAAAACAACCTATGGACAAGTGAATCGTTCTTTGAATTCAAAATTGACGAACAAAACAGTCGTCATGAAAAAGCCAAAAATACTGCACTTTTCTTAGAACCTAACTTAAAGAATAACCCTGGTGGTATGCGTGATGTCCAAACGATTGTTTGGATAGCACGAAAGCACTACAACGTAGCTGATGCGGCCGCTCTTAAGTCGTTAGGGTTTCTTAAGCAAGATGAATACACTGAATTGAGAGAATCATACGATTTTATTTGTCGAATTCGTTGGGCATTACATTCAGTTGCAAATAGGGCGGAAGAGCGTTTGCTGTTTGAACATCAATTGGATGTCGCAGAGTTTATGAAATTTGGGCATGGCAATAATGCGCAATTGGCCGTTGAGAAAATGATGCGTCAGTTGTTTAGAGCAATGACTAGAGTTCGCGAATTAAATCAAATTATTTGTAATGTATTTTTGCGCGAAATATGTGAGCAGTCATCAAATGCCAGTGTTACGCACATTGACGATGGGTTTTCTATTTGCAATGGCATGATTCAAGCAAATTTTGATGAAGTATTTTATGATAAGACTAATGTAATTAAGCTTTTTCGCTATATCGCCGAATATCCACAGATAACCAATATTGCACCGGAAACGATTCGTCTAATTCGCCAAACGCGAAGAGGATTATTAGGAGAGTTGCAAGATTACCACGGATGCAGGATAGAGTTTCTACGTATTTTGAAGCATGCAAATGGTTTGAAACTACCTTTTAGTCTAATGCATCGATATGGCATTTTGGCATCTTACTTTCCCCAATGGCGTGCAATTGAAGGTCAGATGCAGTTTGACATGCATAACGCATATACTGTTGATGAGCACGCATTTAAGTTAATTCAGTATATTGACAGCTTTAAATCTAGTGACAAATCAAAACTACTTGCAAGTAGTGTATTTAAGCAAAATGTTTCCAAACATGTGATTGTAATTGCAGCAATGTGCCATGACTTGTCAGGTAAGCAATCAAATGAATCAAATGAAGTTAGTGCTGCCCACGCTCGTGAATTTGCGACGTTGCACCAACTCAAGCAATCTGAAATTGACCTTATTGTATGGTTGGTGAACCAGCAACACTTGTTGGTATCAACTGTTCAAACGCAAGATATTCATGATCCAGATGTTATAAATAAAATTGCAAAAACGGTACGTACAGAAGTAAAACTTAATGCGCTATTTTGTTTTACCGTTGCCGATATGATGGCAACCAATGACCTGATGTGGAATGAATGGCAGGAGAGCCTTTTAAACGAGCTGTATTTTTCATTGAGGCGGGCCTTAAAACAAGGGCTTGAAAACGTTTTTGAACAACGAACTGTGATTAGAGAAAACAAAGCAGACGCCATGCAGTTGCTAACAGATAAGGGCTTTGATGAAAGCAAGGTGTTAACCCTTTGGACAGAACTACCATCAAGTTTCTTTATCGAACATCAAGCAGAAGAACTGTCTGACTTTACTGATTTAATTATTAGTGCCGATGATACTGTTGTCTCAATCAATGAAGATGCCAGCTTTGGTTGTAATAACTTGCTGGTTTACGCCAGTGACCGCAGCATGTTATTTGTAGATCTATTTAATACGCTTGCAACACTGAAAGTACGAGTGAAGTCGGCCAAGATCTTGAAGACGAAGAATAACAAAGTATTAGAAGTCATAAAGTTTCTTGACCAATATGATGAAGTAATTCGTGATAAATATCGAATAGAACAAATAACGAAGCGAATTCAAGAAACAGTAGCCAACAAGAAGCAATTGCGAAAACCTGTGCGACCAAAATTTGTCGAGAATTTTGAACACAATCCTACCATCGAATTTTTGCCATCAGCTAAGAAGGGAAAAACCTTACTTCGTATTAATGCGTTGGATGATCCAAGATTTGTAGAACGTATTTGTCAGGTGTTCAAACAAAATGAACTGATGATTCATTCAGCAAAAATTAGCTCTTTAGGTGAAAGTAGTGAAAACGTATTTTTAATTTCTACTAAAGATAACCAAGCGATCACCACTAATCAACAAACTGATTTGCAGGATGCTTTGGTCAATAAAATAGCTTAGCTCAGACCAATTGATCTTACCGCGAATAAGAAACAATCGAGTTGTCTAATTTACGATTCTTCGAAGTAAGTACAATCTAATAAATTAACTTACATTGATTCTAAATTAGTTAAGGTAAGTGTAAGTATCAGTAGATAAAAATTTTTAGCTATTTAATAATTGCGCTTCATTAATTGTTTGACTACATAAGAAAGGAAGCGTGGTTTGAGTCGGCTTGTCAAGTTTTCAGCAGCAATATTACTTATTGGTTTTGGTTGTTATTTTTACGTTTTAGTGAATAACGAATCTCATTTAGTTAATCAATATTCTACCCCTAAAAATATCGAAGGTATTCAAAACAATTTTAATCAAGAAGTTAAGCCTATTTCATTCAAAACCAGTTCTTCAGATTCATTGCACCCGGAAATAACTGAAACTCGAGAAATTAAAGAGATTAAACATCATCGCCTCGAAATTGTGTCTTGTGGTCAGGAATATGAGCTTCCTAAAAGCAAATTGGAAACATTTTTTGATAAACTTAAAAATTCGCCAATTATAGAAGAACAGCTGTATTACGCTATGGCTTCACAACTTGAAGAACATAATGAAAGAGCCGTACTGTTAAGAACTTATAATCAACAAAACACTCCTTCCAAATTATCTAATTGGGCATTATTAATTGCCTGTCAATCGGCAAATGTTTGTGATGAAAAAACCGAGTCTGACATCATAGCTACTGATAAAACTAATGCAGCATTGTGGCTTAATGTTGCAGCATTGAGGCTAAAAAATATAGATTCTAATGGGGTTGTTGAGGCGCTAGAGAATGCTAGCAATGCACCTGAATTTAATGACTACTTCGTAGAGCAAATTCATTTTAATAACAATGTTCTAATACACCATTCGGACCTTTCGGTTAGAGAAAGGCTTATCCAAGCAACAGGTTCTAATATTATGAAAGGATTTTTTGCAATACATAGTTTTTGTAAACAAAGTATTAGTGAAAAAGGCGAAAATGCTCATGTATGTTTATCTATTGGTGAAAAGCTGGAAAAAAATAGTAAAACTGAAATAGGTACTATGATAGGTTTGAACTTACAAAAAATCGCGTTTAGCTATCTTAAAGATGATCAGTATCTTCAAGAGACTTCAGAAAAAATAAAACTAATTCATGAGCGAATTCGATCTGATGAATACCAAAAAACGTTAGCGCTAATTCAATATGATGAGTCTTTATTTCAGCATTGGCTGGATAATTTAACTCTGTTTAATGCTATTGACTCAACTCAAAATATAGTAAATGAAGCTATGTTTCGGTCACAAAATGAATATTACAATCCTTGCTCTTAATGGCAGTTGGTGAGAGTTGTAATTGACACCAATACGCTGTCAGGTTTGATTAAATCCTGCCGCTCGCATCTAACAGATTAAGTACATACTTTTCACATTGGTTTATCTTGGCCATCACCTGTGTTTCATCCTTAAAACTAGGTGGATGAAATTTTAAGGTGCTAAAACAGTGTCTGAGTCACGTACTAAGCCACGTTAAAGTGGTTGCTTAGATGTGTCATAATTTCCTCGATGCGTTCTGTAGAAGTGGGGATGACTAAAACCGTGTTGTCGTCGGCTATCGTTGCAAGTATGCCTTGTTTTTCACCTAAGGCGTCGATTAAGCGCGATATAATGCGAGCGCCTCCTGAAACGGTTTTAATGATGATGTGCGTCTGATTGCGTCTTAACTTGATTGTCAGTGAATCTATCGACTGACCAGTCTTTGGAAAAGGAACCGCATTAGGTAGATAGTAAACCAATTGGTTAAATTGATTCCTAATCTTGACGGCTCCAACTTTGTTGATCATGCGCGACACTTTAGCTTGAGAAACATCGTCAAAACCTAAAGAGGTTAAGGCGCGAATCAACGCTTTTTGTGAGCCGTATTGTTTTTCAGACAACAGCTCTTTAAATTTCTCTAACATACCGCAAGAAGAGGAACGCGGCTTTCTTAACATCATTTTGCGACCAAAATCACTTGGTGGTCAGCATTCTTATTGAAGCCAATATGAGTTGCCATTCGGCTTTCATCGTTAAAGAATGTGGGTTGTTGTTTAGATTGAAACGCCGTTTGCCATTCAAGTAGTGAAAAGTTGTTCACTTGAATATATTTGTTGTCACCTTGTTCTGATACAAACTCAACAAGCACACGATAGCTACGGTATCCAATGCGAGGAGAGTTGAAATCAATATCAAGATGATGCCATTTGTCTTGTGCCTTCATTTTGATAGTTTTTATCAAATTTTTAGGACTATTCTCGAGCGCATCAAATAATTTTTGTCTAGTCTTTCTTCCTTGCCAATAAACATTAATAGTCACGTTGGCGTCTGTTTTCACATCCATTGTTAGCGTCATTGGATTGCTTGGCTTATACACGCGCCTAAAATATTTCATGCCAAGCCATTGAGAGGAGTCTAACGGTAAACGAATCGATTCAAACATGTTTGAATTCTTATCAGCCGTTGCTACTTTCTTATCTAATAGGAAACCTCGTTCTACTGCATTGAACCATGTATGACTTGCAAAATTGCTGCCGCTAATAAGATTTGTACCGAGTCGATATTGCAAAGAGTCGTCTTTCGAGATGACTTGATTGACTGTAGAATTCCACGGAAGATCCTGCAAAGAATGGATTGTTTTTACTTTAATATCTAAAGGGATTGAAGTTTCTTCATTCTGAACCGGACGCCCATATTCAAGCTTAATAACGCCATGACCTTGATGATCACGCAGCGGTGTGTTTCGTTTAGAAGAGAGCGTATTGATACGTTTTAGTATAGCTACTCTTTCGGCATCGATCGCCGGTGTCGGTTTATATCCTTTTATATACAATGGGACAATTTCAGCGCGATGAAATTTTCCATTGTCCAGCCAAACGTATAGTAAAAAACTTTGTTGTGTCGAGCTGAAATTTTGATCGAAAATGAAATTTCCCATGGAGTAGGCTATGAGCTTTTCATTATATAGCTCAATACCTTGTGTTACGTGTGGGTGATGTGCAATCGCTAACGCGGCTCCTTGATCTAAAGCGGCTTTTAATCGCTGTTCTGTAACACCGGTAGGTTCGTTTGTGTACTCTAAGCTCCCATGATATTGCACAATCGGAATTTGACGGTTAGATGAAGCAGTTTGTACGCTTTTGGTAATATTAGCCAGCGATCCATATGCAGCACCGCCTTGCGAATTTGTAGCTGTTTGTTTAATTTTTGATGACCCTTGCCACCCAACAAAACCTAACAGCGCGAATTGATTTTCATTGATGTTGTATAGGTATGGTTTTAGCGCTTGTTGCTCAGTAAAGCCCGCACCAGAATAGGGGAGCTGTTCGCCTTCTAAAGCAGCGAGCGTAGAACTAAGGCCTTCGTCCAAGTAGTCATAAGTATGATTATTTCCCAATGTTACATAATCAATACCTGCCCACTTTAATGTTGAAACTAGTGATGGTTTAGAAAAAAATGTTACTGATTTTTTGGCGCGTTGTTCAGGTTGTTGATCTGCAATTTGACTTTCTAAGTTGACCACAGCTATGTCAGCAATCTCAAGATAAGGTTTTACTTGCTCCAATAACGCTTTGCTATCGGCTAATTGATTGTGCTCGCTGATCGCAGGGCTTTCGTTAAAATGAGGGGAGTAGTATCGACGCCCCAACATCACATCACCGCCAAACGCAAACATTACGCGTGCTTGCTTATGTTCAATCAATTCAAATTTGAGTTTACTGTTTAAGCTGTTTTGAAGCTCACTTTTGCTAAATGTATGAATTCTTGGGTAATAGCCTTCTTTGCGAATTTCAATTTTCACGGTATTTTGATGAGGCATGGGAAATTCAAAGATACCTAAATCACTTGAAAATGCCTCCTGACCATTGATTACGATCGAAGCTGAGCTAATCGGAAGATCAGACTCATTTACAATGTTGGCTTTTATTGTAAGTTGCTTGGCTAAAGTCACATTGGCACACAAAAGCATGACTGAAATTATTGCCCAAAAACGCATCGTTTTACCTCATTCACAATTGATTAATTGAGTATATCGTTTTATTTACTGAAAAAGTTATGCAAATATGTCGAGCATACATAACTTCAGGGTATGCAATCAAACGATTACGGAGTGCCAGTAAAGCACGGAGTAATTGTGCATGAGAAACCAGCAATACAACCTAAGGAACAATTAAATGTTGAATCATTACAAAAAGTTACCTAGTTATTATTGCTGATGGCGTATACTAGTAGCTATATGGATTAAATATTGAAGAGGTATTTATGAGAAAAGTCATTATTTCTATACTGTTAACGGGCGTCATTGCGGCCTGCGCTACGACAGAAAATCAACCAACAGTAGCAATAGAAGATGATCCCAGAATTGGTCCAGAGGTCGATCGTGCATGTTCAATTCGACATATTCGAGGTTGGAGTCAAGTCGATAACGACAGGAACGCACTTGTTGTTAACTTAAGCCACAAAAAATCTTATAAATTGAGCCTTGTGGGGGCGTGCCAGCCTGAATGGGCAAATTTTGCCATTGGGATAGAAAACAAGATTGCTTCGCATTGTATTACTAAGCATGACAAGTTGTATACAGATTCTCAGGATTTTAAAGGACTGCACTGTAGAATCACTAAAATTCAGGAATGGTACCCTGACAAACTTAAAGAACAAACCCAAGAAAGCACAGCGCCGGAAAGTAAATAAACGGCTAATTAATAACATGTTTTAAGCTTTATAGAGTAACCTTGTTTGAGTTATTAAATGTGTCTAATATCCCGCCGGCTTCTCATTTGCCGGCGTTTAATTTTAATCATCGTTACCAAAAGCGCATGCGTGTTTTTATTGCCAAAATTTCACGTACGGCACAACAGACACATGCAAATACCTGCATCGAGTAAGCAGACATTTGCGCATGCTAAAACGAAACCATTCATTAAATTAACCAATAGGTAAGATGATTATATTAACCAGCTTTATCTACGTATGGGTGTAGTATGCGAATTAGAGTTGTATTAAAATCAACGTCTTTGTAAGTTAGTCTTGCGTTTAATTGCGTTGTAACTCTAAGGAATATGATATGACGTTCAATAAATCATCGCTGGCGCTCTTGATAGCATCTGCCGTTGCACTACCAGTAACACATGCACAAGAAGCTCAGTTAGATAACGATTGTGTTATCGAAAAAGTGTCCTCAATGGATGAAAACACGTCTATCGCTGAAATACGCATGCTTTGTCAGGTTGTTGATAGTGCATCTGTAGAACGCAAGCCCACAAAGCATTCCAAAGGGCCGATTTCGGAACGTATGTTAAAAGAGCGTCGCACGGCATTTGACCCATACGTGATCACGCCTCATCGAATGAATTACGTTTTACCGGTATTAACAACGAACCAAATAAACAAAGCAGCCTATGATCACGTTGAAGGCTATGCTGACAATCTTGTTGATATTGAGTCAAAGTTCCAGTTGAGCTTAAAAGCACCGTTAAATCACCGTGATATTTTTACGCGTGGTGATGCACTCATGTTCGCATTTACGTTGGAAGCGTGGTGGCAAGTCTATTCAGACAACATTTCAAAACCATTTAGAGAAACAAACTACCGTCCTGAACTTTTTTATCTATCACCATTACAGTGGCATCCATTTGAAGGTAATACTGGGTTTGTGTTGGGGGTAGAGCATCAATCTAACGGCCGTAGTCAATTATTGTCTCGCAGTTGGAATCGTGTATACGCTGGCTTTTTATTTGAGAAAGGCGATTTTGCTTTGTCATTTAAACCATGGATTCGTATTAATGAAGACGAAAAAGAGCACCCGCTAGACCCTGATGGGGACGACAATCCAGATATCGACCATTATATGGGGCACTTTCAACTAGGTATGGTTTATAAAGTGGATGACTATGAATTTAGTCTTGGAGGTAGGCAAAACTTTGGAGAACATCACGGTTCTCTGGAGTTAGGTTTTACATTTCCGCTTTGGGGAAAATTGCGTGGATACGCAACCGCGTTTACAGGATATGGTGAAAGTATGATTGACTATAACTATAAGCAAACAAGGTTTGGTATTGGTATCGCACTTAATAATGTTCTGTAACGAACAGACTTAAGCGCCATTTATAAAGATTTAAAAGTGGCGCTTAACGACAGCGTTTTCACATAAACAGCGTTATGCCGAAAGCCATTTGTTAGTAGGGTACGCCGATATGACTTCAGTTACGTGTTACTTTCTGTCACTGCCAACATAGTAATACACGGTCCATTCAGAATTAAACAACCCTTTAGTTGGTACAATGTGCGTCGCAATAACAGTATTGATGGTTGGGTGACTGAATTCAGCCTTGAGGCCATCATCATTAACGCGTTGTGTTTCCGAAAGCGTCCACGCTTTTCCTAAGCATTGGGCTGCCGTGTTTTTCGCATTATTAAAATATTCCAGTGCTACCTCTTTACTAGGAGCTGACGTACTACAAGAATAAGTCGAGTGATTAGCTCCCCACGACCAAACTTGGCAATCTTGTCCGACAAGGTGATGTTTTGCCTTCCAGATATTACTGAGACGTGTCTGAATCTTGTCTCCTTTCACCCGCTCAAAGTTATTGCCATGCTCGTTAACAAGGGCATCTATCTTTTCGCAAGCGTTATATACTTTCGGGCGTTCATTTGGCGATGAATATGCTTCGCGTGCTGTTTGTGCACAGGCTGACAAGGCTAGCGCGCTCACGATAATTGTTAAGGTGTTGAGCTTTTTCATTAGCATCCTTATTAAATGAGGTATAAGACTATTCTTAACTGTGCGAGCTGTAGATTCAAGTAGTTTAAAGTAGTTTAAAGTAAAACTTTATTTTAAGTTATTGATAGTACGATAGTCAGCATATAGAAACGTTGCTTGGTAGTTCAAACTATAATGTTATTGTTAGAGTACAGCGCAATGGAGAAGATGGAAGTTAAAATACTGAACATAGACGCCTACATTCAGTATTTTTGAGAGTTATAGCAAAGTTAGAACTTAAACTGCTGCACGATTGAAGACATATTTACTGCAAGTTTTGCGAGTTCGTTTGATGCCTGTGACGTTTGAAGCGAAGCACTTGATGTATTCTCAGTGTACTGGGCTATGTCGATGATGTTCTGATGCACATTGGTAACGCTGTCGCTTTGTAGCTTGGCAACTTCTGCATTTGCTGCATTTTTCTGGCTAACATCGGCAACTAACTGAGACACTGTCTGCAAACTATTAGCTGTATGTTCAACGAGGGTAATGCCTTTTCTTGCTTCAAGCGAAGCATTCTCCATTGCGCTCACGGAGTTGTTTGACGACAGTTTTAACGCTGATATGCGCTTTTGAATCTCTACCGTTGATTCTTGCGTCTTCGCAGCCAACGTTCTGACTTCATCAGCGACAACCGAGAAACCTCGACCAGATTCACCCGCACGAGCAGCTTCTATCGCAGCGTTTAGAGCTAACAAGTTAGTTTGATCTGCAATGCTGTCGATTACGGTGAGGATTTCAGTAATCTGTTCTACTTGTTCGTTTAGTTGATTCAGCTCCACAGCCGCAGAGTCAACAGA
Source organism: Thalassotalea fusca (assembly GCF_053485835.1). Classification (NCBI taxonomy): domain Bacteria; kingdom Pseudomonadati; phylum Pseudomonadota; class Gammaproteobacteria; order Alteromonadales; family Colwelliaceae; genus Thalassotalea; species Thalassotalea fusca. Next base: position 436,757 of record NZ_JBQRUN010000002.1, read on the forward strand.
TGTTACAAGTGAATCAATAGCGTTCTTAGCATCTTGGCTTAAGTTAGCGCCTTTAATGGATTCTGTATTAGCCTGATGAGTTAATTGAGCTGTTAATCCTGAATTATCGGCAATCTCACCCACATTTTCATTGAGTTCAGACATAACATTCGATGTTACGCCAGTCTTGTCTTTTTGTTTAATAACAATGCTATTTGTTTCGTTTGTCACCGCAGAGAGCTCTTCTGACGAAGAAGCCAGTTGTGTTGCATGATGATCGATTTCGGCAATGATGGAACGGATTTGTCCAACGAAATGATTGAATGCCTTGCCAACAGCACCGATTTCGTCTTTTCGTTTAGCTAGCGATAAGTTTACCGTTAAGTCTCCGTCACCTTGTGAAATTTCAGTGATTCGGTGTACTAGCACGTTTATCGGGTTAGTTAGTCTGTTTGCGCTAATTAGACCCGCGCTCACACTTATTACACCAACAATAACCAAGCAACAAAACATATAAAAATATAAATCATTGGTTAACGCCACAGCATCTGCGAAAGCTTCTTCTACGTCGATTTCCGCCATAAGAGCCCAATTAAATTCACCGTACTGTATCGGTGTATAAGCCGATAGCACGTCAACGTTTCGATAATCAGCAAAAGTTTCGAATCCTGATTGGCCAGATAGTGCTTGCTCAACACCTGGAGTATTCACGTATTGCAGGCCTAACGCTGAATTGTTTGCACTTATTTGTTGAACATTAGGTTGAGACTTAGACTCAATAAGCGCAGCGATATAATTTTTCTTGTCTTCAATCAGGAATCGGCTTTCACTTCTTAGTTTTTTATCAGCGCCTACAAGATAGGTTTCTCCTGAAGCACCCAAACCTACTTTTTGCCAATCTTGGTTGTTCACCATTATTGAGTTAATGCCATCTATTGGCATTTGGAATATTAATACAGCTTGTACCGCATTGTTTTGATCAAGAATTGGCGCACCAATAAATGAAGCCGCTTGATTATATGAAGGGTAGTAGCTTTCAAAATCAACAAGCTGTGCGGTATTTTTCGCAGGGTTGTTGATCACCTTATTGAAGGTCTTGGCTAAATTGCTGTTAGCAAATGGCCCTGTTCTAAGAGACGTGGCATAGTCAATTTCCTTAAATACGGAATAAACGACATGACCGGAGGCAGCATCAACAATGAATATATCGTAATAGCCAAAGCGTGTTAAAAAGTCTGCGTACATGCCGTGGTATTGTGAGTGAAATTTATCGTAAGCTTCACCACCCGCAGAAAATAGTTTGTTCTTGTTTCCAAGCGGGTGTTGGTTTTGAGCAATGTAGCGGTTTTGAAAATAAAGTGCCTTATTATCTAATGCACTTAATTTGCTATAAGACGAGTTATTAACCCCCGGGTTTTTGGCTTGAAAAGTGGTATCAAACGAATTCTGGTAATAGTTACCTAACGCTGATTTGGCATTTGTTAGAGAATCATTAGCGATTGGCGCTTGATGAAAAGACTCAGTAAAGGCTTTAGCACTTTGCTGTATTGCCACGTTAGATGTCATTGACAACACCTGTTGCTCAATGGTGTGCAGGTAAGATTCAATTTGTGCTTTTTTGAGCTCACGCAACGAAGTCAATTGGCTTTGTGTTGTGTGTTCAAGCGCAGCAAATGTAGCGCGATTGGCTTGATAAGTAATGATTACGGCGGTGATTAGCGTGGGTACTAGTGCAAGCAGTAAAGCTTGCAACAATAGTTTCTTTTTAATTGTCATCGGCTGTTCCTAGTTTTATATGTCTAGTCGCAATAGCGCCACATGTGTTATGTGGCGCAGCAGACTAAAGTTCAAAATCCATTTGATAGCTAACAAATAAGATATTATCTTCTATCGCGTCAAAACCTGTCGCTTTGCTATACGTAATTGATAAACCACCTTCACTTAATGAAATACTGTAATCTTGATAGTTTTCAGCGTCATCAAATTCAGCATACCCAGCGTGCAACCCTAGGCTTATTTCTTCTGTTAACCCGTATTCGTAGTTAACTTCAAAGTATTGGCTATCGCCGAAATCGCCACCAGATTTGCTATCAGCCAGTACAGAATAGCCAAACTCAATATTGTTGATAGCAGCCTTTGAATAAAACTCACTGAACGCTAAATCATTATTGCCTTGGTAGCCATAGTAGATATAGCCGATATCGAAATCCCAACCGTTTGCTTTAAACTGGTAGCCGGTATAAAAATCAATTTCTGCGTTTGTATCGTCGTTGTAGTCAACCGTACTTGCCCAAATGCCACCGTAAATACCGCTGTTATGAGAAGCATCTACGCCTGCTGAAACCGCAACATGGTCATCGCTTTGTGTTACACCACGCCAAACGTAGTTACTTGTGATTCCGACATTTGCTGAAATATCTACAGCGAAAGCTGAGCTTGGTGTGGCTGCGATAGCAGCGAGAAAAAGTGATACTCTTTTGTCCATTAGAAATACCCAGATTTTATAGTTATTGGACGAACTTCATCAATTCATCCGTTAAATGATAATTATTCGCGGGCTATGATAATGACAATTTTGTTACAGTGTAAGTACTATTTTTATATTTCTTTAATGAATATGTAACACAAAGTGAATAACGATGAAAAAAGCAACAATATATGAGTTGGGCTAGTAAATACAACGTGCTTACAAATTTTCAACAGTTTTATTATGAGCAAACGTATAAACTTCAGTTATGAATGTTCAGCATTGATTAAGCTTTAGGCCGTTATATTTTGAAACACCCTCGTTGCATTGGGGAAATTTTTCATTTAGCAGTCAATAATAGAATTATGTTGTTTATATGTTGTCGATGCTTTGTAGACCTTTGTTTTATTGGATTTTAGATTGAATAAGTCGTTCTTGATTTCTTGTATGTTGATGATAACACTGTCTGGCTGCGCCACGATGGGTTTGAATGACCTGTTCTCAAGTTATCATTCACAAATGCAGGTAAGTAAGCAAGCAGCGCTAAATGGCAACTATGTTACGGCACTAGACAAACTACCGGATTATAACGAGCGTCACAATAGCTATGCATTAGCCAAGCTAGAAGAAGGGAGGCTTCATTATTTGATGGGTGACTGGCAAAAAAGCCAACAGTCGTTTGACATCGTATACAACGAGGTAGAAAAGCAAAGCCGTGCCGCGAAGTATCAAATTAGTAAAGGGGTACAAAATGTTGGCGCCGTATTGAGTAATGACAGTGCGTTAAATTATCAAATTCCTTCATATGAGCAAGGAATGCTACATACTTACCAAGCATTAAACTTTGCTTTTCAAGGTGATCTAACCGCTAGTTTAGTAGAAGTAAGACGGGCCAATTTAGTTCAAGAACAAGCTTTGCGCGATAATCAACAGTCGATAGAGAAAGCAAAAAGCTCGTTACTAAATGAAGGCGTAGATGTAACAAAATTATACTCTGCCTATCCTGATATGTCAGGAGTAATAGGGGGGGTTAAAAACAATTTTCAAAATGCTTTCACTTTTTATTTGTCTGGTGTGCTTTATGAAATAAACGGTGATTTGAACGATGCATACATTGATTACAAAAGAGCGTTAGAGATTTCAACGGATAATAAATATATCCAACAAGACGTGCTGAGGCTTGCACACACTCTAAATATGCAAGACGAACTAGCATTGTTTGAAAAAGAGCTAGACGTTACACTTCCAAGGAAATCAAAAACTGATCCAAATGGTGGTGAAGCGATAATTATCGTTGAACAAGGATTGGTACCAAGTCGCCAAAACATTTCACTAAATTTACCCGTATTTACCCGCCACAATGATATTCGATTTTTCAGTTTCTCTTTACCTGTTTATAAACAAAGCACCGTTAGTAGCAAGTTTGCATTAACACATAAGGGCCTTTCATATGGGGCAGAAGATATTGTGCAAGTACAATCACTTGCTGCTAAATCGCTCGTTGATGAATTACCTTGGTTATTATCACGCCAAGTGGTACGTGTCGTAGCGAAAGAAGAGTTACGCAGGAAAATGGCAAAAGAAGGTGGTGATCTTGGCAATATCATTGCGAGTATTTATAACGTAACGACCGAAAAAGCAGATACTCGAAGCTGGTCAACACTACCTGCAATCGTCAAGGTTATTAGGATGCCGCTACAAGCAGGTAATCAGGTGCTTTCGTTGTCAAATGGGCGTGATGTAACAAACATTTCGCTAGATGTCAGCAAAGGCAGCCGATATTTACTGAACGTGATTGACGTTGGAGGAAAACTTCGTACACGTCAGGTGGCTTATTAACAAGAATATTTTTTAACGCTAGAAAACTCAATATAGGAACGATTATGAAAAAGTTACTTTTAATTTCAACAATTGCTAGCGCCGTGATTATTGCAGGTTGCTCTCAACGTACCGTTGTTCAATACGGTGATGAGAAAGCAGTTGAAACAACAGATATTAATTTTGGTTCAACAGACTTACAAAAAGTTGCAGCTAATATGGCAAATTCGCTCATTGCTTCACCTGTTGTTGGCACAATGACACAAAACAAGCGGCCAATTTTATTTGTCGAGCGAATTAAAAATAAGACCAGTGAACACATTGATACTGAATCAGTGACAGATTCGTTATCAACTAAATTGTTGCAATCAGGAAAATTCAGATTCGTTGACATGACACGTGTTGATGCCGTTAAAAAACAAATCGACTTTCAACAGGAAAGCGGCATGGTTGACGCAACCAAGGCGATTCAATTTGGTAAACAAGTTGGCGCTGAATACATGTTGTATGGCAACTTATCAAGCATTGTAAAGTCAAATCAAGATAAGTCTGATGTTTATTACAAATTTACTTTGCGTCTAATGGATCTTGAGAGCGGCTTGGTAGAGTGGGCTGACGAAACTGAAATCCGTAAAACCAGTGAGAAGAAAACCATCGGTTGGTAAAAACGAGATACCATGGTTTAAAGCATAAAATAGGAGGCAGCGATGAGAGCGTTTCTCTATATGTTGTTTATATTTTTTAGTACCAATGTACTTGCTGATTACGATAGAAATAAAGCCGTTCCAGTGGAAAAAGTACTTTTTGGTACCGTACAATCAGTGCGTAATATAACGGAACAAGAATTAATTGAAGATAAAAATAGTGGTTGGAAAACCTTTGGCGGAGCGCTGATTGGTGCGGCTATTGGTAATCAATTCGGCAGTGGCAGCGGCCGCGATGTTGCGACAATCTTGGGAGCGATTGTTGGTGGCTCTATGGCAAGTAATAGTAAACCACGGGTCCGTCAAAAAAGTATTCAGCTGGTTGAACTGATGCTTAAGATTGAAAATGGCGATGAATATATGGTTGTACAAGATCGCGATCCCAAAATGTCATTCAAGGCAAAAGACGAAATTCGTTTGATCTATCTAAAAGATGGCTCTGTACGCGTAGATAAACAGTATTAATACCAACAATTTCACCATAAGCAACTCAATTTGCTTATGGTGAAAGACACTTGCGAAAATAATATCTTGATCCGATTTGCGCAAAGTCTCTTGTCTATAGCTAGATAATATAGACTTCTATCGTCTCATCTTGGCATTGCTCGACATAAATATTTGCCATTAAGCACGAGCCAAAATGCTTAATAATTTGTTTGTTCGCGAAAAACCTCGCTTTAGCAAGCTTTGGGTCGCTGCAAGTACGCAAATAAAGCCATGTATTTACAAGGGTCGGGGATAAAGGTTTCACTATATCAATCCTTGATGTCTAGTATTATCTTAATTCAACTGGTTTTAATTCAGTTTAGCGTAAATTTCTAAAAATGCTGTACCAACACCATTTATGGGTTAGACGTGTATAATTATATGATTGATAATACGTTTTGTTTGTCGATTCACGCCATAAGGATCACTTTTGCCAGCTATTAAGAAAATCACCAAGTTTCGTTATCGACATGGTAAGTTTGAAAAAGCAAATGATAGCGTTATCGTTGAGCAGCCATTACAGGTGGTGATATCTCCAGAGATAGCGCTGGCGAAGCCGATTGTATACACCATCACCTATCGCACGCCTGGAGAAGATGGCGCTCTTATTACAGGGCTACTCTTAAGCGAAGGGGTGATTAAATCACCAACAGATATAATCAAATTGGCGGTGGACGACGATGAAGCAAGCCAAAATCGTTGGAATGTGCAGTTAACTGATGACAAATTTAATGCATTAGAACTTAGCCAAAAATATCAACCAACGTATAGCAGTTGCGGCTTGTGCGGCAGTACATCAATTAAGCAGTTCGAAACAAAACATGATATTTGTCTATCTACAAAAGAAGCATGGCTAAATGCTGATGACTTGAATCATTATGCCGAGCAAATGAAGCAGCACCAATCTTTATTTGCTCAGACAGGAGGAAATCATGCCGCTAGTTTATTCGATATAAATGGCAAGCTGATCACTTTGCATGAAGACATAGGACGCCATAATGCACTTGATAAATTACTAGGGCATTTGGCGATCAATTGTCGAAAAGTAGACTTGCATGAAGCGGTGATTGTGTTGAGTAGTCGAATCAGTTTAGAAATGGTGCAAAAAACATTGGTCGCTGGCATTCCGGTTCTTGTGGCTGTAGGTGGTGCGTCAAGTTTAGCAATCGATGCTGCGAACCGATTCGGACTTACATTAATAGGCTTTGTTAGCGTAAAGGGATTCAACGTTTATTCAGGGCATCAACGGCTCACCGTCTAGGTTCAATATTTAAGACTTGGTCCTGCTTGCCATGTATTGTTCGTAATCAGGTATTTGTTTTTCGTAAGTCTGTGAAAATAATGGTGAAGAAATCATAAAATCAGCTGTTGCGATGTTACAGGCGACAGGAATGTTCCAAACTGCCGCTAATCGTAAAAGTGCCTTAACGTCTGGATCATGAGGTTGTGCTTGTAAAGGATCCCAGAAAAATACCATCAAATCTATTTTTTGTTCAGAAATTAACGCACCAATTTGTTGGTCGCCACCAAGTGGACCACTAATCAACTTATTGATCGATATCGATGACGCTTTTTCAAGTAGCGAACCTGTAGTACCTGTCGCGAATAAGTTATGGATCTTAAGTTTATCTTGATGGGTCACACACCAATTGATGAGTGCTTGTTTCATATTATCATGTGCCACTAGGGCGATTGCTTTATTCTGCGGTGCCACTATCGATTTGTATTGCATATTCGTCTGATTCTCAACTCGAATGGAATTAGTTTCTACGTGTTCATCGTAATGGTAAATAGCGATGAAAACTAGCAGTATATCGCTGAAATGGCGTATGAAATAAGCCATATAGACTTTCACTATTGAGTTAAAACAAATGATAATAAACTACAGAGATTCTGCTCGTTTCAAACGAATGTAACGCATTTGGTCGGTGTAAAATAGGTGAGAGAAACCAAAGTAGAGAATAGTTTAGTGCTAAAGCTATTTGATATTTGGTTACATTTAGCACTAAAACTATAGGGTGCGTCGCGGTAAAGCTATTTACTGTTACTGTGTAGTGCGATCTTGTTGCCTTCAGAATCAAAGAGTACAGCACGAACACCATGTTCGCCCATTTCGAGGCGCTCTTCTATGATTTCTACATTAAAAGACTTCGCTGCATTTACAGCGTCATCAATTCGACCATTAGCATTAAAATACACTAAAGGTCCATTCGCTGAAGGCTTACGATCTTCCATTACGGCTAAACAGCCAGCAACATTTGTTTGTGCGTGTGGAAGCAAGCCAAAAGCGCAATCGCCAAATTGCTCCTTAGTTACTGCTTCACCCAGTATTGCACTATAGAACTTAATTGCTCTGTCTAAGTCCACAACAGGTACGTCAACCCAAACCACCTGATTGTCCATATTCCCTCCAATTTATTGTTATATTTTGTCAAAACTTGAGTACGCTGTAGATTAATAACGCAAATAGTTATTTCTCTGACTATTTGCATGTAAGATCCGTTGAATTATCGCGTCATATAAGTGAATATAACCCATTGCCGCATAAACACAACAAGATAAAAACATTTCATGACCTTCAAAATTCTTCATACTTCTGACTGGCACTTAGGACAAAATTTCTATGGAAAAAATCGTATAAAGGAACATACGGAATTCTTAGATTGGCTAGTTGAACAGGTAGAAGTCAATCAGGTAAACGCAATCATTGTTGCTGGTGATGTCTTCGATACGGGCACGCCGCCAAGTTATGCACGTGAAATGTATTACAACTTTATTGTTCGCATTCATCAATTAGCGTGTCAACTCATTGTATTAGCAGGCAACCACGACTCAGTATCAATGCTCGCAGAATCTAAGGGCATGGCGTCGCATTTATCTTGCCACGTCATCGCTCAACCGCAAGCGAACATTCAAGATCAGATCGTCACGATAACAGACTCAAACGATCAACCGCTTGGTGTAATTTGTGCAGTACCGTTTTTACGACCTAAAGACATCCAACAAAGTAGCTTTGGGCAGTCGGCTAGTGAAAAACAGCATGACTTACGTCAACAGATAGCAGCGCATTATCTGGAAATATATAATGCGGCAACCCAAATAGCGGGTGATCATGCAATACCGATTATTGCAACGGGTCATTTAACAGCTGTTGGGGCCAAAATGTCAGAGTCGGTACGGGATATCTATATAGGTACACTAGACGCCGTGCCTGCTAGCGACTTTCCCCCAGCTGACTATATCGCGTTAGGGCATATACATCGCCCTCAAAAGGTTGCCAAGAGTGAGCATATTCGCTATTGCGGCTCACCCATTCCATTAAGTTTTGATGAAGCTAGTACGATAAAACAAGTTAATTTAGTGTGTTTCGACAAAGGTCAATTGTTAAACGTGACACCGCTAAAGATACCTAGTTTTCAATTTTTGGCTACGCTCAAAACGAGTATGTCAACGCTGGTTAATGATGTAGAACTAGCAATTGAAGCGTTTGGTGATAATTTTACCGAACAGTCTATTTTATGGTTAGACATAGAAGTATCTACTGCTGATTATCTAAGTGACTTGGGCGCCAAAATAGAAGAATTAACGGCGTCACTACCGGTAGAAGTATTACGAATTCGTCGAACAAAATCAGCGAAAGAACAATCATCAATTTATGAAGAAAAAATAACGTTAGATGAGTTGTCGGTTGCAGAGGTATTTGATGCGAAACTTAGCACAATTGACGTCAGTGATGATGCGCAGGCTGACCGACTTAAAACACTTTACATGCAAACCGTTGAGCAAATTAAAACACCTCCAGAAGACGAATCCAACTCACTGCAATTGCCCGTAGAAACTGCGGAGGTGATTCAATGAAAATATTAACGCTTCGATTTGAGAATGTTAACTCGTTAAAAGGGCATTGGCATATAGACTTTACTCAGCCACCGTTTGATCAACATGGCGTTTTTGCCATTACGGGGCCTACGGGGGCAGGAAAAACAACCATTTTAGATGCGATTTGTTTGGCACTTTATCATCAAACGCCAAGGCTAACCATTTCAGACAAAAATAACCAATTAATGACGCGTTATACTGCGCATTGTGTTGCAGAAGTAGAGTTTGAAGTTAGGGGCGTGGCCTATCGTGCATTTTGGAGCCAACGACGAGCGAAAAATGCGGTTGATGGAAACCTTCAAAAGCCTACTGCTGAACTCGCACTAAAGACGGGTGAGATTATAGCTACCAAAGTTTCGCAAGTTCGTAGCAAAATAGCAGAAATTACGGGTTTAGATTTTGCACGATTTACCCGTTCAATGATGTTGTCACAAGGGCAATTTGCAGCGTTTCTAAATGCACATGCAAACGAGCGGGCCGAGTTGTTAGAAGAGCTAACGGGGAGTGAAATTTACGGCGAGATTTCTCAGCAAGTATTCGAGAATCATCGAGAGGCAACTGCTGCATTAAAAAATCTTGAAGCAAAACGTAGTGGCATAACCTTAATGAGTGCTGACGAACTCTCTGAACTTGTCGCTACGCAAGAAAAATTGAAAAGTGAAATAAACCTTTCAATACAAAAGGTTGGTGAGTTACGTGTAACTGAAAGGTGGCTAACAGAAAGACAAGCGATTACTGATTCCTTAGAAAAACTCATCGCTGACGAAGTAATTATAAAAGATGAAATTCAGCAAGCTCAGCCTCAACTCGACACGCTAGCACTTAGTGATCCCGCTGAGAAACTTCGCAATAAGTTTGACGCTAAAACGAAGCTGGGCGACCAAATCATTTCAGCCAAATCTCAAGTAACGCAGCTAGGTGAGCACTTAGGTAATATCAAACAACAACTGTCATCAACAGATGAATCGTTGGTTAACGCTAAACTGAAATGGGATGAAGAATCAACAAAACAACAAACGACAGAAGCGTTAATCGTCGACAAAATAGCACCGCTCGATTCTGCAATTGAATACGACAATCAGCAAGCGCTTAAACTGAAAAATCAATTAAATGAGCTAAATCAGCTACAAGAAAAAACTGAAATTGAGGTTAAATCAAAAGCTGAGAGTACACGGCTATTGCAATTGGAACTCGATAAGCATCAACAATTTCTTGAAGAGAATAGCCATCTCAATGTTGTACAACAAAAGCTCCCGCTTTGGCAAAACCAGATAATTTCAGTGATCAAATCACATCAAGAAGTGGTTACTCTTGAAAGTGTGATTGTAAATTCACAAAAAACTATTCAGCAGAATGAGCAAAACATCTCACAATCAACTAAAAAGCTCACACAGCTTGATCTTGAAATTGAACAAGCTAACACATTAAAACAAAGTTTGACCCAACAATGTCAGTCATTATTAGCTTCGGTAAATTGTGCAGACTATGAAGCATTGTTAGCGAAGCAAACTAACATGCAGTACACCAACTCAGTGTTGGTAAATGTTAAGCATTGTTATGAACACTATCAGCAACTCGCTGTTGAATTAACGCAAACCACAACTCGTATCAGCGAACTTGAACAACAGAAAGTAATAGCAGACGAAGAACTCAAGCGGTTACGAGGCGAGTTTAAAGGGCTACAGCAAAGTAGAAACGATGTTTCCACCATTCTTGAGCAGCAACGTACCATTGCATCCTTATCCGATCATAGAGCAAAATTACAACCCGGCGATGAATGCCCGCTTTGTGGTTCAACAGAGCATCCCGCAATTGCACAATATGGTGCGTTGAATGCCAACGAGCACGAGCTGCGTTTAGCTGCACTAGACGTTGAGTTACAGAAAATTGAGCAGCAGGGAAAAGATGCCAGAGATCACGCAACGCAGATTTCAGCACAGCTTCAACTTGCCCAACAAACTTTGGCAGAGAAACAACAAGCTAACGTTAAAATTGTTGAGCAGTGGAGTGAGTTAATGATGCAGCTAAATTGGCCGTGCAGCTTGTCAGATCATGAAGCGATATCTAGCCAAATAGCACAGAGTGAACAGCTGAATAGCGTGATCAACCAGACACATGAACAATGGTCAACGCTGTCTCAAGCAATGAATAAAGCCCAGGAAAGCTTATCTCATTTGATTCAATCAAGAACTGAGTTGGCGGGGCAATTGGGCTTAACTCAGCAAGAGTTCGATAATACAAAGCGTGGGCTTATTGAAAATCAAGAACGCATCGCGCAGCTAACAGCGCAAGTTGAACAAGAAAAACAAGCACTGTCGGCTGACTTTAGTTCGCATCGACTTGAGCACTCTTTGGATGTATTTCAAAACGAACAACAGTTAGCAGCATTTGTTGCTAATCTTGAGCAGCAACAAGCGGAATATGTAAAACACATAGATGCGCTAGAGTCGCTGAAAACCAAAAGTCTCGAGCTAGAACGACAATCGATCTCTTTAAATGAAAAACGTACAAATCAAGTAGCACTGATAGACAGCCAAACTTCAGCAATAAACGCGCTTTTAGCGCAAGCATCGCAAAAACAAGCGGAACGCACAGCATTGTTTGGGACACAAGTCGTAATAGAGGTACGTGAGCAACTTAAACAGGCAACGGAACAAGCTAAGCACCAGTGGCAAGTGTTTCAAGACAAACAAGTGGAGCTCTTACAACAAATTAAAGCACTTGAAGGGCAACTACAGCAACAGCAGCAATATTTGCAGACGATGTCTGCTGAGTATCAAACACTGACCGAGCAATGGCAACAAGCTATTATAGATAGTGACTTTGAATGTGAAGCTGCATTTGTTAATGCCTTAATAAGTAACGAAGAAAGAAGTCACTTAGTTGCGTTAAAACAAGCGCTTGATGAGAAAACGACGCAGAACCAGTCTCTGATTAAAGAATATAAAGCTAAACTGCAAACGTCTGAGGAGAACAAGCCCAAATCAATTGCTGAACCGAATGAATTACCTACGTTAGCGGAAATTGCTCTGAATATCACAACTGAAGAAACAGCGTTGAATGAAATGCAAGAGAAAATAGGGCAGCTAAATCAAAAAATTAGTAATCAATCAGAATTACAGTCACAAGCACAGGATATTGCAAAACAAATTGATTCTCAGCGTGAGCAGTTAGTGGATCTAACATTACTCAATGGCTTAATTGGTTCAGCAGATGGTGCGAAATTTAGGCGCTTTGCCCAAGGATTAACGCTTGAACACTTAATAGTTTTAGCCAATAGACAATTGCAAAATATTCAATCGCGATATCAGCTACAACGCCAAAACAGCGAACAGCTTTTAATTGAAGTTGTAGACACTTGGCAGGCGGACGCGGTGAGAGACACCAAAACGCTGTCAGGCGGTGAAAGCTTTTTAGTGAGTTTGGCACTTGCATTAGCGTTATCTGACCTCGTTAGTAATAAAACAAGTATTGATTCGTTGTTCTTAGATGAAGGCTTTGGCACTTTAGACAATGAAACGTTGGAAGTTGCTTTAGATGCCCTCGATAACCTGAATGCACAAGGCAAGATGATCGGCGTAATTAGCCACATAGATGTATTAAAAGAGCGTATCACGACACAAATCGCCGTTAAAAAGCACAATGGCCTAGGCTATAGCCAATTAGACAATCAGTTTAAGGCTGCCTAACTTAACACACTCTTATTGTTGAACCGTACGCCAATGCGAATTTGTCATAAGTATGGAATGAACCAATTGTAAAAGGATAGTATGGAAGAAGTTGTAATCGATATAGTAAAAGCAACAGAAGTAAACGCGAGTGACATGTCGATTGTTATTCAGGCAGCGTTAACAGCGTTTATCCTACCTGAGTGTAGTGAACAGGGTGCCCAGCGGTTGCTTAACGCTACATCTGAAACCTCTATTTTGTCTGAAATGCGAGAAGGTACAGTGTACTTTCTAGCGAAGTCAGCTCAACGAATTATCGGTGTCATTGGTTTACGGAGAAATTGTCACCTTTATCATTTATTTGTATTACCAGGAGAGCAAAAAAGTGGTATTGGCAAGAGACTTTGGTACTGTGCTCGTGACTTTGCTATAAACGAGCTTGGCGCAAATACTATCACAGTGAATGCGTCATTCAATGCAGTTAAATTTTATCGGCAACTTGGTTTTGAGCCTGTATCTGAGTATCGAATCAGAGGCGGTATTAAAGACTTGCCCATGAAGTTAAATTTGTCCTAATTAGAAAGCCACTGCGGAACAGTACAGTCTAACTATGCTATTAAAAGGGATACATCATGCCGCAATTATTTGTAGTGATTACGAAAAGTCTAAGGACTTTTATTCGAATGTACTTCAACTGCCGATAATTGCAGAGAATTATCGGGTGGAACGAGACTCATACAAGCTTGATTTACTATTACCAGATGGAAGTCAATTGGAGCTTTTTTCATTTCCCTATAGACCTAAAAGACCTAGTTTTCCAGAAGCTAGAGGGTTGCGGCATCTAGCATTTTCCGTTACTGACATTCAAAAAGTCGTTTCTTATTTAAACGACAATAATATTGATGTAGAGCCAATCCGAGTAGACGAATATACAGGCAAAAAGTTTACCTTTTTTAGCGATCCAGACGACTTGCCATTAGAGTTGTATGAAGTTACTTAATAAACCAAAAATGAAGAGCTGATCAATGACTAAAGGCTTAAATCACATAACGTTAAGCGTTACTAATCTATACGTATCCTTGGATTTTTATGTTAATGTATTGAAGTTTAAACCTATCTGTAAATGGCGAAAAGGCGCATATTTACAAACTAATGGTATTTGGCTGTGTTTGGCTGTTGGCGAAGCAAAACCGAGTCAAGATTACTCTCATATTGCGTTCACCTTAACTCAACATGAATTAGATGAAGTTAGCGCGTTGATTCAGACGATAAACTTGCCCTTGTGGCAGGAAAACACGAGTGAAGGTGACTCACTGTATTTGCTGGATCCAGATCAACACAAATTAGAATTGCATGTTGGTGATCTTTCAACGAGACTACGATCTTTAGTAGAAACCCCTTATGAAGGGCTTGAATGGTTTGAATGATATCTAAAACTAGTTGCAGGCTACTTAAATTGGTTGCTGTCGTTACCAAAAATTAAGTACCGCCTGAAATAAGGCGTTTCGGATCAAGTAACGTTTTTAGCTCGTCGATATCAATATCAGTATGCTCGGCGGCTACGTCAAGAATATCTCGCTTTTCTTTATAGGCAATTTTAGCTATCTCTGCTGCTTTTATATACCCGATCACCGGATTTAGAGCGGTTACTAAAATCGGGTTTTTCGCTAATGAACGTGTTAGGTTTTCGTTGTTTACGGAAAAACTCTTGATTGCCTTGTCTGCGAGAAGCGTACTAGCGTTTGATAACAGTGTTAGGCTGCTTATCAAGTTATTGGCAATCATAGGAAGCATAACATTCAGTTCAAAGTTGCCAGATTGTCCTGCAACGGTGATGGCTGTGTCATTACCTATTACTTGTGCACAAACCATCGCAGTAGCTTCAGGAATTACCGGGTTCACTTTACCGGGCATGATAGAAGAACCGGGCTGTAATGCTTCTAGCGAGATTTCGCTTAATCCTGCCAACGGCCCTGAATTCATCCAACGTAAATCATTACTAATTTTCATTAAAGTCACTGACAGTGATTTTAGTTGACCCGATAAAGAAACCGCAGTGTCTTGTGAACCAATTCGTGCAAACAAATTATCAGCCGCTGAAAATTCTATATTGGTATGTTGGCTTAATTCCTGCGCAAAAATCTCGGCGAACTGTGGATGTGCATTTACACCTGTACCTACAGCTGTGCCGCCTTGAGCTAATGCGTGCAACGAAGGTTGTATACGTTTGAGTAGTGCGATTTGTTCTTCAATCTGTGCCGCCCAGCCATTTAAGGTTTGTTCAAGACTGACTGGCATCGCGTCCATTAAATGCGTTCGACCAGTTTTGATGCACTCAGTTAAGCTTTTCGCTTTATATTTGGTTTCTTTTACTAAATGAGTTAGTGCTGGCAGTAAGCTATTTTCCAACAATAGGGCAGCAGTTAAATGAATGGCCGTAGGGATAACATCGTTGCTACTTTGCCCATAGTTTACATGGTCATTGGGCGAAATTTCTTGCTTGGCATGCTGGGAAGCGATAGTCGCTATGACTTCATTCGCATTCATATTAGAACTTGTCCCTGATCCTGTTTGAAATATATCGACAGGAAAATGACTCATTAGATTGTTATTTGCGAGTAATTCTGTGCATGCACTGACAATTGCCTCAGTTACGGGCTGTGCTAATAGTTCCAGCTTTTTGTTTGTATTGGCAGCAACGAGTTTAATGGTTAGTAATGCCTCAATAAACGGTTTGGGCATTGATTGGTTACTGATAGGAAAGTTATTCACCGCACGTTGAGTCTGTGCACCGTATAGTGCTTTGTGTGGAACTTCAAGTTCTCCCATGCTGTCTTTTTCAATTCGCGTGTGTTTCATTAAACTTCCTATGAATAACTGTATTCCATATATATTGGTCTAAATTAGGCTAACTTGCACAACAATTCGTAATATAAAAAGACAGCTCCTGTGTTGAAAAATATGAAGATTGAGCGTAGTTTAAAGTTATAAATAGCCAAATAATATCTGTTATAAGGAAGTGCAGTGCGAGAAAAAACTCCAGGTGCTAAGTTGTCATTGTCCATTGGTGTTATCGTTGCCTCATTAATTCTCTCGGTAAGTTTGTATGCCTCTATAGAAAGATTTAAGCAATTTGACCGGGTTGTTCGTGTAAAGGGACTAGCTGAGCAGGAACACCTAGCAGATATAGTTATTTGGCCGATTCAGTTTGTTTCTGCAAGCAATGATCTTGAAGACTTGTATATTCAAATGGAAAAGAATGCCGATAAAATTCGTGCCTATTTGTTGTTAAATGGCCTGACTGAAAAAGAACTAACCCAAGCAGCACCCGCGATCAATGATCGCTCAGCGCAACAATACGGTTCAAACAATCGTAATGAATATCGCTATACAGCACAACAAACGGTGACAGTCTATTCTGAGCGTATTGAAGAGGTACGCTCTTTAATGTCGTCACTTTCGGTGTTGGGAAAACAAGGCATTGTTTTTGTGGGTAATAATTATCAAACACAAACAGAGTTTTTGTTCGAACGTCTCAATGACATTAAACCCGCTATGATAGAAGAAGCAACAAAAAATGCCCGAGAGGTAGCGCAAAAGTTTGCTCAAGATTCAGATAGTCAGTTAGGAAAAATTAAAAGCGCTTCGCAAGGCCAATTTAGTATCCGTTCGCGAGATACTAATAATCCACACATAAAGAAAATTAGAGTCGTCACGACTGTAGAGTATTATTTATCAGACTAATCTTTTGATAAGGGAGTAGCAAAATGAAGTTAATTGGCAAGTTAGATTCTCCGTATGTAAGAAGGGTTGCTATTTCTTTGCAATATTTGGGGTTAACCTTTGAACATCACTCCTTATCGGTATTTCAGAATTACGAAGAATTTAAGCAACACAATCCTGTTGTTAAAGCGCCAACCGTTATCTGTGAAGACGGTACTGTTTTGATGGATTCTTCTGTTATTTTAGATTATGCCGAGAATCTGGTTGCACCAAAACAACGATTAGTTCCATGCAATGCAGAACAGCGTAGAAAAACACTGCATATCGTTGGGTTAGCGCTTGTCGCTAATGAAAAGAGCGTTCAAGTGTATTATGAACAACACCTACGAAGCGAAGATAAACAAGACAAACGATGGCTCTCGCGAGTTACCGAACAAGCCAAAGAAACATTTGTACTACTTGAAAACGCTATCAAGCCGCTATGGCATTCAGTTACTGAAGATAACATTGATCAAGCGGTCATTAGCACAGCTGTTGCTTGGTATTTTGCGCGTGAAGTTATTCCTGAAGTTGTTGACGAGGAGTGTTTTCCTTCGTTGGCTCAACTTTCTCAAAAAGTTGAAAGCTATAGTGCGTTCCAAGCAGCTTCATTTCATAATAGTTGCATGGTGTAACTAGGTTTTATAAAAGTATGTTTTATGTTGCTTCCTTTTTGTTATCACCGATTATCGCTTGGCAATCTATTTACTTGAGACGAACGACAATTAAGTTGCCAGAAGCGAGTGGAGTGAGGGAAGGAACAATAGGAGAAGGTGATTCATTAAATATACTCTATCTAGGCGATTCGGCGGCTGCCGGTGTTGGAGTTGATCATCTTGATAACGCTTTGGTTGGCAAACTAAATCGTAAATTAGCAAAAAAATATACGGTTAACTGGCAGCTGATTGCGCAAAACGGCGACAGGACTCACGATGCTATTAGTCGACTAGAAAACCTCTATACCAATGAGGTTGATATAGCGATTATTTCACTTGGCGTAAATGAAGTCACGTGTGGATGTCCAATAAATGTATGGCGACAAACAATGCACTCATTGATTGAGTTATTGCGCCATAAGTATCATTGTTCACATATCTTAATTACATGTGTACCACCTATGGCGTCTTTCCCTGCGTTACGTTGGCCGTTGAATTGGCTTTTGGGTTGGCGTGCAAACCAGCTTAATCATGCATTGGCTAAATACAGTCGTGATCGCTCTTATATACACTTGTTAACACCTGATCTTGACGACCATATTAACGGTTTTGCTATTGATGGTTTTCATCCGAATGAACTGGGTTATGAAAAATGGGCGGAAGCTGCGCAAGATGCCGTTGAACGTATTTATACAAACCCTCTTTAGTTAATCGTTAAGCGCTACATAAATATCAATTATATTGTCACAAGCATCAACATCAGGATAGAGCGTTAATCTTTCTAAAATTAATGGAAAATCTTTTGGCATTTCATCTGAATTGATCAGCCAATCGCGATAAAGCGTATTAATAGAGTTAGGTAGTTGTGCTTCGCTACCTTTATGTCTTAATTTGGCGTAGCGACCTGCAGGTAATGATGTAAGTGTTATATCTTCGCTAATATTTGAAAACCCAGAAGGAACTTGGGTACATATTCCTACGCTGAATTCTTCGGGAGGCACTTGAGTTGGATCGTTTTCAAACAGGTTAAAGGTTCGGTATTTGTTTGGGGTTAATCCATTTGCTTTTCGCCATTGTATAAACGTGTTCAGCGTGTCGTGTAATGTGGCGGGGTGGCCAACATGTGACAACACTGCTAATTCGATATCATCGAGATAAACAATTTCTACTTGGGCGATGTCCGAGTGATTTTTCATAGAGTATTCCTTTTGATCGTGTTGACTAGACAGCCACGGTTTACGTATTGGATTATTACGATATTCTCGAGGTGTCTGCTGATAAACACGTTTGAATGCACGACTAAATGACTCAGAATTGGCAAAGCCTGTTGCTAAACCAATGTCGGTTATTGAGAGGTCTGAACGAAACACTAATTGGTATGCCGCTTTATTTAGCTTTTGCTCAATAATATGCTGACCAATGGTTTGTCCATTTACTGAATTGAAAATTCGGTGTAAATGATACTTTGAACAATAGACTGATTTGGCTATTTGTTCTAACGAGAGTTCATCAAACAAGTTGTGCTCGATATAATCGATTGTTCGCTGATAGATATCGATATAGTGCTGTTTCATTTTTATCCTAAATTCAAACGTTCATGCGCAATTATCATTAACGAGATTAAGAATTACCTGACCCAAATTGCTAAAAAGCCACTTCAGTGAATCACTGCCGTGGCTTTTGTATTTGTATCTAAAATAAATCTATTTAAGAAGTTTAAAGATTTTCTTGGCTATGTCTGTATTATCTTGTCCGCCGATGAACGCTTCTTTGCCTGCACCCAATGCTATCACCGGAACATCGATACCCGTATGGCCGCTCGACGTCCATCCAGTGTTAGTTAACTCATCGACAACTTTAGTTAAAGCTTTGAAAATAGCTTCAGTCACGTTTGGCTTACGCTTTTTAGCTTGTTGTTCTGATGACAACTGTTCGTATTCCGCGATTGCTTTTAATGCGTTTGTCTTGGCTTCATTAACTTTATCAACAGTGTCCTGCGTTATTTTAGTATTCAACCAAGTGCTTAAATGCTCAACGGTAACTTCTTTTTCGGTTAGTTCCTTCGCTACTGCTTGAGTTGATTGCTTAAGCGTTCGCAGCACTGTCGGATCCCATTTGTATTTGCCGTTCGCAGCAATGGTAAACCCGCCAGTACTATGATCTGCGGTTAGTACCACTAGCGTATTAGGGTGTTTCTGTACATAGTCTTCTAAGTACTCTAGCGTTTTCGCCAAGTCATCCATCTCCGCCATTGCAGAGCCAACGTCATTCGCGTGTCCCGCCCAGTCGACCTGACTAGCTTCGATCAACAAAAAATACCCACTATCATTTATGAGATATTCTGTTGCTGCTTTTGTCATTGTAGATAAACGATGTTTGTCAGTGTCATCTAATGACCAAGGCAGACCAACTGGTGCGAACAGGCCTAATACAGGTTGGTTGGTGTTGATATCATTGAGTTGTTGATAAGCATCAATATATTGGAAACCTTTAGCTTTATACTCTTCAACCAAGTTTCGATCGTCGCGAATGAAATATGAGGTACCGCCACCTAACAACAAGTCGGTATTTATGCCGTTATCAACATAACTGTCAGCTATTTGATTGTAGTTTCTACGACTTTCATTATGTGTGATATAGGAAGCGGGTGTAGCGTGGTTAACTTGCGAAGTAACAACTACGCCAGTCTTCATTCCTTTCGCTTTTGCCGCATGTAACACTGATTTAACCGGTTGTTTATTTACGTCTACACCGATTGCACCATTATAACTCTTGATACCGCTTGCAAGTGCAGTTGCACCAGCTGCTGAATCCGTTACGTAGCCTGAAATAGGTGCAGGGTAAGTGCTGGCGCTTCCGACTAAATGTCTTTCAAACACGGTTTGTTCGATAACTTCCGTAGAAGGATCATCGTTATAATAACGGTAGGCGGAAGTGTACGCAGGCCCCATACCGTCAGCCACGATCATAATGATGTTTTTTACTGGCTGTGCTTCAATTCGCGTCGTATGCGCTGTGTTCGTATTTGCACAAGCAGAAAGCATTGCAAGGCTTAAAATAGACGGCAATAATTTTTTCATCGAAAATCCTAATAATTTATTTGCTAATCTGTAAATCAACCCACACTAATCTATGATCAGATGACGCTTGTCGATCTTTAATAAGACGGAATTCGTTACTGTCCTCGTTTGGCCAAAAAACACCAGTGCCAGTAACTGTCCAGCCATGTTTAGAAGGCAATACATAGTCGGCACGCATACCCCAATATGCGGTATGGTACTTAGCATTCGGGTTATCAGCTTTACTTTTTTTGCCGCCTTCACTTGTAGGCATAGGATCAATAACAAGTGGGTGATTAGTTAAACTGGCAATACCGGAATTAATGGCATCACCTTCATTAGCTGATGCATTCTGGTCGCCAAGAATAACGAACGTGCTATTAGTTGGTAGACCACCACGCTTGTTGTTGTCATCATAGATATAGCCGCTGCTTTGGTCTGAAATGTAGTCGTGCCAAAAGCGAATTTCGTCATGGTTTCGTTTTCCATTTCTATCTTCGGGCCCGTCAAACACTGGTGGGGTTGGGTGGCTAGCTAAAACATGAATTGTTCTTCCATTTACTACAATAGGAAGGTCCCAATGTGATTTAGAAGATAGGCGCAATTGTTTCCACACGGTGTCACTGTACCATGGCTTGTTTGTATCTGGGTCAACTGGAACAAGGGCATTTGGCATGTCTTTCCAAAGAAACTTTTGGAACGTACGAACGGCATCTTTATTGATAGGGTGTTTAGAAAGCAAAGCCATACCGAAGTGTCCAGGAAAGTAACCAAAACCATGCGTATCAGCAGGGTGAGTAATACTGTTATCACCTGTAGCGTCCGCGGTTAATAGCACTCCTGTATTCACAGGTGCCTGAAAACTGTATGGGTAGGAAATAGCTTTTTGATTAGCCTGAGGCACAGCTAAAAAGTTTTTGACAAAGTTTTGCAGCGCGTTTTTATCGACATTATCAAATTCGTTCAACAGCAATATGTCAGGATTTACCCGCTGTATTATTTCAGCAATGTTTTTAATTTGCTGGTGTTGGTTTGCTAACGCGTGAGAAAGTTCGTTTCCTGTTACTTTTGGTTGCTCACCTTTCTTACGTTCAACGTAATTCAGCGCTTCCATGCTCACGTTAAACGTAGCAACTCTTATTGTGTTTACTTCACTGGCATTTACTTGTGTCATAAATAATGCTGTAGCTACAGCCAACTTAATTTTATTCATTTTACTTTAACTTACACCTAGACCGCGCAGAATGAAATCAGTTAGAAACTTCGTAACGTGTTGTACGTCTTCTTCTTCGTAATCTGCTCGGTTCATTATCGTTAGAATTTGAGTCTCAAAGTCAGCGTAATGTTGGGTTGTTGACCATATTAAAAAGATTAAGCTAATAGGATCTACGTCGTTCATCTTGCCTTCGTCAGCCCAACGCTGAAAAATTTTGGCTTTTTCACGTACCCACTTTCTTAGGTATGTGCGCGCAAACTCCTTTAAATGCTGAGCACCTTGAATAATCTCCATTGCGTATATTTTTGAGGCAGAAGGGTGTTCAAAAGACATGCGAACTTTAGCGGCAATAAATTTTTCAATCGCTATTTTAGGGCCGTCTTCATAATGGATATCACCAATTCCTTGATCCCACATATTGAGCGTTTGTTCGAGCACAGCATGATAGATGTTTTCTTTATTTTTGAAATAATAAAGGACGTTGGCTTTAGGCAATCCTGCTCTATCTGCGATAGATTGCACAGTAGCGCCTTTATATCCTTGTAAAATAAATTCTTCCTGTGCAGCAGCAAGTATTTTTTCCTGACTTTTTATTCTGATTTGTCCTTGTTTACCGGACGATTTATTTTGCGTCATATTCACTAATGAAATGGTCATTTTTATTTGCCGATACTTTTAACAATCTATACGCCATAAGTCATTAACTTATTTTACTAAGTTGTCGACCATTAGGTCAGATAATTGCACTAAGCCTGATGTTATAATCCATGAAATAAGTTAACAGCATAGCGCTATTTTATGACACATTCTAGACATATATATGAAATAAATAGCTGTTATGAGAGTAACGAGGTGTTTATTCACTAAATTCGATTAAAGTTCCATTTTTCGGGTGCTTGTTGAAGTTTTTAAGAAGTAACCTGTTCAATCAGTCTTTTTATTAAAGGTGCTCTCAGGCAGTTAAATAATGGCGTCATTGTATTTGGTGTTTCAAACCTGACCAGTTGGTAAGTTTATGTGCTTATTGGTTGGTGATTCGCTCTTTGTTCAAAAAATATTAATTTTTTTCAAACGTGTGTTTTATCAATGTAAAGTGGCCTTATGGGTTGCTACAAAAAGATTTGTTATTTAAAACCTGTCAGATGTGTCAAATTTAAACAGTTAGATAAAACTTGTTTTTTTGTTCGTTGTAAAATATTGTAATCAAACTGTAAGAAAAGTCTGCTGTAATTCTACAGAAAATTGGCTTTAGAAAGCATAATTAGAATTTTTGAAAAATACTGATTAATTGGTCAGTTATACAAAAACATATTATACATACACCAAGGAATAAAAAGATGAATACCCATCGCCTTTCACGCATCTCTGGTGCGGTAATATTTGCGCTAGGACTTTCAACGTCCGCAATGGCAGCTGACACTGCTTCAAATATCCGTGGAACAATTGTTGGTCCTCAGGGTAATGCAGCTGAAAACACTAAGATAACTATTATCCACGAACCAACTGGTACTCGACGTACAGTAACTACAAATGCTAGTGGTGCTTATAATGTTAAAGGCCTACGAGTAGGTGGCCCTTATAGATTAGAAGTTGATTCTGACAAGTTCCAAGACGTTAACATCGATAATATTTACCTTTCTTTAGGTGAAACACATCGAGTTGATCAACAACTTAAATCAGAGAACGTAGAGGTAATTTCAGTTACTGGTTCTAGAGTGGTATATGACTCAACTGCAAACAAAAGTTACTTTGGTGCGGATGATATCGCAAATACGCCTAGCTTAAACCGTGATTTAAAAGATGTGGTAAGAAATAACCCTCTAGTGGTTATTCAACCAGGTGATGATAGTGCGATGACTATCGCGGGTAGCAACCCTCGTTTTAATTCAATTAGTATTGATGGCATTCCATTAAATGATGATTTTGGTTTGAATAACAATGGTTACCCTACGCAGCGTAATCCATTCCCGTTAGATGCTTTAGATCAAGTTTCAGTAGAAGTAGCTCCCACACATGCCAAATCAAGTGGCTTTACTGGTGGTAGCGTTGACGCCGTTTTTAAATCAGGCACAAACGAATTCCATGGAAACATGTTCTTTGAAAGAACAAGTGACGCATTAGCAGGTACGCCTGTTGATTCTATGGCTCGAGATGAAGACGATGACGGAAAACGTCCAATCGATTTCGAAGAAGAAAATTATGGTTTTACAGTTGGTGGGCCAATCATCGAAGATAAACTTTTCTTCTTCGCTGCTTACGAAAAGTTTAAATCGCCTCAAGTTATTGAATATGGTGCCGGTGGTACCACAATTGGTGCAAACCAAACAACTGTTACGGCAGCTGAAGTAGACGCCGTGCGTGAAATTGCGAATCGTGTTTACGGTGTTTCTGATATTGGTGAATATGATTCACAACCTTTGTTGGATGATGAAAAATACATTCTAAAGCTAGATTGGAATATCAATGACTATCATCGTGCTAACTTCGTTTACATGTTTAACGAAGGTAACAACACGCGTAACATGACAACATCTGATCGTGAATTACGTTTAGATACACATTGGTATAACAAATTTGAAGAGTTAAATAACTTTAGTGCAAAACTTTACTCTGATTGGACTGACAATTTTTCAACGGAAATCAGTATTACTCAAAAATCTGTTGAGACCGGTCAAGTATCACTAAAAAAAGATTTAGGTTTAGGTGACGTTACTATTCGCAATATTGACATTGATGGCGATGGAGATCGTGGTTCATTAGCCTTTGGTTCTGATGCTTTCCGTCATTCAAACAGCTTAAACAATGACCTAACAATTTTAAAATTCGATGGTAGTTATTTACTGGATGATCATGTTATTGATTTCGGTATCGATTATAAGATTCTTGAAGTAGAAAATCAGTTCCTGCCTAATTCAAGGGGTACGGTTCAGTTTAACAGCTTAGAAGACTTCGAGAACAGAATCGTATCTCGCTACACGTACGAGAATGGTGTAGGTAATGATCCGTTGGCTGTTGCTGCAGCGTTCGAGCGAAAAGATTTAGCATTCTATGTAAACGACACTTGGGATTTTTCTGACGAATTAACGTTGTCTTTTGGTTTACGATATGAACGATTATCTTCAAACGATCGCCCTAAGTTTAACCAAGGCTTGTTTGACAGAACTGGATTCGACAATACTTTTAATATGGACGGTGTCGATATCTTCCTTCCGCGTGCTGGCTTTACGTATACGCTTAATGAGAACGTAACTTTCCGTGGTAGCGTTGGTCGTTATGCTGGTGGTAATCCAAATGTTTGGATTTCTAACTCATACTCAAATGATGGTATTAGTAAACAAGGTGTTTCGGATCGTGATTTATCTGATGATTTTGCATCGACAGGGAATATCTTAACAACGCCACCTCAAGAAGCTATAGATGCAATTAATAGCGGCACAGGTATGTCAACTGCTAATTTAATTGATCCTAACTTTGACATTCCTTCGCAGTGGACTTACATGTTAAATTCAGAAGTAATGTTTGATATTCCTGAATTGGGCAATGATTTCTCTTGGACAACAACAGCAATCTATACTGATAAAGAAAATTCAGCAGAATGGATTAACGCAGCATTGTTACAGGAAGGTGATGTAGTTGGTAGCACAAAAGATGGTGCATTACCTTTCTACGATACACGTGAATTAGACATCATGTTAACTAACGCTGATGATGATGGACGTTCTGTTATTTTAAGTACTGGTTTAGCTAAGACTTGGGATAACGGCTTTAGATTTAACGCATCATATACGTATCAGGATATCACAGAAGGTAACCCTGGTGGTTCTTCAACCGCTCGTAGTAACTACCGTTTTGGTCACTTTGGCGATCATCAGTTAACTCAAGTTGGAACATCTTCATATGAAACTGAGCATAGATTTGTATTAAGCCTTGGTTATAAAACTGAGTTCTTCGAAGGTTACGAAACTAACTTTAACTTATTCTTTGAACGTCATTCAGGTTCTCCATACAGCCATTTAGCCGATTTGGTTAACTTGCAAGGTGGTCGCTTCTTTAATCAGGATCTAATTCAGCCATCAGGTTTTGGTTCTACATTTGGTGGCAATTACTTGGCTTATGTTCCTACAGCTAATGACCCAAATGTAAGATACGAAGGTATCACTGAAGCTGAAGCATTAGCTTACTATGACGAATTAGGTTTAAGTGGTTACGCTGGTGGTTTTGCACCACGCGGTAAAGGAAATGCACCATGGGTGACAAAAATGGATCTTTATGTGTCTCAAGAAATCCCTGGTTTCATGGAAGGTCATAAAGGTGAATTTTATTTCGTTGTGAACAATCTATTAAATCTACTAGATTCGTCTAAAGGTAAAGTTTACCGTCAAGACTTTGGAACACGTGAAGTTATCGAAATGGATATCGACGAGTCGACAGGTCAATACATCATTGGTGACATTGTAAATGACGATTTGACATTCGAAGCTAAACAGTCAACTTATCGCATCAAGATTGGCGTTAGGTACACATTCTAATTAGGATGATGGATTCGATTGTAAAAAGCCGCACACTGTGCGGTTTTTTTATGTTTGTTTCTTGCAGATTTTATGCAGAAACTAGTTAGTTTTTAAGTATTTTAAAAGATCACTAATTTGTTCATTTTTCCATTGTATTCTTTAAGTAGATAGGTAGAATAAAGTTAACCATTTGGTCAGGTATGGCTTTGGTGTTTAAGGAAGATCTATGAACAATGAATTAATAAAGCTTGCTAAACAGGCTTATAACAATGCATATGCACCTTATAGTAAGTTTCATGTCGGGGCGGCTGCGATAACACAATCTGGGAAAATGGTCAGCGGCTGTAATGTTGAAAACGCCTCTTATGGCCTGACTGTTTGCGCAGAACGAAACTGTATTGCGCAGGCTGTTATAGCAGGTGAAACAAAGTTCGAGACTATGGTGATATATACTGAAGAAGATAAATTGACGCCACCATGTGGCGCTTGTCGACAAGTCATCGTCGAATTTTTCGCACAATCAGCCACCATAACTGCTACTAACCATTTAGGTGAATGTAAACATTGGACGGTAGAGGCCTTATTACCTGATGCATTTACCCCAAACGATCTTTTAGATAATTAACAACAGGATGTACCATGTATTTACCACAAGAAATAATTCGTAAAAAGCGTGATGGTGGTGAACTATCAGCTGAAGAAATTCAATTTTTTGCTAGCGGTTTAGTGTCTGGAAAGTTTAATGATGCCCAAGTAGGTTCAATGGCTATGGCAATATTCCAACGTGGTATGTCGACTAGTGAAATAGTTGAACTGACTAAAGCGATGAAATTGTCAGGAGATGTACTGTCGTGGCCTGAATTAGATGGACCGATCATTGATAAGCATTCAACGGGTGGTGTAGGTGATAAAGTCAGCTTTATGTTAGCGGCGATTGTTGGTGCGTGTGGTGCGTATGTTCCTATGATATCTGGCAGGGGACTTGGCCATACAGGTGGCACTTCAGATAAGTTGGAAAGTATAGCTGGCTTTAATGTTCAGCCTACTATCACCGAATTTAAGCGAATCGTAAAAGATGTTGGCATGGCGATTATTTCCCAAACCGACAATTTAGCACCAGCTGACAAACGCCTTTATGGCATTCGTGATGTTACCGCTACAGTAGAATCTATACCGTTAATTACAGCGTCAATTCTGTCTAAGAAATTATCAGCGGGTTTAGACGCGTTGGTGATGGATGTTAAAGTCGGCAACGGTGCAATGATGAATAATGTTGCAGACGCTGAAGCGTTAGCAACCAGTATCGTTAATGTGGCGACAGGCGCAGGTGTACCAACCGAAGCAATTATTACTGACATGAATCAAGTGTTAGGCAGTACGGCTGGGAATGCATTAGAGATGGCAGAAACGGCCAAATACTTATCAGGCGATTTACGTGAGCCTCGACTTCATCAAGTTGTTGTTGCCTTGGCATCTTCAATGTTAATTAATGCAATGTTAGTGAGAAATCACGACGAAGCGATAGAGAAAATTAATCAGGTGCTTAATTCAGGTGCCGCAGCTGAATTATTTAATAAGATGATCCATGCTTTGGGTGGCCCTAGTGATTTCGTGGAAGATCCGTGGAAGACAATGCAAAAAGCGAATGTAGTGACAGACGTTATCGCAACGAGTAATGGCTTAATTACCAGCATGGAAACTCGAGATATTGGGATGTCGGTAGTTGGGCTAAAAGGGGGAAGGTTAGCTAATGGTGAAGCAATTGATCATAGCGTTGGCTTTGATCGTATTTTATCTGTGGGAACGCTAGTAAACAAAGGTGATGTAATTGCCCGCGTTCATGCTCGTACTGAAGACGAAGCGTTAAGCGCTGCTTCACAATATCAGCAAGCAGTAATCATTGAGGCACAAATTAGAGAAATTCCGCCAGTTATTGTTAAAACGATTAAGTATCAGGGATAAGGTTCTACTTCCAACTTAGTGTGAACGAATCCAAATGCTGTTCACACTTCGACTGCTTCGCGCTCAGCATGAACGGAAGTTAATTCCCGTACATCCTGAGTGTGAGGTATGAACAAATCGAAGGGTTACAAAATACGCACATCCTGAGCTTGTCGAAGGGCAATTACGTGCGTCCATACTTCGACTGCTGTGCGCTCAGCATGAACGTTAAAATATTATGTGAACAGAAAAATTGAAGGGCGCACTAATCACGTATTAGTTTAATTAAAGCGTACCAAATATCTTATCGCCAGCATCGCCTAAGCCTGGCAAAATGTAGCCTTTATCATTTAGCTTTTCATCAACTGCGCCAATGTATAAATTAACGTCAGGGTGTGCAGAAACGATTTTATCTATACCTTCTGGTGCCGCGACTAAGAATACCGCTTTAATATTTTTGCACCCGGAAGACTTTAACAAATCAATAGTGGCAAGTGCGGTACCGCCAGTTGCCAGCATTGGATCGATAATAATCGCCGTGCGTTTATCAATATTATTTACGACATTTTCGTAATAGCTTTCAGGCTCTAAAGTCTCTTCGTTTCTTTTTAGACCTACTACGCTAATTGATGCACACGGCAAAATATTTAACGCCCCATCTAACATGCCGATGCCTGCTCTTAGAATTGGCACTAGTGTTGGTTGTTTTTCAGCAAGTATTGGCGCACTAATTTCACCTGACCAACATGTGATATTGGTGTTTGTTAAAGACAGATCAGCCGTTGCTTCAACCATAAGCAAACTAGCAATTTCATTGCTTAGCTCTCTAAAGCTCTTAACTGATATATCATCTTGACGTAGTAACGTCGTTTTATGTTGAATTAAAGGGTGAGTACTGGCAAAAACCGTCATTGTTTTTCCTTTAAAGAATTATTGTATTGAGCAATTGCTAAATGGGAATGACATTAAGAAGTTAAATTAGCAAAGATAAACGTATATTCAAGTAGAAAGTGACAGTCTTTAGAAGACTGTCACGGAACAGCTAGTTTAGGCTTCGAGAAGCTGTTGAGATGGCTGTTCACTCTTATACCAAACCTGTTGTTTAAAATGGGTTCTGCAGAGTGATTCATAGCGCTCATTGCCACCAATCTCAACTTGCTCTCCGCCGGTAGCGGCGTTTCCGTTCTCGTCAACGCGAATAACGAAATTAGCCTTGCGACCGCAATGGCATATTGTTTTTAACTCAACGAGTTTATCAGCCCAGGCAAGTAATGCCGCACTACCTTCGAAGGTATCACCCAAGAAGTCGGTTCTAATACCGTATGCCAATACTGGTATGTTGAATTCATCAACAATATTGGTGAGTTGCTTTACTTGCGCTTCAGTTAAAAACTGGCTTTCATCAATCAATACACAATCAACATTTTGTGTCTGAAGAATGTCAGATACATCTTGATCTAATCGAGTTTGATTGTCGAATAGGCGAGCGTCTGCATCGATGCCTAAACGTGAAGACACTTTTCCCGCTGAAAAGCGATCATCAATTAGTGCAGTATAAAGCACAGTGTTGAGACCGCGCTCTCGATAGTTATAAGATGATTGCAACAAGTGTGTAGACTTGCCCGCATTCATCGTTGAGTAGTAAAAATACAATTGAGCCATTGTTAACCCTTTAACTAATAGGCGTTGTTATTGCTAGGTGTAGCGTCATGGCCAAGCTCGCTAAGTAAATTACCTAATAAGCTACTCGCACCGAAACGAAAATGCGCTGATGACAGCCAATCTCGTCCTAAAATGTTATCAACTAGTGAGATATACACTTGAGCATCATCTGAATTTCTAACACCACCAGCAGGCTTGAAGCCAATCGCATGGTTTTTATCTTTAATAACATTCAACATAATCTCAGCGGCTTCAGGTGTAGCATTTACAGGTACTTTTCCGGTAGAAGTCTTAATAAAGTCTGCACCTGCATCAATGGCGATTTCACTCGCTAACTTAATAAGTTCAGGGCTTGCCAATTCGCCTGATTCAATGATCACTTTAAGCAAAACGTTTTCACTACACGCCTGTTTACATGCACTAATAAGTGCAGCGCCAGTTTCAGTATCGCCTGCTTTTAACGCATTATATGGAAAAACAACATCAACTTCATCAGCGCCATAAGCGACTGCTGCTTTGGTTTCCGCCACGGCAATATCGATATCGCTATCGCCGTGCGGAAAGTTAGTCACCGTCGCTATTTTGATTTCTGGTGTGCCTTGAGCAACTAACTGTTTTTTGGCAATAGGAATAAATCTTGGATAGATGCAAATTGCTGCCGTTTTCCCAGCAGGGGAATTGGCTTGTTTACACAGCTCTACAATGTCTTCGTTTGTTTCGACATTGGTTAAGCTGGTTAAATCCATTAATGACAATGCAATTTGTGCAATCTCTGTTGATTTGGACACTATTGTCTCCTTTATTCTTACTATAAGCTAATGAATACACCGGCTATGGCGGCGCTCATTAAGTTGGCTAGAGTGGCTGCTAACATCGCTTTCATTCCCAAACGGGCTATGTCATGTCGACGACTTGGTGCCATAGAACCAATGCCTCCAAGCAAAATTGCAATGGATGACAGGTTAGCAAAACCGCAAAGAGCAAATGTAACGATTGCTTGTGTTACTGGGCTCAAAGTATCTTTTATTTCAACAAAGTTTATATAGGCAAAGAACTCATTCACTACTATCTTTTGGCCGATGAAACTTCCGGCATGAAGCATTTCTTCGTATGGAACACCGATAATGAAGGCGAATGGTGCGAACACATAACCCAATAACCATTCAATTGTTATGCCTTCAAACCCAAGTAAAGAGGCTGTTCCGCCTACTAATGTATTAAGCAACGCGATAATGGCTATAAATGCAAGTAACATTGCGCCTACATTAACGGCAAGTTTCAGACCTGAAGCCGCTCCGGCAGCTGCCGCGTCGATAACATTAGTTGGTTTGTTGTCTTCTTCAAAATCTACAACTTCATTGTCAAAGGATTGTTTTTCGGTTTCTGGCATAATAATTTTTGCCATTAAAAGACCACCTGGTGCTGCCATAAATGAGGCTGCGATTAGGTACTTCAGTTCAACACCCAGACCGGCATATCCCGCTAAAATGGAACCAGCAACTGACGCCAAACCACCAACCATAATAGCAAACAGTTCAGACTGACTCATTTTTGCGATATAGGGTTTAACAACAAGTGGGGCCTCTGTTTGGCCAACAAAGATATTGGCTGTTGCAGACAATGATTCTGGCTTGCTGGTTTTTAATAGTTTTTGTAAACCGCCGCCGATAATCTTGATGACGATTTGCATAATGTTCAGGTAGTAAAGAACTGCAATGAGTGACGAAAAGAAAATAATGACAGGAAGTACACGAACAGCGAAGACAAAACCCACACCGTTTTCAAACATTGCGTCTGTGCCTAAGCCACCAAACAAAAAGTTAATACCGACTTTTGCGCTATCAATAACTTGCTGTACACCATTTGTGATAGACGCTAGAACGTCCTTACCTGCTGGAACATAGAGAACAAAAGCACCGAGCAATAATTGCAGCAAGAAAGCAAAACCTACAGTACGCCAGTTAATCGCAGCTCTATTTTTTGATAAGCAATAAGCAACGGCTAACAGTACGCCGATACCAATTAATCCTCTTAGTGCACCTAGTTCCATGAATTCCTCTTGTCGTTATAGTTATAGTAAAAGTAAATTAGCTAATGGGGTTTGATTTATTGTTATTTAGGCAGTTACGCCATTCATTAATTGACGAATTTTAGCCTTAATTAATTCAATAGCCATACGGTTTTTGCCGCCTTTGGTAACAACAATATCAGCAAAGGCTTTTTCTGGTTCTATATGTTGATAATACATAGGGCGTACTGTATTTATATATTGTTTCGTTATTGATTCAACACTACGTCCACGTTCTAATGTATCACGATTAATACGTCTAACCAGGCATATATCCAACGGTGTATCCATGTACACTTTGATATCGAACTGCTTGCGTAATTCTGGATTGCTGAAAAGTAATATACCTTCAACTAAGATAATGGGGGTAGGGTTAATTGATTTCGTTTCAGACGTACGCGTATGTGTTTTATAGCAATATACGGGACATTCTACAGACTTATTATTGACTAAATCTTGTAAATGCTCCGCCATGAGGTCATGTTCAAAAGCGTCAGGGTGGTCGTAATTAGTAGCTAAACGATCTTCAAACGCCAAGTGATCCTGACAACGATAATAGGAATCTTCTTTTATAATAGAGATCCCGTGTTTACCAAGTTCTGGTAGTAACTCGTCGTAAATTGTCTCAGCAAAGAGCGTTTTTCCTGATGCTGAAGCACCAGCGATGGCGATAATTGTTGGTTTTGTAGTTTGCAATGTACTTGAAGCCTTAACTCATTAAACTCTGTTACACATAAAAGGCAAGATTATGAACGAATTCGTTACATTCTCCTATATAAAACAACAGGTTTAACTATACTTTGTCATAAATTTAGTACGAAATAATGAATATTTGCACTAGGTTGTAAATGTGATTAGTGGTAAATTAACATATCTTGACCAGATGGTCATGATATAAATTTGAAATAGGTTAAAAAAATGGCAAGAGCAATAATTTTAGTTATCGATAGTTTTGGAATTGGGCATGCGCCCGACGCAAATAAGTTTGGTGATGAGTCAGCAAACACATTTGCTCACATTGCGCAGTATTATTTTGACAAAACTGGTAAAGAAATGGCTCTGCCAAATTTAGCTGCTTTAGGTTTGGTAAGGGCGTGTATTGAAGCAGGCAAAGAAACATTCCCTATGCATTGTGGAAAACCCAAAAAGGGGGCTTTTGGCTATGCAGCAGAAATTAGTAGTGGTAAAGATACGCCAAGCGGACATTGGGAAATGGCGGGTGTACCAGTGCTTTTTGAATGGGGGTATTTTACCAACAAAACTAACTGTTTTCCGGAAGAGTTGATTAGTAAGATTAATGAAGCAACAGGCTATAACGGTATGTTAGGCAATCGCCACGCATCTGGAACCGAAATTATAGCGTCTTTAGGTGAAGAGCACATACGTACAGGGCTACCTATTTGTTACACTTCAGCTGATAGCGTTTTTCAGATTGCGGCTCATGAGGAGCATTTTGGTTTAGATAGTTTATACCAATATTGCGAAACAGTAAGGGGCCTACTCGACGACTATGACTATAATATTGGTCGAGTCATTGCCAGACCATTTACAGGTGACAATGCAGACGGTTTTGAGCGTACGGGTAATCGTAGAGACTACTCCGTATTACCGCCAGCGCCGACGATTCTCGACAAATTTACCGATGAAGGTGGACATGTCATCAGTGTTGGTAAAATAGCAGATATTTTTGCCCATCAAGGTATTTCAGAGAAAACCAAAGCAACAGGTATTGATGCATTAGTTGATGCAACTATTAAGCATATTAAAACCGCACAAGACAAGAGTATTATTTTTACTAATTTAGTAAATTTTGATCAAGACTATGGCCATCGTCGCGACCCGATTGGCTACGCTGATGCATTACAAGAATTTGATAAACGATTACCTGAAATTTATGCAGCCATGGGTGAGAGTGATTTGTTATTTTTAACTGCAGACCATGGTTGTGACCCAACATGGCCTGGAAGTGATCATACTCGTGAATATGTTCCGATGTTGGCTTATCACCATAATATTGATTCGGTTAACTTAGGTGAGATGAATACTTTCGCCTGTTTAGGTCAAACTTTAGCCGAAATGTTCGATTTATCTCCGTTTGACTATGGTGTCAGCTTCTATAAGCAATTAAATTTCACGAAATAGAGCATTTTTCTCGTAAAAAGCTATAATAACGAGTGTTTTTTTAAACAACAAAGATAAAAATAGTATAACAACTAGTCCTTGGGAGAGTACTAATGAAAAAGTTCGGACGAAGCGTTCTTGCGTCTTGTGTGCAGGTTGCATTGTTGTCGTCTGCTGTTGGCTACAGTCAGGTCGGTCTTGCAGAAGAAGCTAAAGAAGAGGTTAAAGGCCTCGAAGTTATAGAAGTAACCGCTCGTAAGCGTGTTGAAAATGTGCAAGAAGTTCCTATTGCGGTTTCAGCATTACAAGGCGAAAAGCTTGATGTATTAAATGATGCAGCGATGGATATTCGCTTTTTAAACGCTCGTGTACCAAGTTTGTCGGTAGAGTCTTCGTTCGGTCGTACTTTCCCGCGTTTTTATATGCGTGGTTTGGGTAACTCAGATTTTGATTTAAATGCATCTCAACCAGTTTCATTAGTGGTAGATGATATTGTTCAGGAAAACCCAATTCTTAAAGGTTTCCCAGTTTTTGATGTTTCGCGAGTAGAAGCACTTAAAGGGCCACAAGGTACCTTGTTCGGCCGTAATACTCCAGCAGGGCTTGTTAAGTTTGACACAGTAAAACCTAGTCAGGTTTTTGAAGGCTTTGCGTCTTTGTCATACGGTAGCAAGGGTACATCAGATTTACGTGCAGCTGTAAGTGGTGGCATTACAGATGAGTTGTCATTCAGGGTATCTGGTTTGCATCAGAAGCGTGACGATTATATCGATAATAAAGCGCCTGGTTTTGAACAAAATGATGTATTAGGTGGTTACACCGATCAAGCGGCTCGTATTCAGTTCCTATACGAAGATGACGGCGTTTATGCGTTATTTAACTATCACGCACGTGATTTAGACGGTAAACCAATTCCTTTTTATGCCAACGGCGCAAGAGCTGGGGCAACTGGTAAATTGGCATCAGGGTTTGATAGTGACGTGGTTTACCACGACGCAGCTTCTCGTGCGACGCAACAAGTAGAAGCTGAAGGCGCAAGCTTTAAACTTGAAATCGATCTAGATAACTATGTATTTACTTCAATTACTGGTTACGAAAGTGCTGAAATCTATTCACGCGCTGACGTTGATGGTGGTTATGGTTGTAATGGTTTTGCTTGTCCGCCAGATTTTGAACCTTCAGGTCCTGGCATTATCAACATTTCTTCAGAAACTGCTGACGGTTTACCTGATCACAGCCAATTCACGCAAGAGTTTCGCTTAACGAGTAATTTCGACGGCGACTTTAACTACCAAGCTGGTGTGTTTTACTTTAAAGAAGACATGACTATCGAAAGTTTTGCATACGATACGTTATTTGGTAACGGCGCGCAAAATGGCTACGTAGTTCAAAAGCAAGATACAACTGCATGGGCGGTATTTGGCTCATTTGATTACCAAATGTCTGAAAAGCTACAAGTAACACTTGGCTTACGTTATTCTGATGATGAAAAAGAATACAGTTCAGAACGTTTCAAAAGCCCATTAGCTATTTTTGGTGCACCAGATTCAGTTCGTGGCGAAGCTAATCCAAGTGATTCACATGTGAGCTGGGATATCAGTGCTTCTTACAAATATACCGACGATGTAAACTTGTATGCGCGTATTGCTGACAGCTTCCGTGCACCGAGTATTCAAGGTCGTTCTCTTTTCGCTTTTGATGATGGTATTTCAATCGCTGATAGCGAAACTATCCTTTCATTTGAAACAGGTGTGAAAAGTGATGTGTTAGACGGAATGGGGCGAATCAATGCGTCTGTATTCTACTTCACTATGGATGATCAACAACTAACTTCTGTTGGTGGTGTTGAAGGTAACGTTGCTAGCTTAGTAAATGCGGAAGAAACAGTTGGTTATGGCTTTGAAATTGACTCAGAGTTTATGATCACAGATGAATTCTCCGTTACAGCTTCAGTAAGTTATAACAATACTGAAATTAAAGATGACAACTTATTCATCCCAGTTTGTGCTTCTTGTACGATTATGGATGAAGTGGTTAATCAGAAAGCGGCAATTAACGGTAACAGCCTACCACATGCGCCAGAATGGATTTTCAACTTCACAGCTAGATACTCTAAAGAAATCGGTGAAGGCGAGTTTTACGTTTATACTGACTGGTCTTACCGCGACGAAATTAGCTTCTTCTTGTATGAGTCTAAAGAATTTACTGGTGACGCATTATTAGAAGGTGGTTTACGTTCAGGTTACACTTACTTCGCAGAAGAAAATACATACGAGTTTGCTGTGTTTGTTCGTAATATCTTTGATACACAACAATCAATTGGCGCTGTAGATTTTACTAACAATACAGTTATTGTAAATGAAGGTCGCTTCGTAGGTGCTGAATTCAAAGTTGAATTCTAAAAAGTAACTTAGCTTTCATCGATAACTTATATCGATATTGAAAGTAGTAATAAAGTACCAGTCAAATGTTAATTGACTGGTATTTTTTTTGGCTGTTTTTCTAATACATGTATTTTCAAAACAGCCGACAAGAATGCTGAATGTTGAAATAAAAAAAACTCCTGAATAGTTCAGGAGTTTTGTTCGATTGTTAACTTACACTCTTTTGAAATTACTAGACTGTTAGAATTTTTAATGTGTTAGTTGCGCCAACAGTTTCCATTAAATCACCATGGGTGAAAATCACTTTGTCACCTTCTTTAAGGTTAGCAATCTTAGAAACTTCCGCTAAAACTGTTTTTGACAAATTGTCGTTATCACAAGCGGTTGAGTCAAAAGCTACTGGGTAAACACCACGATAAATAGCCGTTTTATTAAGTGTTTTAGCATGACGAGACAATGAATAAATAGGTAGACCTGACGTAATGCGAGACATGATTTTGCTCGTATGGCCCGATTCAGTTAGCGCGATGATAGCTTTTACACCAGTTAAATGGTTAGCCGCATACATTGCTGAAAGGGCAATAGTTTCTGACACTTCGTTAAACATCATTTCAATGCGATGCTTAGATGTAGTGACAGAGCTATGTTTTTCAGCACCGATACAAACGGCTGACATTGCTTTAACTGTTTCAACAGGGTATTTACCCGCTGCTGTTTCTGCTGAAAGCATGACCGCGTCGGTGCCATCTAAAACAGCATTTGACACATCCATAACTTCTGCACGTGTTGGCATAGGTTGCTCGATCATGGTTTCCATCATCTGCGTCGCAGTGATTACTGCACGATTAAGTTGACGAGAGCGAGCAATAATGTGCTTTTGTTTACCAACCAACTCCGCGTCGCCAATTTCAACACCTAAGTCGCCACGAGCTACCATTACAACGTCAGACGCGAGAATGATGTCGTCGAGTACTTTGTTATCGTTTACCGCTTCAGCACGTTCAATTTTAGAGACTAAGCGAGCATCGCAACCTGCTTCTTGTGCTAGAAGGCGTGCTTCTCGCATGTCTGAAGCATCGCGAGGAAAAGATACGGCAAGAAAGTCAGCGTTCAGTTGAGCGGCAACTTTAATATCTTCTTTATCTTTCTCGGTTAGTGCGGCAGCTGAAAGTCCACCACCTTGACGATTAATACCTTTGTTATTTGATAATGGACCACCAATTATAACTTCAGTGAATACTGAGGTATCAGTTGTGTGAGTAACTTTAAGTTGTACACGGCCATCATCAAGCAATAATATATCATCGGCAGAAACATCATTTGGTAATGCTTTGTAATCAATACCTACTTTTTCTTTGCAACCTTCGCCTTTTGCCAGCGTCGCATCTAATTCAAATTTATCACCAATTGCCAATTGAATAGGGCCATCTTTGAATGTTGAAATTCGTATTTTTGGACCTTGTAGATCACCTAAAATACCAACATAAACACCCAGCTCAGCCGCAATTTCACGGACTAGCTTTGCACGATTAATGTGGTCTTCTGCAGAACCATGGGAAAAATTAAGCCTAACAACATTCACCCCAGCGGCTAAAACTTGCTTTAGGGTTTCTCTATCTTCAGTTGCTGGACCTAAGGTAGCAACAATTTTCGTTCTTCTAGGCATTGTTATCCTTACTTATAATTAAGTGGTTTAATTTGTTTCTTGAGTAACAGCTAACGTTATTATTCTTTTCGCTCAAATCTAGAACTTCGTAAGCTGTCTTTTACTTTCTTGAGATTATCTCTGAATTTGGTTCCGCGTCGTAATGTGAAACCTGTCGCGAGAATATCTATGAGTGTAAGTTGCGCAATGCGTGATGACATTGGCATGTATAAATCAGTGTCTTCCGCGACTTCTACTGATAACACGATATTACATTCTTTCGCTAAAGGGGTGCCTTGCGTTGTTATACCTATAACAGTAGCATCGTTTTCTTTGGCTAAACTTGCCACTTCTACAAGGGACTTAGTTCTTCCTGTATGTGAAATGACAACGACAACATCACCTTGACGGCTATTAATAGCACTCATTCGTTGCATTAATATGTCATCAAAATAAACTACCGGTACATTGAACCGAAAAAATTTATTTTGTGCATCATGTGCGACAACAGCCGAGGCACCAAGGCCAAAAAACGAAATCTTGTTAGCTTGTGTTAATAAGTCAACCGCTCGATTAATGGTATTTCCATCAAGGCTTTTTCGCGCTAACTCTAAGTTTGCCATGGTAGATTCAAAAATCTTTGCTGTGTATTCATCAGCAGTGTCATTTTCATCAACGTGTCGGTTTACATAAGGCGTACCATTTGCAAGGCTCTGTGCCAAATGCAATTTAAAATCAGGATAACCTTTGGTATCTAAACGACGACAAAATCGATTAACTGTGGGCTCACTTATATTAGCTTGCTTGGCCAATGCGGCGATACTAGCGTGAATTACCGTATTTGGAGAGGCTAAAATTACTTCCGCAACTTTTCTCTCTGACTTACTAAAAGTGTCTAATTCATTGGCTATTTTTTCTAATATGTTCATTACATTTTGGCCTTAGAAATCTTACAGAGTGTAATAAATTTACTCATAAATAACGAAATAAATGAAAATTTATTTCATTTTGTCACCTAATATAAATCAAAATGGCAAAAACTTGCAAATGTTTAATACTTATATAAGTAGTTATTTGCTGCTAGTGCGTAGTGCTTAAAGTATTTTGTTTCTGTAGTAAAATTACAAAAAGTACTTTACTGAAGGCGATAATGACGATAAATTAACGGGTAAATGTAGTTTAGTTACAATGACACTACGATAGTCCGAACCAGAGAAGTTATTGAAATGAAAAAATCTGATTATCAGTCTGCTAGCGAAATCGTTATATTTGGCGCATTAGGCGATTTATCCCGTAGAAAGTTACTTCCCGCTTTATATCAATTAGATCACGCAGGTCTACTTAGTGACGAGAGCCGCATAGTTGGTGTTGCTCGCCACGAGATTGAACTAGCGGAGTTTGTTCAAACGATAGAAGAAAACATTAAGAACTTTGTAAAAGAGGATCTTAATGAAGAAACCCTTGCACGTTTAAAATCCCGTTTAGTTTATCAGCAACTCGATTTTAAAGACACCGATTCATATACCCAGTTGGCAGAAAGATTTTCAAATGGCGGCGCTCGTGTTTATTACTTCTCGACACCTCCGGCAATTTATGGCGATATTTCTGACGGTTTACACGCTGCCGGACTCATTGCGCCTAACGATCGTGTGGTAATGGAAAAACCAATTGGTCACTGTCTCGAGTCTTCTAAGATTGTAAATGATCAAGTGTCGCGCCATTTTGCAGAAAATCAAATTTATCGTATTGACCATTACTTAGGAAAAGAAACTGTTCTCAATTTGTTAGTATTACGTTTTGCAAATTCATTGTTTACAACAAACTGGGATAGAAACTTTATCGATCATATTCAAATTACTGTCGCAGAAAGCGTCGGTATAGAAGGCCGTTGGGGCTTCTATGATGAAGCAGGTCAAATGCGTGACATGGTTCAAAATCATTTGTTGCAAATTCTATCTTTGCTGGCCATGGAGCCGCCTGCTGATTTGAGTGCAGACAGTATTCGAGATGAAAAATTAAAAGTACTTAAAGCCTTATTGCCCATAACTACGCAAAACGTCAAAGAGAAGACTGTTAGAGGGCAATATACAGAGGGTTTTCTAGGTGGTTCGCCTGTGCCTGGTTATTTAGAAGAAGAAGGTGCTAATCCTTCAAGTCAAACTGAAACTTTCGTAGCGATTAAAGCAGAAATTGATAATTGGCGTTGGACGGGAGTACCGTTTTACTTAAGAACTGGCAAACGTATGCCTGCCAAACATAGTGAAATTGTTGTTCACTTCAAACAGCAGCCACATAACATTTTTAAAGACAGTTACGCAGATTTACCTGCAAACAAACTTACGATTCGTCTTCAACCTGATGAAGGTGTTGAATTACAGATGATGAATAAGATCCCTGGAATCGCATCACAAATGCGTATCCATGAGAACAAATTAGATCTGAGCTTTTCTGAGGCTTATAAGGATTCTCGCGTAATTGATGCATATGAACGTTTAATGTTGGAAGTCATTAATGGTAACCAATCTTTATTTGTTCGACGTGATGAGGTTGAAGCTGCTTGGGCATGGGCTGACGGCATCATTCAGGCATGGGAAGCGTCATGTGAACCACCTAAGCCTTATGCCGCAGGATCTTGGGGACCAGTATCCTCAATTTCGCTAATTGCCCGCGACGACAGACAATGGGTGGAATAAATATGCATACATTACATACCTACGAGAATAGAAACAAGTTGGATCAAGCGCTCGCTAAATCAGTAAGTGAAATATTAGTGAATGCTGTCAATGTAAAAGGAAAAGCAAGTATAGCGGTTTCTGGAGGTTCTACACCGAAGGGATTTTTTAACGCGCTTTCTCAACTAGACCTACCGTGGCAAGACATTACCATTACGCTCGCTGACGAACGTTGGGTAACAATTGACAGTGATGCAAGTAACACGCGACTTGTTTTTGAAAATCTCATTCAAAACAAAGCGGTTAACGCAAAGTTTTTTCATTTAAAGCAAGGTGAGCATTTAAACGAAGAAACATTGGCAGATCTGAACTTAGCAGCTAATTCGTCAATTTTACCTTTTGATGTCGTCATTCTAGGCATGGGTGAAGATGGTCATACTGCTTCACTGTTTCCTTGTAGCGATCAAATAGATCTTTGCTTGGCTGACAATAGCCCACCGTTAATTAAAGTAGAGCCTAAATCGGCTCCTCATGAACGTATCAGCTTTAGTTTTAATGCGCTTAAGCAAAGTAACAATGTGTTCTTACATATCGTTGGTACCGGCAAGGAAGCTGTACTGCAAGAAGCTCTTGCGAACACCAATGTAAATGAAATGCCTATCAGAGCATTTCTTCAATCCCCAGCAGTAAACACACAAGTGTTTTGGGCGGAGTGATAATGAATAAACGTATATTAGAAATTACCGAACGAATCATTGCACGTTCTAAAGATAGTAGAGCGCAATACCTCGAACGAATAGACGCAGCTAAAGCTGATACAGTCCACCGTGCCAATTTATCGTGTGGAAATTTAGCACACGGCTTTGCTGCTTGTGGCAAAGAAGAGAAGCAAATATTAAGAGGAATTAATCGCTCAGATATCGCGATTGTATCAGCCTATAACGATATGTTATCGGCACATCAACCGTATGAAACGTATCCTGCCATTATTAAAGAGGCTGTAAAAGAAACGGGTGGTGTTGCTCAATTTGCTGGTGGTGTACCAGCAATGTGTGACGGCGTTACACAGGGACAACCGGGCATGGATTTAAGTCTGATGAGCCGTGATGTAATCGCTATGTCAACAGCTGTGGCGCTATCGCACAACATGTTTGATGGCGCGTTAATGTTAGGTATTTGCGACAAAATCGTACCAGGCTTGTTGATTGCTAGTATGACGTTTGGACATTTGCCAACCGTGTTTGTACCCGCAGGGCCAATGCCTTCAGGTATTCCTAATAAAGAAAAAGCGCGAGTAAGACAGCAATTTGCCAAAGGCGAAATTGGCGAAGATAAACTACTTGAAGCCGAATCTGCATCTTATCATAGTGCTGGTACATGTACTTTTTATGGTACGGCAAACTCTAATCAATTGGTTGTTGAAGTCATGGGACTTCATTTACCGGGATCTTCTTTTGTTCCACCGAATACACCATTGAGAGATGAACTAACGCGCGCCGCAGCTAGACAAGTAACCCGTATAACGCAACAGTCAGGAAACTACATGCCTGTTGGTCGAATGGTTGACGAACGCTCTATAGTTAACGCAATTGTCGCGTTGTTAGCCACTGGTGGTTCTACTAATTTAACAATGCACATTATCGCCTTTGCCAAGGCAGCTGGCATCATTATTGATTTCCAAGACTTTAATGATTTGTCGGATGCAGTGCCATTACTAACACGTATTTATCCGAATGGCTCGGCAGATGTAAACCATTTCCATAATTCTGGCGGCATGGCGTTATTATTTAAAGAACTACTGTCAGCGGGCTTATTGCACGAAGATGTTGAAACTATCTGTGGTCGCGGCCTGACTCGCTACACTAAACAGCCTGTACTCGACAATGGCAAACTAACTTGGGTCGATTCTTTAGATGTTTCTGCTGATCCAGAGGTCATTGCAACAGTTAGCAAACCGTTTAAAGCAGACGGTGGTTTGAAAGTGTTAAAAGGTAATTTAGGCACGTCTGTAATCAAAACATCGTCATTGCGCGAAGGCAGTGCTGTTGTTAAAGCACCAGCCGTTGTATTTGAAGATCAGCATGAACTTGAAGCTGCGTTCAAAGCAGGTGAACTAGAAAAAGATTTTGTCGCGGTAGTTAGGTTTCAAGGGCCAAAAGCCCGTGGTATGCCTGAGTTACATAAGCTAACGCCACCTTTGGGCGTATTACAAGACAAAGGCTTTAAAGTCGCATTAGTGACTGATGGTCGAATGTCAGGAGCATCTGGCAAAGTGCCAGCTGCCATACACTTGTGCCCAGAAGCACTCGATGGTGGCTTAATTGCTAAAATTGAAAATGGCGACATTATTTCATTGAATGCTGAAACAGGAGAGTTGTCACTATTAGTATCAGATGAAGAGTTAGCTAATAGAGAATTAAGACTATTCCAAGTTAACGGCCATCACCACGGTATGGGCAGAGAGATATTTGGTTTTATGCGTAGAAACCTTAGCTCGGCAAATACTGGTGCTTGTTCATTATTTGACAATACGGAAGCGTAATTTGGCATGAATAACGTAGTAAACCTAGTTGCCGACATTGGCGGTACTAACTTACGCATTGGACAAGCTTTGCCGGACGGCGAAACAGAGAGTTTAGTTGTTTATCAATGTAAGGATTACCCATCCTTAGAAAGTATCGTTGCGGATTATATTGAGAAATTTAAACTAGAAAATTCTGAAATAAATGCCTG
This sequence comes from Thalassotalea fusca, assembly GCF_053485835.1. Lineage (NCBI taxonomy): Bacteria > Pseudomonadati > Pseudomonadota > Gammaproteobacteria > Alteromonadales > Colwelliaceae > Thalassotalea > Thalassotalea fusca. The sequence goes on from NZ_JBQRUN010000002.1 coordinate 480,188, forward strand.
TTTCGCTATTGCTTGCCCCGTCGACAAAGATTTAATAAAGCTGACGAATTTACCTTGGCAGTTTTCTAAGTCGGCGCTTAAAACCACTTTTGGTTTTAGAAAGCTGCTATTGATTAACGATTATACCGCTATTGCCCATGCCGTTCCGCATTTAGCTGAACACCAAAAAGTGAAAATTGGCGATGGAGAAGCAGTTGAAAACTATCCTATTTCCATTTGTGGCCCAGGCACTGGCTTAGGAGTAGCTAATTTATTCCCCGTGGATGGACAATGGGTAAGTGTTGGTGGAGAAGGCGGTCATGTCGACTTCGCACCTATTGATATACAAGAAATAAAGATACTCGAGAAGTTGTTAGAAAAATACGAGCATGTGTCTTATGAGCAACTTCTTTCGGGTTTAGGTATTGAGCAGATTTATCATGCAATATGTCAAATAAATGATATTGAGCCTAAATTTGATACTGCTAAAGACATTACTGCTAAAGACATTACTGCTAAAGCACTGGCAAATGAATGTGATTATTGCGTACAAACGCTTGCACAATTTTGCAAAACACTGGGTAGTTTCGCCGGCAATTTATCACTGACTATGTCAAGTTTTGGTGGTGTATACATTGCAGGCGGAATCGTGCCACGTTTTATTGAATATTTGAAGAATAGTGATTTTAGAAATCGTTTTGAACAAAAAGGGCGCTTTACCCGATTTAATCAAGCGATTCCTACATATGTCATTACGGAATCACAACCGGGCATATTAGGTGCTTCGGCCTATCTTCGCCAACATAATAAAGAGGAATCATGACGTTATCTCAAAATTGGCAAGTGTCGCCAAACGATTTGTTTAATATGGGACCAATTGTTCCAGTATTAGTAATTAAGAATGTTGAAGATGCTTTACCTATTGCTGAAGCGTTATTGGCTGCTGATATAAAAGTACTGGAAGTTACGCTTAGAACGCCAGCTGCAATTGATGTTATACGAACAATTGCTGATGCATTACCTGAAGCCGTTGTGGGTGCTGGTACTGTGACTAACAGAGAGTTATTGCAACAGTCAGCAGATGCAGGAGCAAAATTCGCGATTAGCCCAGGATTAACTAAGGATCTATTACAAGCAGGTAAAGAAGGTGATATCGCACTGATACCTGGTATTTCGTCTATTTCTGAATTGATGGATGGTATTGATGCTGGATATGATCACTTCAAGTTTTTCCCAGCTGAAGCCTCAGGTGGTGTTAAAGCCATTCAATCAATAGGTGGACCATTTCCAGACATACGCTTTTGTCCAACAGGCGGAATCAACTTGAATAATATCAATGATTATTTGGCGTTAAAGAATGTTGCGTGTTGTGGTGGCTCGTGGTTGGTGTCTGACGAAATCGTCAATCAAAAGGATTGGGGAAAAATAACCCAATTAGCAAAAGAAGCGTTGGCGCATGTTAATTTAGCATCATCAAGTCAACTGTGATTTGGGCGGGTGCGCTGTAACTTAGTCACACGTACAAGTATAAAAAATGCGCAAACAGCGCATTTTTTTTTAGTTTTAGGATTAATTCTGGAACTACCTTCCAGTTTTGTAACAACGCACACAAAAAAGCTACTCATATGAGTAGCATTGTAACTTTATTAGATTGGTATAAGTTAAGCAGACTTAAGAATGCCTTCACTCTGGCTGTATTCACATATATAGCTAACAAGATCTAACACCTTGTTAGAATAGCCAATTTCATTGTCATACCATGAAACAACCTTAACGAAAGTATCTGTTAATGCAATACCAGCTCCCGCATCAAATACTGATGTGCAAGTCTCACCGATAAAATCATTTGAAACTACGTCGTCTTCTGTATAGCCCAAAATACCTTTTAACGGACCGTTAGCTGCTGATTTCATTGCCTGACAGATTTCTTCATAGGTGGCAGGTTTCTCAAGATTAACTGTAAGATCAACAACTGAAACATTTGGCGTTGGTACACGAAATGCCATGCCCGTTAACTTGCCATTTAACTGTGGAATAACTTTACCCACAGCTTTGGCTGCGCCCGTTGACGATGGGATTATGTTTTGTGCTGCTCCGCGTCCGCCTCGCCAATCTTTAGCAGATGGGCTGTCTACTGTCTTTTGAGTTGCAGTAGTGGCATGAACGGTTGTCATTAAACCGTCTTTGATCCCCCAGTTATCGTTAAGGATTTTAGCGATAGGCGCAAGACAGTTTGTCGTACAAGAAGCATTAGATACAATCTCTTGACCTTGATAACTGTTTTCGTTTACCCCAACAACGAACATAGGAGTGTCATCTTTGGAAGGGGCAGACATAACTACCTTTTTAGCACCAGCACGAATGTGTTGACGGGCAGCGTCGTCAGTTAAGAATAAGCCAGTAGATTCAACAACTACATCAACGTCTATTTCATCCCATTTCAATGCTTCAGGGTTACGTTCAGCGGTAACGCGTATCTCTTTTCCGTTTACGATTAGCGTATTGCCTCGCACTTCGACCGTACCTTGGAATCGACCATGCGTTGAGTCGTATTTGAGCATATATGCCATATAATCGATGTCGATAAGGTCGTTAATTCCTACAACTTCAATATCATTTCTTTCCGCAGCAGCTCTAAACACAAATCTACCAATACGCCCAAAACCGTTAATTCCAACTCTAATTGTCATAACTCACCCTATCAAATTTACATAATGTAGTAAAATTACATCAAATTTGCGATATTACAAGTTTTAATTGCTCCATATAGTGATATATCATAACAAAAGAAATATTATTACGAATTGTGTTATGTGTTTATATGCGTTGGTTATTAATGGGTTAAATACGGATTATAGTTAGCAATAATGGTGTTTGCGTGGTAGAATGCGCCACAATTTAAGACGAGTTCGACGTAACGGAAGAAATAAAATGACACAATCAAACGTGCAGTGCGACATTGGCTTTATTGGATTGGGCGTAATGGGCAAAAATTTAGTGCTCAATTTAGCTGATAATGGGTACTCAATTGCGGCTTTTGATTTGAATAAAGAAAAAGTTGACGATGCAATTGCGCAAGATCTTGCGGAAAAACAATCTGGTGAACCACGTGTTATTGGATGTTCTTCTTATACCGAGCTCTTATCAAAGTTAAAAGCACCACACCTTATTGTTTTGTCAGTTCCAGCCGGCGAACCTGTCGATCAGGTTTGTGCTAGTCTAATTGGTGCAGGTATTCAGCCTGACGACATAGTTATCGATACCGGTAACAGCTTATGGGTAGACACTGTTGCCAGAGAGAAAAAGTATCAAAATCAATTTATTTTATTTTCGTCAGCTGTGTCTGGTGGTGAAGTAGGGGCTCGTTTTGGTCCTGCGCTAATGCCGAGTGGCTCGCCTTATGCGTGGACTCGTATCAAACCTATTTGGGAAGCAATCTCAGCGAAAGTAGATCCTTCTACCGGTAAACCTATTGAAAGAACTAAGCCAGGCGAAGTGGTTAATCATGGAGAGCCATGTGCTGCCTATATCGGTCCATCTGGTGCTGGGCATTACGTTAAAATGGTGCACAACGGGATTGAATATGCTGATATGCAAATTATCTGTGAGGCATATCATGTATTACGAGAAGGTGTTGGTCTTTCCGTGGCTGAAATCGCTGACATATTCGAACAATGGAATAAAGGCCCGTTAGATAGCTACTTAATGGAAATATCTGTTGAAGTGTTACGTCACACTGTTGAGGAAAACGGCAGTAGTGCGCCGTTGGTTGATTTGATTTTGGACAAAGCGGGTCAAAAAGGCACTGGCTTATGGACAGCAATGAGCAGTTTAGAACTTGGCACTCCAGCGCCGACAATTGCACAAGCCGTTTATGCACGTTCAATTTCTTCGTTTAAAGCACTCCGTACAGAAGCTAGTCAGCAACTAAACGGCCCTGAAAAATTAACATTGTCAGAAGCTGAAAAATCAACATTTATTGATTACCTTCATGATGCGCTTTACTGTGCAAAGATATGCGCTTACGCACAAGGTTTCCAATTAATGAAGCTTGCTGAAAAAGAGCATGGTTGGTCGTTAGATTTTGCTAGCATAGCCAAAATTTGGCGAGCAGGCTGCATTATTCGTGCGGTATTTTTGCAATCAATAACGGAAGCGTTTGAACGAAATGAAGCATTAGAGAATTTATTGCTTGATTCGTTCTTTATTGAACAACTCAATGGTCATCAGATGAATTGGCGTAAAGCCGTTGCACAAATTACACTTATGGGTATTCCAGCGGGGGCGATAGCTTCATCGCTTTCTTATTTTGATTCCATGAGAAGCGGTGTATTACCAGCAAACTTACTTCAAGGCCAGCGTGACTTTTTTGGCGCGCACACGTTTGAACGTGTGGATAAAGCTGCAGGCAAAAAGTTTCATGTTGAGTGGTCTCAGGCAGACAGGCCAATGTTAGCTATCAGCTAATCAATGACTAAATCACAAAGGAGCGAGCATGAAAGACGAAGAGTACAAAGCAAAACTATCGCCTGAAGCCTATCAAGTTTGTCGGCTCGCTGCTACAGAACGGCCTTTTACTGGCATCTATAACGATCACTGGGTAAATGGAACCTATCATTGTGCCTGTTGTGAGCAGCGTTTATTTACTTCACAAGCTAAGTTTAATTCGGGCTGTGGCTGGCCAAGTTTCTATCAGAGTATTGAAAAACAAGTGGCATACCGTGAAGATCATACGCATGGCATGTCGCGTATTGAAATATTATGTGCTCATTGTGATTCACATTTAGGGCATGTATTTGATGATGGACCACAACCAACGGGTAAGCGATACTGCGTTAACTCTTTGAGTTTAGACTTTAAAAAAGAAGAATAACGCAGTCTTATAACACCTAATATTTCGGGGCTTTGAACTGCCCCTCTTCAATTTTATCTAATGTAGACGCTGCCACTTTGTCCAAGAACGCTTGGTCGAGATTGTGCTGAGCTGTGAAATTAATCAAAGTATTCTCAGTAATATCTGCATCTTCAGGGTCATACAACGCCAACATTTTTAGCCAAATGTAAGATTGTTTAGGTTCATTTTTATCCGCATAAATTGAAGACAGCGATTTAAATATCTCTACGTTTATTTTCGCTTGTGGTTTGTATAGTTCTAAGGCGTGATAAAGTAACCCTAATGTTTTGTCGGGATCTCGTTTAATATAATAGGTTGCCAAATCGAACAAAGATTCTGGATTTTCCATCGCTTTTGTTCCCTCTAAAGCGAGAAATTTATGTAACGCTTCTTCATCTAAATGACGAGTCCAGTGAAAATAAAGTAGGCGAGGGTGGGTCATATTTTTCGTTTCATTTGAAAGCTCTTCAATTTTTTCTTGCGCTTTCATCCAGTTATTGATGCGCTTTGTTTTCTTTTCTTTTAGCTTAATGTGCTCAATTTTAGACGCATGGGCCATACACTTGCTGTAGCTTTCGTATGCAATAAGACGATTAAACTTATTGAGTTCATTCGGCTTTTCTTTATCTGCTAAATTAGCTAAACCTACGTCAATTCTTTCTTTTTTACACCAAGAATCTTCTTCAAACTCATTACAAATTTCAGGGTGCATTTCGCATAACGTGGCAAAATTATTACCATTATCACAACCTACACTCAAGGTGGCTAAGCCTAATAAAACAACTAGAGTCACTTTCATCTATTTTGCCTAATTTTAGTGAAATAATTTGTGTAACCAGTGGCGAAATATTTCATGTTGAATTACAATACGCGCGCATTTGGCTATTCATGATTTATTTGTATAATCAATGATAGCCTATCGTTCAATTGACTGAAATAAAAGGTTTACGTAATGACGTCTCATCTTGAGCAACAATATCAAACTAGCTGGCAAGAACGCCAAACTTTTGCAGAAAATATGCAGCCGATTATTGGCCAATTATTTAGAAACAAAGGAATTGAAATTTCTGTATATGGTCGTCCTTTGGTTAACGCTTCTGCGATCGACATTATAAAAGCTCACAAATCAGTTGCTTTGCATGAAGAAAGCAAATTACGTTTACGTGAAAGCTACCCATTCGTTGAAGCATTAAGCAAAATGCCACTTGCTCCAGCGCGCATCGATGTGGGTAAATTGGCGTATAGCTATTTATTTAAAGGCGCTGCAAATGGCCTTTCAATTGAACAATATCTAGAAAAAGAATTAACTGAAATCTCTAAAGGCGCAGAAGAGCAAGAAAGTAAAGACGTTGTACTTTACGGTTTTGGTCGCATTGGTCGCTTACTAGCTCGCCTTTTAATTGAGCGTGCTGGCCCAAGTGCAAAACTAAACCTTCGCGCAATCGTTATTCGTCCAGGCAAAGACGGCGACTTAGCAAAACGTGCGAGTTTATTACGTCGCGATTCTGTACATGGTGCATTCAACGGCAGCATTACCATTGATGAAGAAAACAACGTAATTAAAGCAAACGGTGCGTTTATAAAAGTAATTTACGCTAAATCGCCTTCAGAAATTGATTACACGCAATACGGTATTAATGACGCTTTAGTGGTTGATAATACAGGTATTTGGAGTGACGAAGAAGGTCTTGGTCAACATTTACAATCAAAAGGTGTGAGCAAAGTATTGCTAACAGCACCAGCTAAGGGTGACATTAAAAACATCGTTTATGGTGTAAACCATGACATGATTTTAGATGAAGATAAGATTGTATCTGCTGCTAGTTGTACAACGAATGCAATTACACCTGTTTTAAAAGCAGTAAATGATCGTTTTGGTATTAAGAACGGCCACGTTGAAACTGTTCACTCATATACAAACGACCAAAACTTAATTGATAACTACCACAAATCACCTCGTCGTGGTCGTAGTGCTCCATTAAATATGGTTATCACATCTACTGGTGCTGCAAAAGCAGTGGCTAAAGCACTACCAGAATTGAAAGGTTTATTAACAGGTAACGCGATTCGTGTTCCAACGCCAAACGTTTCTATGGCAATTATGAACTTAAACTTAAAAGAAGCTACGACTACTGACGGTTTAAATGACTACTTACGTCAAATCGCATTAGACTCAGATTTACGTAACCAAGTTGATTATACAGCTTCTACAGAAATCGTATCGACTGATTTAGTTGGTTCACGTTATGCTGGTGTTGTAGATTCTGAAGCGACTATCGTTGACGAAGATCGTGCAGTGCTATACGTATGGTACGACAACGAGTTTGGTTATAGCTGTCAGGTTGTACGAGTAATGCACGAAATGGCTAACATTAAAGTGCCAACGTTACCTGCTAAATAAGCTACATATCATAATGTAAAATGTTCGAAAGGTGCCAAATGGCACCTTTCAGACTGATGACAAAGTCCTAGACAGTAGTCTAGGACTTTGATCTAATAAAAACATGGAAATTCACAATAATGAACCATGTTAAGAGAGCCATCCCCGCAACAACACGAACTGGAAATGGTTACGT